>NZ_JAPDDS010000003.1:0-300000 GCF_025950085.1 Luteolibacter flavescens
AGGCAAGCCGGTTCGGAAAGCGGCCTGAGCACGAGAACCGCCAAGGAAAATCACACGGCGGCTCGGACCACGCTTACGATGGCGTTGCGGATGCCGCGATACTCCGGCGTCTCGTGGAAATCGCCATTGCAGCATCGGGGAAAGCCTCCGCCTTGAATTGCTCGCCTCAGGGACAAAACGAAACGGCGCGGTGTGGAAACCCACCCCGCGCCGTTCGCTGTTATGCCTCAAGATCCTTCATGGCCCCGCCGGAGCGGAGCCATGGAAATGTCAGTCTTCGATACGGTAGAATTCCTTCGGCTCGGAAGCTTCCGAGGCAGGAATGACCGCTTGTCCCGCACCGCTGGCATCCGTCGTGACCGACAGCGGAGCCGTCAGTGGCACGAAGGGCGAGGTGAGGTCCGCGGACTTGGTCACCTGGTAGGCGGTGTTCGGCAGGCCCGTGAAGTTGATCGTCACGGCGCCGGTGGCGTCGCGGGTCACATTCACCACCTTCAGGTCCGCCGCTGCCGGAACCGTCAGTTCATTCGTCAGGCCGTAGAAGTGAGCAGCACCACTGTCGAAGAGCGCGGACGCGGGATTCGCTGCCACGATCGTCATCTTGGTATCCTGCGCGACGAAGGTGTAGCTCACGTAGAAGACCGAGTTGTCGTTGGTGTTGCTCAGGACGATGTCCGGACGGTCATACAGGAGCGATCCGAAGGGCATCTGCACATCGCTTCCGTTGGTGTAGATGAGGTCGATCGGACGCAGGCTGTTGTTGCCGAACTTGCGGATGAAGAGCTTCGTCTCGTAGGTGGCACCAGGAGTGAGTCCGCTCAACTCATAGGTGTGGATACCGGTGGTATTGTCCCCGCCGTAAGTGAACGTGCCCATCATCTCGCGCAAGCCGCTACCGGCGGGAACGCCGGCTGCGTCAGGCGACCAGCCGCCGAGATTGGCCGTGGTAAACGCAGCCTTGCCGCCATTCACCGTCCAATTGAAGTTCGCGGGAGTGACCGCCGGAGTCAGCGCATCGAAGGCCACACCGTTGATCGTGGCAGCGCCGCCACCGCTGATCTTGTGGGTGTAGGTCTTGCTTGAGTCGATGCCGGTGCTGGCATCGGTGGTCACCGGGACGATCGAGAATGCCGCGGGGAGCGACGGGCGCGAAGCCGCGTCAAGCGGGTTGCTTCCACGCTCGACTTCGAAGCCATCGCGGGATCCGTCACCATCGGTATCGGCAACCGTCGGATTCGTGCCGAGGTTGAACTCCTCAAGATCGTTCAGACCGTCGAGATCGCTATCGGCGCGGCGAGGATTCGTCGCGATGCGACCGGCAGGCGGGTTGGTCTCATCGGTGTCGTTGATGCCGTCACCGTCGCTATCCAGGGAGAAGGGCGAGAGACCCGGCTCGATGAGCCAGGCCATGTACTCGTCATAGTCCGAAATGCCGTCGCCATCGTAGTCGCCGGAGCCGGGGCCCGAACCAGTCACAGTGACATTGCCGTTCAGGTTTGCCAGGCTGGTATTGCCGGGGAAGCTGAGTTCCCAGTCATCCGGCAGCATGTCCATGTCGTCGTCCTTGATCGGGACGAGGGTGAGGACTTCCTCGGTGACCGCGCCTGATTCCTGACCGGTGGCGCGCACGCGGACGGTGTAGGCCTTTCCAGCTTCGCCCAGCTTGAAGTCATAGGAGCCCGTGACCAGTTCGCCGAATTCGGAGATCACGAACTTGTCGTTATCGGTATCACCCGTCCCCGACACGAGCTGGAAGGTCGATTGCTCGTAGCCGCCGGTGTGGAGCGAATTGATGTCGAAGGTTCCTGCCAGCGTGCCGGCATCCGATCCCGAGCGGAAATCCGGGGACAGCAGCACCGTCATTCCGAACGCCGTGGTGACCTTGAAGTTGTCGAAGTAGGTGCCACCACCCCGGTTCTCCAATTCCATGTAAAGCTCACCAGCATTGCCGTTCCAGGTAAACTGATCTTCCGAGATCACGTTGCCCTCCACACTGGCTTTCACGTCAACCAGGGTACCATCATCGAAGGAAGTGAAAAGATATTCCAATTTCACACGGCGCTGGATCCCGTTGGCTCCTTGAACCGGAGACCCGATCGCAACACCATTCGCATATCGTGTGTGAATGCCGGTCTTGCCGATCTGGAATCCGTAGTCAGTTCCAGCATCAGTTGTCCGAACCGTCGGCTCGCCCGCACTCGGACCGGAGATGCCTGTGGCAAAACCTACCCAGTGGGCAGGGTCAGAGGTGTTGAGGGCATGTGTGATCTGGAACTCCACGCACATGCCGCGAGCTGCCAGAATATCGGGCGCAGATGGAAGGGCTGCCCAGTTGCACCAGGTCGAGGTGTCCGTTTGGAATCGGACACGACCACCACCGAACATGTACAGTTGATTGTCGATCGTGAGATGCTGGGTCTGGGAAGAGCGGGACATGATCGTCTCCGCTTCCTTTCCGAAGCGTCGGTTGACAAGCGATGACGAATCCAGGTTCACCTGTGGAACACCTGCATCGTAGGTATCCCAAAAAATGAGATTCTCCCCGGAAGCGGAGAGTGAGAGTGAACCCGCGACGATTGGGATGAGATAAGTTCGAATCATGATAATTTTTTGGGGCGCATTAAGCGGTTGTGGTCTTTTTGGGTAGGGTTTCGAGGTAACGGAGGAGGGCCCTTCACGCGGGTCGAAGAGTGAGCTTTCGGCCCATGAAAAAGGCGGACGTCGCGAGCACGATGCGTGCGTAACCAGCTAAAAAAAAGGGATTCCCTGCTATCCTATGTAATTCTATAGGACCAACACCCTGCATTAAGTGATATTTAATGCCACCATGAAGACCACGCACAAGAATCGCTTCCTCCAAATCCTCAATCACTTACACAGGATTCAAAAACGAGACCTATCGCTTCTGCTGCGGAAATAGCCCGATACGATCCTTCCCTTTCCTTCTCGTCTCCATACCCCCCGGAATCTTCGTCCCAGCGCTCCTCCCGCCTCAAACGAAATAAGACAATTTTATCCATACCGGCAGGGTATATTGCGCGGCCCCAAACTTCATCGGGAGCGATCTTCCAGAATACGAAAACGGATCACGGGCCGCCGACATGACGTCGGCGGCCCGTGACCCGGATGGCCGGACGATCCGGCAAGTCATTGGTCCTTCGGGGGACCCGGCCTCAGAGAAACATCCCGCCCGAAGCCTCGAGCCGCTGGGCATTCACCCAGCGCCCCTCCTCCGAGCAGAGGAAGGCGACCACCCCGCCGATGTCATCCGGCACACCGACGCGTCCGAGCGCGGTCTGTGCGGAGATCATCTCACGCACGCCTGCATGCGCGAGGTGCCCGGCGGTAAAGTCCGTCTCGATGGCACCGGGGGCGACCACGTTCACATTGATGCGGCGCGGCCCAAGCTCCTTCGCCAGATAGCGGGACATCACTTCCACCGCGCCCTTCATCGCGGCGTAGGCGGAGTAGCCGGGGATGGAAAAGCGAGCCAGGCCCGTGGAGGTGCAGACGATGCGCCCCCCATCCGCGATCAGTGGCAGCAGGCGCTGAGTGAGGAAATACACGCCCTTCAGGTGAACCTGATAGAGCCGGTCGAAATTCTCCTCGGTCATCTCCGGGAAGGGAGCGGACGACTCGATGCCCGCATTGTTTACGAGGAAATCGAAGCTCCCGCGCTCCCATTTCTGCGCGAGGGCCGCGCCGACTTGATCCGTGAAGGAGGCGAAGCCGTCCGTGGACGAGACATCGAGCGGCAAGGCGATGGCCTTTCGCCCCAGCGCCTCGATCTCCGCGGCGACGGCTTCACCTTCCGTCTTCTTCTCACGGTAGGTCAGGATGACATCGGCCCCGCGGGCGGCGAGTGCGAGTGCGATATTGCGGCCGAGGCCGCGGCTGCCACCGGTGACGATGGCGATCTTCTGGTCGAGATTCATGGTCGTTTTGTTAGATGGTTGTCAGCGGTTCTGCGGGGCGATGGCCTCGAGCAAGGGATCATCCGAGAGCATCACCTGGCAGGGGTAGGCACACTCCCCGCCATGCCGCCCCTCCGCAGGGAGGGCGGCGGCAGCGACGAAGAGGACGAGCGAACCGAGGATGAAGGCGGTGCGCCACTCGGGATGCCGCTCCAGCAGGGTGCGGCTCCGCTTCCGCAAGACGGGGATGATGTCCACGCTCATGGCCGGTCGGGGTGTGGGGGTTTCAGTTCGGGCTCGCAGTGGGGCGCACGATGATCTCGTTCACGTCCACGTCGTCGGGTTGGTCGATGGCAAAGCTGATCGCCTTCGCGATGGCCTCGGCCGGGATGGCGATCTCACGGAACTTGTCGATGAAGCCTGCGGTCTCATCGTGGGTGATGGTGTGCGCCAGTTCCGAGGTGGTGACGCCGGGCGAGATGACGGTCACGCGGATGTCCGTATTCTCCTGGCGCAGGCCGTCGGAGATCGCGACCACGGCGAATTTCGTGGCACTGTAGACCGCGCAGGTCGGCCAGACCTGGTGCCCGCCGATGGAGGACACATTGATCACCTGGCCGCGACCCTGCTTCTTCATCACCGGCAGTGCTGCGGCGATGCCATGGAGCACGCCACGGATATTCACGTCGATCATCTGGTTCCACTCGTCGATCTTGAGCGCCTCCAGCGGAGACAGCGGCATCACGCCGGCGTTGTTGACGATCACGTCGATGCGGCCGTGCTTCTCCAGCGCGAGGCCGGCGAAGGCGCGCACGTCCTCGAGATCGGTCACGTCGAGCGAGGTGAATTCCACCGAGCCTCCGGCGGCATTGAGCTCGGCGGCGAGCTTCTCAAGCCGGTCCGTGCGGCGGGCACCGATGACTAGGTGGTGGCCCTTCGCGGCGAGGTGACGGGCGGTGGCTTCACCGATTCCGCTGCTGGCTCCGGTGACGAGGATGACTTTGCGTTCAGTGTTCATTTTGTGGTCCTTTTTGAGGTTGGTAGCGGTGGAAGCGGAGGCCGCTCTCACATGCACACACCGTAGCTCCACGCGGGATTTCAGGATATACCTGATGGCCCGGAATGATTGCCCGATTCTCCTAAGCGCCAGATCCCACTTGCACAATTCTGCCTCCTCATTGCCTATTCCTACGCATGAGCGCGAAACAACGTGAACTGGACCATGACATCGCCGCCGCCCGCCCGGGTCGTCTGGTGGAGCTGCTGAGAGGGCTCACGCAGAATGACGGCTTCAGCACCACGCGCCTGCCCGGCGTGAAGCTGATGCAACTGAGCTGTGCGATGATGAAGGGCCCCGTCTCCTATGACCCTAGTATCGTGATCATCGCGCAGGGGCGGAAGCGCGGCTATCTCGGCGACCAGGTCTTCACCTACGATGCAAATCACTTCCTCGTGCTCTCCGTTCCCTTACCCTTCGAGTGCGAGACACTGGCCTCGCCCGAGGGGCCGATGCTCGGCATCTCCGTCGGTGTCACGCCCGCCATCATCGCCGAGCTGATGATGGCGATGGAGAAGCCAATGCCGATCCCGATGGGCAAGCCCGAGGCGATCCGCGCGAATCCCCTCAGCGACCCGCTCTACGATGCCGCCGTGCGCCTGGTGGAGGCCCTGTATTCCGCGGAGGACGCACGCATCCTGGGCCCGCAGATCGTGCGCGAGATCACCTACCGAGTGCTGGCCGGCGAGGAAGGCGGGCCGCTGCGTGCGCTGGCCGCACCGCACAGTCACTTCGGCCAGATCAGCCGGGCGCTCCAGCGCATCCATGATGACTACGCGACCCCCGTGGACATGGCCACGCTGGCGAGCGAGGCGGGCATGAGCGTGTCCACCTTCCACTCCCATTTCAAGGCGGTCACGAGCTCGCCGCCGCTGCAATATTTGAAGACCATCCGCCTCCACAAGGCCCGCCTGATGATGGTGCAGGGAGGCGAGACCGCGGCCAGCGCCGCACGCCTCGTGGGCTATGAAAGCGCGTCGCAATTCAGCCGCGAATTCAAGCGCTTCTTCGGCGCCACACCCGCCGCGGAAACGGAGAAGCTGAAGGCAAGTCTGATGCGCCTGGCGTAAGAACGGCGGCGTCTCCAACTGGTTGAAAACAGCCTCATTAATCGTTTACCTCCCGGATTTGCTCCGCTAGGAAACATCCAGACTTGGACAGCCGTTCCGCGGGTGTCGAAAGCGCCCCCCGATAGCGCCGGAAGACACCCGGGAAATCCGCTGGAGTTCCCATGCTACCAAATCCTCGACCCATGAAATCCCAACTCATCCTCCCTCTTGCGGGGCTTGCCGCATTGGCATCTCCCCTGCACGCGCAGACCTACACGGAAGCGGTCCTCAGCGATTCACCGCTGGCTTACTTCCCTCTCGGTGACGAGCCGCCGGAAGGCGCATGGCGCTCGACCGCGACGAATCTGGGCACGCTGGGTGCCACCGCGAACGGCCTTCATTTCCCCGGCCTGCGCCACCGCATCGCCGGAGCGCTCGCCAGCGACACGAATGTGGCGGCGGGCTATACGGCGATCGACACCGGCTCGATCGACGGCGGTGTGCCGACCGTGATCCCCTTCCTGCCCGCGCTGAACACGCAGACATTCTCCGTGGAAGCCTGGCTGAAGCCCGATGTGACCGGCGCCGGCAATGCGCAGTCGCCGCTGGCAAACCGCAAGGCCGACGGAGGACGTACCGGCTGGATCGTCTATCAACGCGCCCCGGAGGTCGGCTGGAATCTCCGCATGTATACCGGTACCGGCACCGGTGCCTCGATTGACTTCAATGGAGGACCCTACACGGTGGGCCAGTGGCAGCATTTCGTGGCCACCTTCAACGGGAACACCGCCACCATCTACATCAATGGCGTGTTTGCAGGCAGCGACACACTCGCCAGCGGTGAGGTCTACATGCCAAACAGCCTCGCCACGAATCCGCTCGGCATTGGCGGCGTGGCCAATGGCAGCGAGAATCCATTCATCGGCGGCATCGATGAAGTGGCGCTCTATGACTTCGCGCTCACCGCACCGGAGGTGCAGGCTCACTACCAGGCCGCGACCAACCCGAACCCCACCACGGCCTACAAGGATCTGGTGCTGGCCGATACGCCGGTGGCCTACTACCGCCTCGACGAAGCCGCCCAGACGACCGTGACAAATCTCGGCACGCTGGGCACCGCGGCGGATGCCGTGATGGCGAACACGCCCGCCGTGATCGACGGCCCACAGCCACCAAAGCACGGAGGCTTCCCCGCAGACAACGCGGCCAGCCTTTTCAATGGCACCAGCACCTACGTGGACGTGCTGAATCCGACAGGGCTGAATTTCACCGGACAGATCACGCTGGAGGCATGGATCCAGCCATCGACCCAGACGAACTTCGCGGCAAACATCATCGCGCACGGACTGAACGATGATGTCGGCGCAGCGCTTCCCCAAGAGGAGGTTTTCTTCCGCATCGAAAACGGCAACTACGAGGTAGGGTCACTCGGCGGGAAAGCATCATTCGCCGTGCCTGCCGGCGATCTAACAGGCACGAACTGGATCCACCTCGCGGGCACCTGGAGCGGCGGCCAGTGGCGGCTGTATCGCAATGGCGTGGAAGTCGCCACCGGTGCCGACTCCACCGGCGCAGTGCTCGTGAACAACGCCAACTGGGGCATCGGAGCCCGCGGACGTTGGAAGCGTGCCCAGACCTTCCCCAGCGCGCTCGTTCCCGGGGATACACGCCTTTTCAACGGCGGCATATCAGACGCGGCGATTTACAATACCGCGCTGTCCGCCGACCGCATCAAGGCCCACTTCATGGCCGGCCTCGGGCCGCAACCGCTCGTCATCTCACGCCCGAATGGCGTGATCACGCTGGACTGGGGCGGCGGCACGCTCCAGCAGTCGGACGACCTCAACAACAACTGGCAGGACGTGCTTGTGACACCGCCCTATCAGCCGAATGACGGGCCGCGTCACTTCTATCGCCTGAAGTTCTGACCGATCACGACAAGGCGGGGCGTCGCGATCGCGCGGCGTCCCGCTTTTTCATTTCGCCGTGCCGCTCACAGGGCCTCGGCAACGCGCATGCCATCGAGCGCCGCGCTGACGATGCCCCCGGCATAGCCCGCGCCTTCGCCGCAGGGATAGAGACCGCGGACCTCGGGATGCTCCAGCGTGTCGTCCCGGCGGGGAATGCGGACGGGGGAACTGGTGCGCGTCTCGAAGCCGAGCAAAAGCGCCTCCTGCCCCGCATAGCCGCGGATCTTCCGGTCGAAGAGCTTCAGGCCCGTCTGCATGCGGCGCACGATGCCCTTGGGCAGGATCTCATGCAGCGGCGAGGATTTGCCGCCCGGGAAGTAGCTGGTCTTCGGGAGGTCGGCGGAGACCTTGTTCACGAGGAAATCCGCGACGCGTTGGCCGGGCGCGACCTGGCCGCCGCCGCCTGCCTGCTTCGCCGCGACTTCGAGCGCCTTCTGGAAGGCGATGCCGGAGAGCACGCCGTGTTCCTTTGAGAAGGAGTCGGTATCCTCCGGCTCCACGGTCACGACGAGGCCGGAATTTGCAAAGGGCGAGTCGCGCCGGGCGAGGCTCATGCCATTCACCACCACCTCGTCATTCTCGGTGGAGGCCGGGACGATGAAGCCACCCGGGCACATGCAGAAGGAATGCACACCGCGGTCGTCGATCTTCGTCGCCACGGCATAGCGAGCTGCGGGCAGCAGGTCGGGGCGCTCCTCGTCCTTCTTCAGGTGATACTGCTGGGCATCGATGAAAGGCTGAGGGTGCTCGATGCGCACGCCCACGGCGAAGGGCTTGCGCTCCAACAGGATCTTCTTCTCCGCCAGCAGGCGGTAGATGTCGCGGGCGCTGTGGCCGGTGGCCAGCACCACGGCATCGCCGGTGATCTCCTCACCCTCCGCGGTGATCACGCCGCGCAGGCAATCCCCATCCACGATGAAATCCACCACCTTCGTCTGGAAGCGGACCTCCCCTCCCCCTTCGAGGATGGACGCACGCATGGCCTTCACCACGTTTGGCAGCAGGTTCGAGCCGATGTGCGGGTGCGCGTCGGTCAGGATGCGCTGGGGAGCCCCGTGCGCGACGAGGATCTCATAGACGCGCGCGACCGGGCCGCGCTTCGTGGCGCGGGTGTAGAGCTTGCCATCCGAGAAGGTGCCGGCTCCGCCTTCGCCGAAGCAGTAGTTCGAATCTTCGATGACGACTCCCTGCCGAAGGATGGGCGCAAGGTCGAAGCGCCGCGCCGAGGCGTCCTTGCCGCGCTCCAGCACGATCGGCTTGATGCCGCGCTCCAGGCAATGCAGCGCCGCAAACATCCCCGCCGGGCCACAGCCCACGATGACGGCCGTCCGTGCGTTTGCAGGCAGCGGAGGCGTGGACCACGTCGGCACGATCTCGGCGGGCAAGGGCACATCGACGGCGACTTCCAGGCGGAGCTGCACCTTCACCGCGCGCTGGCGGGCGTCCAGCGAGTGCTTCAGCAGGCGCACGCCGGTCACCCGGGATGCGGGCACGCCGAGCTTTTTCGCGGCGGCAGCTTTCCACGCGACTTCGTCCTCGGAAGCGTCGAGGGGCAGGATGAGGTCGAGCGTTTCGATCATCGGCAAGGCGTCATCGCAGGACGCCGGGCGGTCGGCAAGCTCCGCGAGCGGCTAACGGATCGGCCGCTTCCGCCCGCTGTCGTCCACGCTGACGTAGGTGATGGACGTGGCGAAGATGGGCGGGGCGATGGGATTCCGCCGGTCAAAGACATCCACACGGTAGGTCACGGAGGTGCGACCCTCGCGCTCCTTGGTGCAGCGGATATTCAGGATGGTCCCCTGGCTCACCGAGTGGTGGAACTCCACCTTGTCCATCCCGATGGTGACGAACTGGCAGTGCGGGAATTGCAGCGAGGCGGCAATCCAGCAGGCCTCGTCCACCCACGCGAGCAGGCGACCGCCGAAAAGCGCGCCGAAGTGATTGAGGTCCGCAGGCAGGACCAGGCGGTGCGTTTCCATGGAGAAATCAGCGCCAGCGGCGGCGGCGTTTGTCGGTATCGAAGCCCGCATCGACCGACCACTTCCCTGCGCCCGTGATGATGAGGGTGAAGCAGAAGAAGAGATACATCACGGCAGGCTCCTTCGCTCCCGGGGCGGGCAGATACATCGGAGAATGGGCCAGCACCTGGAAGGCCGCCACGCACATCGCGAAGCCGAGCACGAATGCCGCCGGCCGGGTCATCAGGCCCAGGATCAGCAGCGAGGCCGCGCCGACCTCCGCGCAGATCGTCGCCATCAGGCTGACCGGGCTGCTCATGAAATTCAGCGGGAAGACTCCGGGCACCGCCCACGTCGCCTTCAGCTTCTCGAAATTCTGGATCTTCGCGATCCCGTGGCCATAGAGCATCATCCAGCCGAAACCGATCCGCATCAGGAGCAAGCCGCTCGACGCCAGAGGGTCGCGGGTTCCACAGTCAAAAAAGAACTTTTTCATTCAGCGCTTGGGGTGCCACCCGTGCCACGGGGGCGGATAATGATGCGTTTCAGGCGCTCCTCGCCTCCCGGCGAGACACTCTCCACCGTGGTGTCGTCCACCAGCACATTGTGGACGAGGCGGCGGTAGTAAGCATTCAGCGGGCGCATTTTGAAGGGCTTGCCGGTGGCCTTCACTCCTTCGGCGGCGGCCCGCACCTCGGCATTCAGCTTGTCTTCCTGGATGGCGCGGTAGTGCTCGCAGTCGATGCGGACGCGGGGAGCCTTCGGGAAGTGCTTCCGCAGCACCCGGTTCACGAGATACTGGAGGTCGTCCAGCCGCTCGCCGTCCTTGCCGATGAGCAGCTCGCTGCGCGGCATGTGGATCTGCAGGCACGGCTCCTCCTCGCTGTCGATGACCTCGATGTCCACATGGAAGCCGAGCTGGCCCAACATGGTATCGAGAATCTTCTTCGCTGCCGCGACGGGTGTCATGGCCGTCATCTAACGATTCCTGCGCACGCTGGTCAATGGCGCGGTCAGCATCCGGACCATGTCTTTCCAATATCCGACGCTATCCCGGACAGGCGGGCCTTTTCCTCATCCGTGAAATCATGCGGATCCTGCATGCCGACCCCCAGCGTGCCGAGGACGACCGAGCCATCCGGCGAGATCACCGGCACGGCGAGCGAGCCGGAGACCTTTGTCTCGCGGGCATCCGGTCGGGCCACACCGCCGAGATCCTGCTGGAGATTGCACAGCTCCACCGGCTCGCGGCGCTCCGCGGCCACCCCGGCGATCCCCTTTCCGAAGGGAATCCGCTCGATCTTTGGCAGCAGAAAGTCCGGCACGCCGACCTGGACGACCAGATCCAGCCACTCGCCATCCGCCTTGTGGAGGGTACCGGTCTGGCAGGAAAAGCCCTCCAGCACCCCGGCCAGCCAGGCGCGCGCGTCCTCCGCCTTCGCGAAATCAGGAATCATGCCGCAGCTTTCGCGCGGGACGATGGGGGCACAACCCCGAAGTTCCGGACGACTCCGGCTCAGGGATTTGCGAGCCGGTAGAAGTAGCGGTTTGGTGCGCCCGGCGGCTGATGGGTGAATTGCATCACCGCGCCGGTCCCAGGAGCGGTGGTGCCCACTTGGGTGAATCCGGTCAGACCGGGAGCCCCCAGCACGCGGAATACGATCCCGGCGACCGATTGGTAGTGAATCGTTGTGGTATTCGTCGCCCGGTCATAAGTGACCGCGGTGATCACCGGAGTCACGGTCGGCTCGGCCTCACCCAACGTGATCTGAAATGTGCCCTGATAATCAAGAACCACCCAAGCGCGGTTATTTTCCATGTCGATGCCGAAGGCACCCAAGTCAGATACATCCAGCGTGCCGCCACCCGGCCCTGCCAGATAGGTGGCATAGGAGCCCATGAACGGCGCCGACCCCACCGTCGCGCTGCCATTTCCATTCAGAGAGATCGCGGGCACCCAGATGCCGTTACTCAGGGCATGGATGCGCAGGTCTTCCTCGGAGTAGCCCGCCGGGAGATTCGGATAGGAAATCTGGAGGACATGGAGGCCTGGCGAGACGCTGAAGCTGGTGCTGACGGCACGCGCGGTCCCGGAAGGATTCGGCGTCGGCGGGCTGGGCACGAACTCAATCCCCACATCCTGAGTGGCTCCGGACGAACCACCCGCGAAGGAAGCAGCCGTTCCTCCCCCGCTGATCTGCAGCCCGGCATTCACGAGACCTTGGCCCGAGGCGACATTGAAGACGACGCTGTCCGAGTTTCCGATCGTGTAGCTCAACGGCCACACCACGTCGCTCATGGCCGGGGCGCTGTTCAGATAGTTATCGGCGGGCGATGTCATCTGGAGCTTCACTCGGAGCTCCGCGGCGTAGGTGCCCGGCACAAGGCCGGAGGCATTGAAGGAAACCCTGCCGCCCGTGCTTTCCCCGGCATCCAACACCGTGTCCACCGCAAGGCCCGAGACCGAGAAGCGCGGGTGCGACACGCTCACTTCCGTCACCTTCATCGAGGCCCTGAGGGCGCCGGGATGGGCGGCGGGCGCTGCATTCGTCAGGCTGACGTTATCACCCGGGGCTTTCGTTGTGCCGTTGTTCGCGACAGGAAGCGCGGGATCGTAGAGGCGGAAGTCGGAGATATTCACCTCGTTGTCCGGATCCATCGGGGCACCGTGGTTCACCACCGTGAATTTCCCGGTGTAGGAGCCGGAGGGGGTGGTGTCCGTATTCACGGACCACTGGAGCGCGGCGGGAATGGTGGCACCGGCGGCGATGGGCAGGTGATCCTGCTGCATGTACTGGTACAGGGCCGGGCTGCTCGATGTCCACGTGACCGAATAAGTCGTCGGGATCGTGCCTTGATTCTTCAATTGGCTGGCCACGGAGAAGCCCCCGGTGCCGGTCACGGCATTCGTGCTGTAGCCGATTTCCCGATCACCGTTCGAACGCACCGGGTAGAGGTCATCGACGCCCTGCCCGTTCTGGATGATCTCCAGGTTATCGATCGCGAACTCCCCGACATTCCCTTCCGACGAGGCGTAGTGGAGATTGGTGAAGGAGATCGCGAAAACATTGGCTACATCCACCGGGCGGATGGTGACACGTCCGCTGCGTCCCTCCCCTCCGCTGACGAGCGAGTGGTTGAAGGTATTCTCCAGATCGATATAGATGACCTCGGTGTTGAAGTCATAGTCCATCACCTGAATCGCCAACTGGGTGAGATCCGCCTCGAAGTCCGTGGACGCCCAGGCGAAGTCGAAGGACACCTCGGTCACCTGGTCCAAAGCCCCATCCTCCACCGAGCTCCCGAAGTAGCCACTGAAAGTGAACTGCATGAAGGGCGAGCCCAAAGGGAAGCCGCTCCGCGGATTACCCCAGAAGGCATTGCCCGAGATCCCGGCGGCGTTGCCGGTCGCGAGATAGTTGTCGTCGATGAAGACCGTGTTGTTGGTCCGGTTGTTGATCGAGAATTCACCGGCCCACTCGGAAGTCATGAGCAGGTCCTCGTCCACGATCTGAGCAGGCCAGAGGACGTCCTGCGGAGGCGGGCTGAAGTTATGACGGGTGCTCTGTCCAAGCAGCGGCGACACGAGGGCGACGATCGCTCCGCAAAGAGGATATAGTTTCATCCGGGGGAAAGGAGGAGAGGGAGATACGTTACAAAAACGGCTCAAATCGCCGGTCGTGACAAGCCACGAATGATCACCGTGCCAACTGCAACGGGCAACCCTTGCCGTTTCAAGCGATTCCCGCGCGTCGTTCCTCCCCGGACCGAGCGTCCGCAGTCCATTTTCCGCGATTTGTCCGACAACTTCCCGCAAGGATTTCTTGCCCTCGCCCGGCCCTGCGTGAGAAGCATCTGGAATCCCAAGCACTGAGGACAGGATTTCGGATTTACACCCCGAGGTCCCGGTTTGAAGTTTCGACTACGTTTGACCTAACCCATGAAAGCAGCACCTCTGATGACGCTGATGGCAGCCGCATGCCTTGTCGGTTGCAAAGAATCCGGATCTTCCTCCGCCACTTCGAAAATTCCCGTGGATAACTTCGGCAAGCTCCCCGACGGCCGTGAAGCAAAGATCTTCACGCTCACCAACAAGAACGGCCTCCGCGCCAAGATCTCCGACCTGGGCGCCACGCTGGTGTCCATGGAAGTCCCGGACAAGGCTGGCAAGCTGGCCGACGTCACGCACGGCTTCGACAATGCCGCCGGCTATCTTTCCCCCGGGAACGACTACTTCGGCGCTACCGTCGGCCGCTTCGGCAACCGCATCAAGGACGGCAAGTTCACGATCGAGGGCAAGGAATACACCCTGGCCACCAACAACGCGCCCGGCGACATCCCGTGCCACCTTCACGGCGGCAACGTCGGCTTCAACAAGGTCATGTGGACCGGCGAGGCCAATGACGCGAACAACTCCGTCACCCTCACCTACGTCTCCAAGGACGGCGAGGAAGGCTACCCGGGCACGCTGACAACCAAGGTCACCTACACCCTCAACGACGACAACGAGCTGAAGTGGGAAGTGAAGGCCACCACCGACGCGCCGACCGTCCTGAACATCGTCCACCATACCTACTGGAACCTCAGCGGCGACCCGAGCACCTCGATCAACGACCACCTGCTGATGCTGGATGCGGACAAGTATCTGCCCACCAATGCAGGCCTGATCCCGACCGGCGAGCTGGCCCCGGTCGCGGACACCCCGATGGACTTCACCAAGCCCACCGCCATCGGTGACCGCGTCGAGGCCGACTTCGAAGCCCTCAAGCTCGGCGGCGGCTACGACCACGCCTGGGTGCTGACCCCGAAGGAAGGCCTCCGCCTGGCAGCCCGCCTGAAGGACCCCAAGTCCGGCCGCGTGCTGGAAGTGTCCACCGACCAGCCTGCCATCCAGTTCTACGGCGGCAACTTCCTCAAGGGAGCTGCGGACGGCAAGGGCGGCGCGAAGTACGAGAAGCGCACCGCGCTCTGCCTCGAGACCGAAGGCTTCCCGGACGCACCGAACCAGCCGTCCTTCCCGAGCGCCGAGCTCAAGCCGGGTGAGACCTACACCCACACGATGGTCCTCAAGTTCTCGGCGGAATAAGTCGCCGGAATCTCCTGATGTGTGCGCCTTCACAATCGTGGAGGCGCACACACTGGCCGCTTGCTAGCGGGGGAAAGCGCCGATTCAAATCGCGCGCTAGCCTCCTCTACCCACTACCCCGTCTGCCCAACCCAAGATGTTCCTCGAACTCACCTCGCTTCTCGCCGCGACCGGCGGGGCCATTTCCACGGAGGGAATGGCGAAACCCGATCTCCATGTGATCGACTGGTCGATCATGGCGATTTACCTGGCCTTTGTCCTCGGCATCGGCTTCGCACTGAAGAAGTACATGAACAGCGCGGAGGACTTCTTCCTCTCCGGCCGTTCCATCCCGGGTTGGGTCTGCGGACTCGCTTTCATTTCGGCCAACCTCGGCGCACAGGAGCTGATCGGCATGGCCGCCTCCGGTGCCGAGTATGGCATCATGACCACCCACTTCTACTGGGTGGGTGCCATTCCCGCCATGGTCTTCCTCGGTGTCTTCATGATGCCGATGTACTACGGCTCGAAGGCCAAGTCGGTGCCGGAATACCTGAAGATGCGCTACAATGAACCGACGCGCGTCTTCAACTCCGTCTCCTTCGCCTTCATGACGGTGGCCTCCTCCGGCATCTCGATGCACGCGCTGGCGGACCTGCTCCACGCGCTGATCGGCTGGAACTACTACATTTGCCTCATCGGCACCTCGGTGATCGTGCTCGCCTACGTCCTGAAGGGCGGCCTGAGCTCCGCGATCTACAATGAGGTGCTCCAGTTCTTCATGATCGTCTTCGGTATCGCCCCGCTAGCCTACATCGCCCTGAAGAACGTGGGCGGCTGGGACGGCCTGGTGGCAAAGCTGCAGGCATCCCCGCAAGGCCAGGGCGCCCTGCACTCGTGGGCACAGACCGGCGGCACCGACAACCCGATGGGCGTGCCATGGTACGGCATCCTCTTCGGCCTCGGCTTCG
The DNA here is from genome assembly GCF_025950085.1 of Luteolibacter flavescens. Lineage (NCBI taxonomy): Bacteria > Pseudomonadati > Verrucomicrobiota > Verrucomicrobiia > Verrucomicrobiales > Verrucomicrobiaceae > Neoluteolibacter > Neoluteolibacter flavescens. The sequence continues at coordinate 15,985 of NZ_JAPDDS010000003.1, forward strand.
TCCTCTCCTTCGGCTACTGGACCACGAACTTCGCCGAGGTGCAGCGCGCACTGGCCGCGAACTCGATGGGTGCCGCCCGCCGCACCCCGATCATCGGCGCAATCCCGAAGATGCTCTTCCCCGCCGTGGTCATCCTGCCCGGCCTGATCGCCTACGCCCTGACCATGAATCCGGAGCTGGGCTACTCGATCCCCAAGAAGATCGCCGCGGATGGCACCGAGGTCCTGAACTACAACCAGGTGCTGCCGTCGATGATCTTCCACTACTTCCCGAACGGCCTGCTGGGCCTGGCGCTTACCGCGCTGATGGCCTCCTTCATGTCCGGCATGGCGGCGAACGTCACGGCCTTCAACACGGTCTGGACCTACGACCTCTACAAGACCATGAAGCCGAACCAAACGGACAAGCAACTGCTCTATATGGGCAAGCTTGCCACGATCTTCGGCATCATCGCCGCCATGGGCTTCGCGCTCGTGGCCTCGCAGTGGAACAACATCATGTCCATCCTGCAGCTCGTGTTCGGCTTCGTGAATGCGCCGCTGTTCGCGACCTTCCTGCTGGGCATGTTCACCAGGCGCTCCAATAGCGTCGGCTCCTTCTGGGGTCTGGTCATCGGCACCAGCTCGGCGGTCGCATTCCACGGCCTGAGCTTCGCCACCGGCAACGCGCCTGGCGTGAAGGGCGGCTGGATCAACCAGATGATCGAGTATCCGAAGGAAATGTCGCAGAACTTCTGGATCGCCATCGTGGCCTTCAGCGTGACCTTCCTGGTGAATGCCGTGCTCTCGCTGCTGACCAAGCGTGAGAAGAGCGACGAGGAGCTCCGCGGACTGGTCTACTCGCTCACGCCGAAGTATCGGGACGAGAAGGAAGCCTGGATCCTGCGCCCCGCCGTCCTCGGCTCCATCGTCATGGTGTCCGTCATCGTCCTGAACTACATCTTCTGGTAAGAAACCCGAAACCCCTACCACCATGGACCTCCGACTTCCCATCGGCTACGTCTTCACGATCTACGGCGTGATGCTCACGGCCTACGGCCTCTTCACCAAAGGCGATCCGATGTATGCCAAGTCACTCGACATCCCGGTGAATACCATCTGGGGCATCGTCATGCTCATCTTCGGGCTGGTGATGTACTTCTTCGCGAAACGGGCTGGCAAGGGCACCTGAGCCCGCCCGCCGCCCGACTCCGGGGCCAATCCCGCCAAACGCGCATTTCGCGCAAGACCGGCAGGATTGGCCCCGTTTGCTGCCCGCCTCTCCGATTCAAACCCGTTTTCAATATCAAAACCCAATGATCCCCACCCTGCTTGCCGACGTCAGCCTGGAGGCTGGCAAAATGAGCACGCTAGATATCGTGCTGTTCCTCGTCGCGGTCGTCGGCGTCATCGCCTTCGGCATCTGGCAAGGGCGAAAGGAATCCTCCGGTGCCGCGGAGTCCGGCGGTGCCGCCGGCTACTTCCTCGCCGGCAGGGGACTCACCTGGTGGCTCGTCGGCTTCTCGCTGATCGCGGCAAATATCTCCACGGAGCAATTCGTCGGCATGTCCGGCCAGGCCGCCGACTGGCTGGGGATGGCGGTGTCGTCGTGGGAATGGCTCTCGACGATCGCCCTGATCCTGGTCGCCTTCCTCTTCCTCCCGAAGCTGCTGCGCTGCGGCATCTACACCATCCCGGAGTTCCTCCAGTATCGCTACGGGACCTTTTCACGACTGGTGATGGCGGTTGCCACGCTGGTCATCCTCGTCGGCGTGCCGACCGCGTCGGTGATCTATTCCGGGGCGAAGGTCATCTCCGTCTTCTTCCAGGGCCGCATGATCATGAATGCGGACCTCGGCAGCATCGAGGTCGGCTGCTGGATCATCGGCATCTCCGCCGCGATCTACGTGCTCGTCGGCGGGCTCAAGGCCTGCGCCTGGACCGACCTGATCTGGGGTGCCGGGCTCATCGCCGGTGGCGCGGTCGTGATGTGGCTGGCCTTCGGCGCGCTGGAATCCGCAGATCCGAATGAACTCATCAAGACCAAGGTGGCCAACTCGACCGCCACCGTGGAGGACCTGCAAAACGCCGGGGCATGGGAGCGCTTCAAGCTACTGAATGACGGCAAGGACGGCGAGGCCATCGTCGCGGCGGGCGAAAACCTGTCCGGCGGCAAGCTCCACATGATCCGCCCGATCCAGGATCCCGAGCTGCCATGGACCGTGCTGCTGCTCGGCATCTGGGTGCCGATCTGTTTCTACTGGGGTCTGAACCAATACATCGTCCAGCGCACGCTTGGCTCGAAGTCGCTGGCGGAGGGCCAGAAGGGCATCGTCTTCGCCGCCATCCTGAAGCTGGTGATCCCCTTCCTGGTCGTGATCCCCGGCATCCTTTGCTTCAATCTCTACCACAAGGACCTGCGGGCCGAGGCGGTGAAGAAGAACACGAGCACCATGGCGGAAGTCACCGCCAGCACGGGCAAGGTGTATCCCATCACCGAGAACTTCGCCCTCAATACCCCGGACCAAGCCGCCACGGTCATTGCCCACAATGCAAAGGTCGCAGGCATCGAGGCTGTCATCCCCGAGGGTGCCACCGCCAAGGATCTGGTCGCACTGAACCAGACCGCCCTCACCGCCGCAGCCGGCAAGCAGATCGACGGCAAGCCGATTCCCACCGGCACCAAGCTCGTCGGCTACGACTATGATGCCGCCTTCCCCACCCTGATGCGGAATCTCATGCGCCCGGGCATCACCTGGTTCGTGCTCGCGGCTATCTTCGGCGCGGTCGTTTCCTCGCTCGCCTCGATGCTGAATTCCGCCGCGACCATCGCCACCATGGACCTCGTTCACATGGCGAAGAAGGACATGTCCGAGAGGGCCACGGTGCTGTCCGGGCAGGGCTTCACGCTGCTTTTCGTGCTGATCTCCTGCGTCATCGCCCCCGGCCTCGGGGATCCGGCTTACGGCGGCATCTTCAAGTTCATCCAGGAGTTCCAGGGCTTCATCAGCCCGGGCGTGCTCGCCGTCTTCCTCTTCGGCTTCCTCTCGCCGCGCACCCCACGCTACTTCGGCTGGGTGGGCATCCTCACCAATATCGCGCTCTACGGCCTGCTGAAAAAATTCGGCCCTTCCATCGGGGCGGCAGGCATGTGGTGGGCCCCTGACATTTCGTATGTGGATCGCATGGGCCTCTGCTTCCTGACCGTCGTGCTGATCGGTGCTGTCGTCACCCTGGTGAATCCGCTGAAGGAGCCGGTGAAGCTGCCCGTGACCGACCTGATCAACCTGGAATCCTCCAAATCCGCGAAGGTCTGGGGAGCGCTGGCGATCGTCGCCACCATCGTGCTCTACGTGATCTTCTGGTGATCCACGGCCATCTTTGCTTGGGGGGAAACGCAGACGCTTTGCGGACAGCATTCCCCTTTGCCAAAGCCCGGGATTTCGACAGCATCCCGGCCGACGCCAGCCCCTCCGGCCCCGGCGTCGGCCGCCCGCTGCCGCATCATGAAACGGGCGATCGATTCCCTTCTCGTCCATGTCCCTCGACCTCGCCACCACCCTGACCGATCTCGCCGCCGACGCCGCCGCCGGCCTCAAGGAACAATTCGGCTGCGACGCCACCGTGACCGCCGCCGCGCCGGGCCGCGTGAACCTGATCGGCGAGCACATCGACTACTGCGACGGCTTCGTGCTACCCTTCGCGATCGACCGCTACATCGTGATGGCGGCAGCGCTGAATGGCACGAATGAAGCCCGCGTCGCCACCGCCCTTGGCGGCGAACCGGCAATCCTGCCGCTGAATGTGAAGCAGGAGGTCACCGCGCCCAAGTGGGCGAACTACCTGCGCGGCGTCTTCCAGGGTTTCCAGGACCGCGGGCATCACCTGCCGGGCTTCGACGCCTACATTCTCTCCTCCGTCCCCGGCGGTGCCGGCCTCTCCTCCTCCGCCGCGCTCGAGTGCTGCGTGGCGACCCTGCTGGAGGGCATTCTCGATACCGTGCTGGATACCAAGGAGAAGGCTCTGCTTTGCCAAAAGGCGGAGCACGACTACGCGGGCGTGCCCTGCGGCATCATGGACCAGTTCGCGTCCGCCTTCGGCAAGGCGAACCGCTTGATCCTGATCGACTGCCAGACCGGCGAACCGGAGCTGGTCCCTTTCGAAAATCCCGACCTCACCGTGCTCATCGCGAACACGATGGTGCACCACGAGCTCTCCGACGGTGGCTACGCCGCCCGCCGCAAGAACACCGAGGACGGCCTCGCGATCATCGGGAAGAAGTCGTGGCGCGACGCCACCCATGCCGACGTGGAGAATAATTGGGACGCCATGGGCGACCCTGTGAACCGCCGTGCGCGCCACGTGGTCGGCGAGATCGCCCGCACCGTCGCCGCTGCCGAGGCACTGGCGAAGAACGATTTCGAAGCGCTTGGCCCGCTCATGTCCGCCAGCCACGACTCGCTGCGCGATGACTTCGAGGTGAGCTGCAAGGAACTCGACCTGATGGTGGAGATCGCCCGTGCGATCGGTCGCAATGGCGGCGTCATCGGCGCGCGCATGACCGGTGGCGGCTTCGGCGGCTCCACTGTCACCCTCTGCGAATCCAGCAAGGCCCCCGAGATCGCCGCGACCCTCGCGGAGAAATACAAGGAAGCCACCGGCATCACCGCCCAGATCTTCGCCTCCCGCCCGTCGCAAGGCGCGCATCTGCTTTGAGAGCCGAGGATAGCGCAAAGGAGCGGAGCGGGGCGTAGCAGAAGGGCTGCGCCCTTCTGGCGGGGCGAGGTCTCTCAGAAGATCGCCACTCCGGTATACATACAATGCGGGTCGCACTCGGACCTCGCCGTCTTTCCCAATGTAGCAGAACGACTGCGTCGTTCTGGCTGGGGGCGGACCGCTCCATGAGGCGACGTGGCGATTCTCCTTCACGCCTCGCCCCGCCAGAATGGCCCAGCCATTCTGCTACCTCTGAGTAGAACGACTGCGTCGTTCTGGCTGTGGACGGACCGCTCCATGAGACGACGTGGCGATCTCCCTTCACGACTCGCCCCGCCAGAATGGCACAGCCATTCTGCTACCTCCGAGTAGCAGAACGACTGCGTCGTTCTGGCTGGGGGGCGGACCGCTCTATGAGGCGACTTGGCGACTCTCCTTCACGCCTCGCCCCGCCAGAATGGCGCAGCCATTGTACTACGGAAAAGCTTGCTACGAAAAATGCCACGTATCACCCGTCCTGCGACTGATGGATCGCATAGCGGATCGCCAGCAGGCGGATGGTGACGATGATCGCCGTGGTCGTCACCAGCACCGCGCCATCCGGCCAGCGGAGGTGTGTCATGCCGAGCATCGCGAGCCCGCCGATGAGGCTCGCGGTGGCGTAGATTTCCTTCCGCAGCACCAGCGGCACGTCATTGCGCAGGACGTCGCGCAGCAGCCCGCCGAAGGTGGCGGTGATGACGCCGAGGGCGAGGCAGGACCACCATGGCAGCCCCTTGCTCTCCGCGATGCGAATGCCCGTCACCGTGAAGAGCCCGAGCCCGAGCGCATCCACGGTCGAGACCACGCGGCGGATCTTCCGCCACCAGGCCGCGCCCAGCAACGCGATCACGACCGCCCCAAGTGCCAGCAGGAAAGGCAGCGGGTCCGTCAGCATCCGCGGCGGCACATCGCCGATCAGCACGCTGCGCAGCAGTCCCCCACCCGTCCCGGTGATGAGCCCGACGACGAACATGCCGAACCAATCCATCTCCTTCTCCCGCGCCGCGATCGCGCCGGACACACAGAAGACCAAGGTGCCGAGGATTTCCCAGAGGTGAAGCACGGACCAGAGCTAGCCTGCCTCACCCCGGATGACCCGCGGAAAATCTCCGCCCGAGAGCTTGCGTTGACCGCCCCGCGCGATCACAGCACGGCCCCGCCATGTCAACCACCGACGCCCCGATCCGCAAGCCTCTGGATGGCTTCGCCGCCTCGGTGATGGTTTGCCTCTGTCTCCTCTGGGGTCTGCAGCAGGTGGCGATCAAGGCGGCCGCCCCGCAGATGAATCCGGTCCTGCAGGTCGGGCTGCGGTCCTTCCTGGCGGCCCTCCTCGTGGCGGGACTGATGCTCCTGCGACGGGAGAGCCTGTCGCTGCGGGACGGCACCCTGCGGGCCGGGATTCTGGTCGGGCTGCTTTTTGGTGGTGAATTCCTCGTGGTCGCGTGGGGACTGAATTTCACCACCGCGGGCCACATGGCCGTCTTCCTCTACACCGCTCCCATCTTCACGGCACTCGGCCTGAATTGGCGGGTGAAAAGCGAGCGCCTCAGCAAGCGCCAGTGGTGGGGTGTGGCGCTCGCCTTCATCGGCATCGTGATCGGTTACTCCGGGAGCTTCTTCGTGCCTGGCGGGCAAAATCTCCTGCTGGGCGATGCGCTGGGAATCGCGGGCGGCCTGCTGTGGGCCGCCACAACACTGGTCATCCGCGGGAGTTCTCTATCGGAAGCACCGCCGTCGAAGACCCTGCTCTACCAACTCGCCGGAGCATCCGCCCTGCTCCTGCCCGCGGCATTCCTGCGCGGGAATTTCGATGGCATCGGGTGGTCGTGGGGACTCGTGGGAAATCTCACGTTCCAGACCGTCGTCATCGCCTTCGCCAGCTATCTCTTCTGGTTCTGGCTGCTGCGAAAGTATCTCGCGACGCGGCTTTCCATCTTCTCGTTCCTCACGCCGCTCTTCGGCGTGGCATTGGGTGTGATCTTGCTGAAGGAGCCGCTCGATCCGCGATTCATCATAGGCGCGGTGCTGGTCCTGATCGGCATCAGCGTGGTGAATCGGAAGGGCTAGCTGGAGGCAGCTCCGCCTAACAGATACCCGCTGGCCAGCCTTCGGAAATCCTCGACCTGCCGGGACTGCCACTCCCCGTCCCGGCCAAGCTCTTCCGCCAGGATCGCAGCTACCGCCGGTGCGGCATCCATGCTGCCCCGCGCATCTAACAGAAGGCTGCGGCTGCGACGGGCAAGCACGTCTTCCGCCGTGCGCGCCATCTCCTCGCGCGCATGCCAGCGGACCTCGCCAGCGGTGAGTTCCAGGGACGGATGCAAGCGGGCAGTGTCCCCCATGTCATGAATGCGGGCGGCATCGCTGCCGTAGGGTCGAAGGTTGCTTTCCGCGATCTCTTCCGTCGTCGCTCCATGGACGGGTAGTCCCGCGGTGCGGCACGGGACTTCCTCCAATCCGGCAAAGTCCGCCGCGCGGTCGATGACGTCCTCGGCCATCTTGCGGTAGGTGGTCCACTTCCCGCCCGTGATCGTGATGAGGCCGCTCTCCGAAATGAGGATGGTGTGATCGCGGGAAAGGCTCGCCGTGTCCTGTCCACCACCCGCTTTCACGAGGGGCCGCAGCCCGGCGAAGACGCTGAGCACATCCTCCTGCCTAGGATCGCGGCTGAGATAGCGCGCGGCATGGGTCATGAGGAAATCGATCTCCTCCGGCAGCGCGCGCGGCTCCATCGACTTCTCCGGCAGCGGCGTGTCCGTGGTGCCCAGCACCACGCGGTCATGCCACGGCACGGCGAAGAGCACCCGGCCATCGGCGGTCTTCGGAATCATGATTGCGGAGTCACCCGGCAGGAAATCCTTCGGCAGCACCAGATGCACGCCCTGGCTCACCGCGACGATCTCTCCGGCAGACGGCTCGTCGCGGCGACGCAGTTCATCGACGAAGACACCGGTCGCATTGATCACCGCGCGGGCAGCGATCCTGAAGGAGCGTCCTCTTTCAAGATCCACCGCCTCGATGCCGCGAACCTTGCCGCTTTCCTTCACAAGGGAGACACAGCGCACGTGATTCGCCAGCTTCGCCCCGAGATCGTCAGCGGTCATCGCGAGGTGGATGGCCAGCCGCGCATCGTCGAATTGCCCGTCATGGTAGATCACCCCGCCGGTGAGCCCGTCGGGCTCGATGGTCGGGATGCGGGCAAGCGTCTCTTCCTTCGAAAGATGATGGCTGGCACCGAATCCGAGCTTCCCCGCCAGCGCGTCATAGACCTTCATGCCGATGCCGTAGAAAGGCCCCTCCCACCAGTGATACGTGGGGATTACGAAAGGCAGATCCTTCACGAGGTGCGGCGCATTCCGGGCAAGTCGTCCGCGCTCGCGCAGGGCATCGAGAACGAGGGAGACATTCCCCTGCTTCAGGTAGCGCACGCCGCCGTGGACGAGCTTGGTCGAGCGCGACGAGGTCCCTTTCGCAAAGTCCGTCTGCTCCACCAGTGCGACACGGTAACCACGCGCCGCAGCATCCACCGCGGCACCGAGACCGGTGGCTCCACCGCCGACGATGCAGAGGTCAAAGCTCTCGGACTCCAGCGCGGCGATGTGGTCGGGGCGATTCATCAGGGTGGCGACAAGACGTTCAGCTTTCCCATTCCTTCGACCGCTCGACAGCCTTTCGCCAGCCCGCCATGAGCGGTGCCATGTCGTCGGATGGACGCCCCGGGGAAAAGACGCGCTCGATCTCGTGGCAGCCCTCGATTTCCTCGCGGCTCTTCCAGAAACCCGTGCCCAATCCCGCCAAGTAGGCAGCACCGGCCGCGGTGCTCTCGATCTCGCGGGGACGAAGGACATCGACGCCTAACAGGTCTGCCTGGAATTGCATCAGCAGGTCGCTGCGCACCGCACCGCCATCGACGCGAAGCTCCTTCAGCCCGATGCCGCTGTCGCGCACCATGCAGTCGGCGAGTTCCGCGCTCTGGAAGGCGATCGCCTCCAATGCCGCGCGGCAGAAGTGCGCGCGATTTGTTCCCCGCGTCATGCCGAAGGCGGCACCCCGCGCGTAGGGATCCCAATGCGGAGCGCCAAGCCCGGTGAAGGCCGGGACGAGGTAGAGCCCGCCGCTGTCCGGCACGGTGGCGGCGAGTTGATTGCACTCCTCGGCGGAGCGGACGAGCTGCATTTCATCGCGCAGCCACTGGATGAGCGCGCCGCCGATGAAGACGGAGCCCTCCAGTGCGTATTCGATCTTGCCGCCGATCTTCCATGCGACGGTGGTCAGGAGATTGTTCCGCGAGGTCACGGCTTCCTCGCCCGTATTCATCAGCATGAAGCAGCCGGTGCCGTAGGTATTCTTCGCCATGCCGGGTGAGAAGCATGCCTGCCCGAAGAGCGCCGCGTGCTGGTCGCCCGCGATGCCTGCGATAGGAATGCCCTCCATCGACTCACCAAAGACACCGCTGCTGTCCCTCACCTCAGGAAGCATGCAGTGAGGGATGCCGAGAATCTCTAACAGCTCGTCATCCCACTCCCCGCGATGGATGTCGTAGAGCAGGGTCCGCGAAGCATTGGTCGCGTCGGTGGCGTGGACGGAGCGACCGGTGAGCCGCCACAGCAGCCAGGTATCCACGGTGCCGAACATCAGCTTGCCCGCCTCGGCTTTCGCCCGTGCTCCGTCGATGTTTTCCAAGATCCAGCGGATCTTCGTGCCGGAGAAATAGGGGTCCAGCCGCAGGCCGGTCTTCGCGGTGAAAAGCGATTCCACACTGTCCGCCTTCAGCCGCGCGCAGTCGTCGGCGGTGCGGCGATCCTGCCATACGATGGCGGGACAAATCGGGCGACCGGTGTCGCGCTCCCACACCACGGTGGTCTCGCGCTGGTTCGTGATGCCGATGGCCGCGATGTCCTCCGGGACGAGATCAGCCTTCCCAAGAGCTTCGACGGCCGTGGACCATTGGCTGGCCCAGATGGCGAGCGGATCGTGCTCCACCCAGCCGGACCGCGGGTAGTGCTGGGTGAATTCTCGCTGCCCGACGGCGACCTGCCTCCCCGCCTGATCGAAGACGACGGCGCGCGACGAGGTGGTGCCCTGGTCGAGCGCGAGGATGTGGGTGCGCGGCATGGGGAAAACGGGGAAATCTGGGTTCTTCCCATCCTAACACCGGATCGGAAAATGCGCGAAGGATCTTCCGCCCGCTTCTTTCCCCTTCTGCTACGCGGCGGGGATTTCCTAGGCTGCGGCCAGCGCACCGCCCGATGCCCACGACCACCGTCACCCGATTCGCCCCGAGCCCGACCGGCAGGCTGCACCTCGGCCACGCACATGCGGCGAAGGTCGCACATGATCTGGCGCGGCAGGATGACGGGCGCTTCCTGCTGCGGTTCGAGGACATCGACCACACCCGCGTGCGGCCGGAGTATTACGGTGGCATCGAGGAAGACCTGCGCTGGCTCGGCCTCGGCTGGGACGGCCCTGCCCTGCGCCAGTCGGAGCGGACCGACGCGTACGCGGAGGCGCTGGAAGAGCTGCGGCGGATCGGGGTCGCGTATCCGTGCTTTTGCACGCGGCGGGAAATCGAGGAAGAAGTCGCCCGCATGGTCAGCGCCCCGCACGGGCCGGAGGGTGCGCTCTATCCCGGGACGTGCCGCCGACTATCCGCAGAGGAAAGGAACGCGCGCCTCGCCGCGGGAGAGCAACCCGCCTGGCGACTCGATGCCTCAATGGCCGCCGGGATCACCGGGGCGCTCTCCTTCTCCGACTCGCGTCACGGCACCATCGCCGTCGATCCCCATCTTCTCGGCGACGTGGTCCTCGCACGAAAGGACATCGGCACTTCCTACCACCTCGCCGTGGTGGTGGATGATGCATTCCAGCAAGTCACCACCGTGACGCGCGGCGAGGACCTGCTGCCATCCACCCACGTCCACCGGATGCTCCAGACGCTGCTGGGATTCCCCGAGCCTTCCTACCTCCATCATGCGCTCGTGCTGGATGAAAACGGGGTGCGCCTCGCCAAGCGGCACGACGCGCTCTCGATCCGGGCCCTGCGCGAGGCGGGAAACACCCCGGCATACGTACTAGCCCGCTTGTTTTGAGCGGAGGAATGTGGTAGTTATCTCCGCAGATGTTCACGGCCTACAACCTCCTTGGTGGCTTCCTCTTCAGTGTCATCGGCATCGGGGCGTGGCGCTATGGCAAGTCTCTCGATCGGTGGAAACCCCTCTCGATCGGCCTCGCGCTCATGATCTACCCGTATTTCACGCCGTGGGCGTGGCTGACGTGGACGGTGGGCACCATACTGTGCGTCACGCTGTGGTTCCACCACGACGCCTGATCACGCGGGGAAGCGCATTTCCTTCTGGCTTCGAGTCCCGGACTCCCGGAGGCTCGTGCCCATGTCTGACATCCGCATCACGCTGCATACCGACAAGGGCGACATCGACGGCACCCTCTTCGCCTCCAAGGTGCCCGTCACCTCCGCGAACTTCCTGAACCTCGCCAAGCGCGGCTACTACGACGGCGTGAGCTTCCACCGGGTGATCGCCAATTTCATGATCCAAGGCGGCGACCCGACCGGCACCGGCCGCGGCGGCCCGGGCTACCGCTTCGCTGACGAGATCGACCGCTCGCTCAGGCACGACAAGCCGGGTCTCTTCTCCATGGCGAATGCCGGAGCGAATACCAACGGCAGCCAGTTCTTCATCACCCACCTCCCCACCCCGCACCTGGATGGCAAGCACGCCGTCTTCGGCGAAGTGACCAAGGGCCAGGACGTGGTGAATGCCATCCGCCAGGGCGACAAAATCAAGTCCATCACCCTGCACGACGACATCGCTCCACTGCTTGAGGCGCAGAAGGACAATGTGGAGCACTGGAACTCCATCCTGGACGCCAAGTGAGGCCGGTTTGGAAACTTGATTAAGTTTTCCGAATTAGATTTCGCCCCCGCCGCCGCACCCTTTTACGGGCCGGTCGCGGGGGCCTTCTTTTGGCCGGAATCCTTGATATCTCAATGTTAGAGCGGCCTGTCACCCGATTTCCCGGAGCGCGGATCGCATTACGCGTTCGCGTAGGTTGCATAGGGTTTCTTGATTTTCCGGAGCGATGATCGCTAGATCGCGCCGTCAGCTCCCCCGCTGACGAACTCACCCCCTCTCGGCTCCCCGGCCGTAGCTGTTACACCCCCACCCCCCGAAATGAAGTTCCCCCTGCCTCTTGGCGGCAGGTGCCTTGCCTTCGGCATCCTTGCATGCTCGTCGTTGCTTGGCATCTCCTCGGCTGCCGATCTTGATGTCCCGCGTGGTTCCCTCACGGTTGATCGTGACATGGTCCGTGCCGGCGTGAAGTCCCAGCTCGCCTGGGAAATCGAATACCCCGCGCCGGTCACCAGCGTGGTGGAGATCATCCCTCCGAACATCATCAAGCCGAAGAAGGACCTCAAGCTGAAGGTCCGCGTGCTGGGTGCCTCGTTCCAGGAGACCATCACGAAGTTCCTGCCCGTCGAAGTGATGTGGAGCAAGAACAGCGCCTCGTGGTCCCGCATCTACTACGGTCTCCAGACCAACGTGCTGCCCGCCATCCCGGTGCTGCAGACGAACGTGAAGAAGGGCGACACGATCAACATCGGCGGACGCGGCTGGCGCGACGGCGCATGGCTGCCCTTCTACAACACGTCGCAGTCCACGAAGAACCTGATCATGCTGAAGAACGGCGACCGCGTCCCCACGACGGTGCCGGCTCTCAACGGCAGCTCCATCGAAAGCTTCCTCAAGCCCTACATGGATACCGTGACCAAGACCGTGAAGATCGGTGACCGCGACCTGATCCTGCTCATGGAGCTGGGCCAGACGAACCCCGCCAATTCCGGCTTCGACCTCCAGGACCTCGTGGTGCTGGTGACCTTCGAATAAACCATTCTCCCCGCATCTCCCCAGATGAAATCCACCCTGATCCTGTTGGCACTCGCCAGCGTCGCGGCCGCCGCTCCCCGCATGACGGACCGCGTCACGCCGGAAGAGATCCTGGCACGTCAGAAGCCATCTCCCCTGTCTGCCATTCCCCAACCGGCAGCCCCGGACGAGGCGCCGGTGGTGCGCCCGGGAGAACAGTCGCTGATCAAGAAATCGGAAGTGTTGAGCGACGGCACCCACTGGACCATCGTCCCAAAGGGTGCCGTCCTCCACACCCCGCCGGCCTTCGCCGCAAAGGTGGGAGCCAAGCCGATCGGCACGCTGCTTTCGTGGTCTGAATTCCTCACTGCCAACCGCGCTTGGCTCAACACCGAGGAAGTCAGCTTCGACAACGCTGCCGGGAAGACCGCGCTGCCGCCGGCCAAGCAGGAGAACTGGCAGAAGCAGGCCAAGGTCGTCGTGGCCGTCCACCTGGGCGGACCGATCTCCGTGCGCCCCCAGCCGCAACCTGAAGCCCCCGTCGCCGCCACCCGATGAAAGCGACACTTTTCTCCGCACTCCTCCTCTGCGCGCAGGCATTTGGCGCGGGAGAAGGATACACGAACTTCATCAGCCAGATCCAGCAGGACACTGGCGTGGTGTGGAACATGCCGGTGGTGCCGCAAGGCAACTCCCCTTCCGCACTCGTGCTCGAGGGCAAGGGCTCGCTCTTCCAGCTCTGGACCATCCAGCAGGCGAGCGCGACCGACTACCTGCTCGATCAAAAGCTGGTGGGTGCCTACATGCCCGCCGCCACCATCTCCATCAAGACGGCGGACCCCTACACGAAGGTCCCGCGCACCCGCGCCGACCAGCCCTTCACGGTGAACTACGAGGTCTCGAAGCTGCTCAGCGGCGCGAACCTGCCGGTGGCTTCCACACGGGTCCTGCTGGAGCACCATACCGCGAGCTACGCGGCCGGCCAGAGCTCGATACCGCTCACCACGGCCATCTCCGGCAAGCCGCTCACGAGCGCCTACATCTCGACGAATGGCCCGGGCGTCCTGAGCTTCCCCGTGACGAACCTGAAGGCCACCGACCCGACGAAGGCGACCGGAGAAGAGCACTTCGTGATCCACGCGCTGAGCGACGGCACCATCACCCAGTCCCAGATCGCGAATGCCTACGTGCAGATCTGGCCCGTGGCCTCCGGCACCATCGCCGGCGTCAAGGAAGGCGAGCGCATCCGCTACAATGCCCCACCGCTCACCCTCACCCTGAAGGATCTCTATCCCGACAGCTACACCTGGCTGCAGGTCTACCCCGGCCCGCCGAAGCTGAATACGGAAGGCGTGACCGTGCAGGGCTCCCAGCTCGTCATCGACCAGGACAAGTCCCACAGCGACATCCTCTCGGTCTCGAATTACGACACCGTTTTCCCCCAAGACGGCACCTACACGATGGAGCTCCTCACCCAGACTCCATTCGGCATCGACCGCCTCAGCTACGTGAGCGTCGAGGTCGATCGCAAGCTCGAGATCCGCGCCCAGATGGGCGAGATCAGCAGCCAGTAAAGAAAGATTTAAAGAGGCCTGTTCACCCTCTTTCACCCAGCCCCCGGACAAAACACCCCCCATATCCCCCCGTCCCCCCGTCCCCCCGACGAAACCGGACCGGCCGGCGATGACCCGGAGGACACCTTACTCCCCCCAAGGTGCCCACCCCATCGCCCGGCCGGTGCCGCTTTTTCCAGGAAGGGCTCCGGTCAAAGCTGCCACCCGGGCAGCGTCTCCGACAAGATGCCGGTGATCCGCTTCCGCTCGGTTTCCCCCAGCCAGCCGAAAGCGGGATCCTCGCCCGCGAGGACCGACTTCATTTTCACGATCACCGCCGACTTCACCCGTGGAGGCAGATCGCGGAAGGCATCGGAATAGACCATGTAGGAGCAGCGGTTCTTGAAGACCCTGCTGTAGAGCTGGAAGTCCACCAGCGAGTCCCCGTTTTTTGCCCGGGGGAAGCGCCCTTCGAACATCTTCTGGAAGGCCTCGCCGCCCGCGATGCCCTCGCCGGGATCGGCCTCGTCCTTGAAGAAGAGGTGCGCCGCGATCTTCTCCGCGGCACCATCCGCCACCCGACCAGCGCTGCCCGCATCCGGGTCCGACTGCGAATCAAAGGCGCGGCTGAGGAAATGTGCCCGCCGGTACTGGAGCGTGGCCGCGGTCAGCAGGTTGTGCATGCGGCACTGGTGCTCCAGCACCATGAGGGCGACGATGTCGCTCGTCGCTTGCGGGTACTTCGCAGCGTCGATGAGGCCGGAGAGATCCGCCAGATCGCTTGCCCGCGGGGCCCCGTCGCCGCCTTTCACATAGGTGCGGTTTCCCAGGTGGGGCAGCGAACTCCGACCCGTGACGTAGTAGCCTCCCCAGCGCTCGGCGAGCGGCGTATCGTGATTCACGTGGCTGGTCCCCATTGGCAGGATGGGATGACCGTCCACATCGGGAAAGACCGAGCGCACCTGCAGGCCGGGCACGCCCTCCGTCCGGGTGGTGCCGTGGCAGGAGAGGCAATTCGACAGATCCCGCTGGATCTTCATGCCCTGCTCCGCCGCGGTGTCGATGGTGTAGAAGACCGGACCCAGCACCGGATCCTGCACCACGGCCTCCACCACCCCACCGGGCACGTAGCCGACGTAGGCATTCTCGGAGAAATACAGCGCCCGCGGGTTCTTCGGGTGGATCAGCGGGTTCTGGTGGCTCGTTTTCGAGAATACCATCATCTGCGACTCCTCCGGCACCTTCAGCTCGCGCAGCACGAATTTCAGCCGCTCCAGCGGCGTGGTGCCCTCGATCCTCCGCGCGCCGGATTCCAGGTCCGCGGCCAGTTTCGCGAGGGAATCCTCCGCTTTCGTGTCCGAATACCGGATAGGCGGCAGATCCCAGAAATCCGCCTCCGCCAGCGCGCCTTGCGCCAGTGCCAGCAGCAGCAGGAAAGATCTCACGGCCCGGCTTAACGGCATCCCGGCCCGTTTTCTATCCCAAATCGCCCCGAGCGAGGCCGCATCGCCTCACCCCTTACCTTGACCCCGCGGCGCTGTCCCGCAAGTCTCCGCCCCGCAGCATGCTCTCCGTCCACAATCTCCGCGTCGAATATGGCGCCCGTGTCCTTTTCTCGGACCTCACCTTCTCGATCCTGCCGAAGGAGCGCATCGCCTTCGCCGGCCACAACGGCGCGGGCAAGTCCACGCTCATGAAGGCGATCGCCGGCATCGTGGAAGTCTCCGGCGGCAAGGTCGTGGTCCCGCGCGGTACCCGCGTGGGCTACCTGCCCCAGGAAGGCATCCACGTGAAGGGCATCACGCTGTGGGACGAGACGATGAGCGCCTTCGGCGAAACGATCGCCATGCAGGAGAAGATCGACCGTCTCTCGGCAGAGCTGGAGAAGCTCGATCCCCGCTCGTCGCCCTACGGCGAGTTGCTGGAAGAAATCGGCGAGCTGGAACTCCAGCTCGACTCGGTGGACCCGTCCCGCATGAAGCCGAAGGTGGAGTCCGTGCTCCAGGGACTCGGCTTCTCCCGCGCGGACTTTGATCGCGATTGCGGTCACTTCTCCGGCGGCTGGCAGATGCGCATCGCGATGGCGAAGCTCTTCCTGCAGGAGCCGGAAGTGCTGCTGCTGGACGAACCGACGAACCACCTGGACATCGGCACCCAGCGCTGGGTGGAGCAATACCTCTTCGCCTACCCCGGCGCGATCATCCTGATTTCCCACGACCTTGCCCTGCTCGACGCGCTCTGCACGCGCACGCTGGCCTTCCACCACGGCCGCTGCGAGGAGTACTCGGGCAACTACTCCTACTACAAGACGGAGTCGGTGCTGCGGAAGGAGATCCAGCTCAAGCAATACACCGCGCAGCAGCGGGAGATCGCCGATATCCAGCGCTTCATCGACCGCTTCCGCGCGTCCGCGAACAAGGCGACGCTGGTGCAGTCGCGCATCAAGATGCTGGAGAAGATCGAGCGCATCCCCGCGCCGGAAGCCGAGGACGCGGTGATGAACTTCAAGTTCCCGCCGCCGCCGAACAGCGGCAATCTCACGGCCAAGCTGGAGAAGGTCTCCAAGGCCTACGGCTCGCTGCAGGTCTTCAAGAACTTCGACTTCGAGGTGAACCGCGGTGAACGCATCGCCATCGTGGGACCGAACGGGGCGGGCAAGTCCACCTTCTGCCGCATCATCACCGGCCAGGAGCAGCCGGACAATGGTGAGCACACCTTTGGCATGCGGGTGGCGACCTCGTTCTTCTCGCAAAACCACGCCGACGAACTCGACCCCACCAAGACGGTGCTCGAAACGGTCGAGGAAGCCGCGTCCCGGGAGTCGGCGCCGTATTGCCGGAATCTGCTGGGCTGCTTCCTTTTCCGCGGCGACGACGTCTTCAAGAAGATCGGCGTGCTTTCCGGCGGCGAGCGTTCGCGCGTCGCGCTTACCCGCATGCTGGTGGCCCCGGCGAACTTCCTGATCTTGGACGAGCCGACGAACCACCTGGACATGCAGTCGCAGGACGTGCTCCAGCGCGCGCTGGCGGACTACGCCGGCACGGTGATGATCGTCTCGCACAACCGCGCCTTCATGGACCCCGTGGTTCACAAGACGCTGGAATTCCGTCCCGGCGAAGACCCGCGCCTCTTCCAGGGCAACATCACCTACTATCTGGAAAAGACCGCCGACGAGAAGTCCGGCCCGTCCCTCTCCAGCCGCTCCACCACGACCGACACCAAGCCTGCCGCAGGGCAACCTGCCGCGACGCTTTCCCGCAAGGACCAGAAGCGCATCGAGGCCGAGCAGCGCCAGCTCCGCAACCAGGTGCTGAAGCCGCTGGAGGAAGAACTCGCCGTGCTGGAGAAGCGCATCGCCGACCTGGAAGTCGCACAGACGAATGCCACGGCAGACCTTTCCAAGCCGGAAGTGGTGGCGTCCCCCGCAAAATTCCGTCTGGTAAGCAACACCATCGAGCAAGTGACCACGAAGCTCGAAGCATCCATCTCGCGATGGGAAGCGCTGACCGAGGAAATCGAAGCGGTGAAGGCGAAGCTGGTCTGACCCGGCTTTGCCTCACTCCATGGGCGGGATTTCGAGCGACACCTGTTCGATTCCCGCTTCTTTGCATTGTTTCAAAATCTCCTCCAGCAATTGGTAAGGAGCACCCTCCTCGCTGCTTATCACGATTCCCTCCGTGGATAGCTTTGCGAGCTCAGACTTCAGGGTCGAGGCGTCCACCACCCGTCCATTATAGTTGATGGTTCCAGAGCCATCGACGTGGATCTTTATTTCCTGCGACAGCGGCTCTGCGACTTCTGGCGTGGAAGGAGCAGCGTGATAGCGATCAAGTTCGGCCTCGGTGATTCTGATATTGTCCCTCATAGAGAAAATGGTTCTCCCCGACCAGAATATCCCCAGGCACGTCAGAACTCCGATAACAGCAACAATCGATTTGGTCGTCCGTGCTGCGACCGGGATTGATCTCCAGACGAAGACAATCATGGCTCCCCATATCAACGAGAGGAGCAGAGGAATTCCGATGGTTACCATGGGATGAATGGTTCCAAAAACATTGCGCGATGACCTCGCGACAAGCCTGTATTGTGATATTTGCCGACAAGTTTCCCTCTTCCCTTCCCGGCCAACCGTGCTTGTTTCCTAACAAGCCCATGAAATTGAAATTCTGCGGTGCCGCGGGCACCACCACCGGTTCGCAGCATTTGCTGGAGGTCAATGGCACCCGCATCCTGCTCGATTGCGGACTCTATCAGGGACGCCGCGAGGATAGCTACGAGGTGAACTGCAAGTTCCCGCACTTCGATCCGAAGGAGATCGACCTCGTCATCCTCTCCCACGCGCACATCGACCACAGCGGCAATCTGCCGAACCTCTGCAAGCAGGGCTTCAGCGGGAACATCCACACCACCTTCGCCACGCGCGATCTCTGCCAGATCATGCTGGCGGACAGCGCACACATCCAGGAGCAGGATACCGAGTGGCTGAACAAGGACCGCCAGAAAGACGGCCTTCCCCCGGTGGAGCCGCTGTATGTGAAGGAGGATGCGGAGCGCTGCCTGCGCCAGTTCGTGACGCTGGGCTACGAGCGGCCCATGCCGGTCGCCGATGGGATCACGGTCACCTTCTACGATGCCGGGCACATCCTCGGCGCGGCGCAGGTGCTGCTGGAGGTCATCGACAAGGAGGACGGAGGAAAGAAGAAGCGCTTCCTTTTCTCCGGGGACATCGGTCGCGGTGGCAATGAGATCCTGCGCGATCCCGCCGTGGTTCGCGACGTGGACTTCGTCCTCATGGAGAGCACCTACGGCGGTCGCGAGCACGAGCTTCCCACGGGAGCCACGGATGAATTCGGCGATATCCTCGCGGCGGCATTGAAGCGTGGTGGCAAAGTGATGATCCCGGCCTTCGCAGTGGAGCGCACCCAGCAGCTCCTCTACATCCTTAACCAGCTCTTCCACTCGGGAAAGCTGGCCTCCGTTCCGGTCTATGTGGACAGCCCGCTGGCGGTGAATGCCACCGAGGTCTTCCGCATCCACCCGGAGTGCTTCAATGACACGGTGTATCGCTTCCTCTTCGACGAGCGAGATCCCTTCCTCTTCGACGGGCTGCAGCTCATCCGCTCGGTGAATGACTCGAAAAAGCTGAACGACTCCAGCAACGGAGCCTGCATCATCATCTCCGCCTCCGGCATGTGCGAGGCAGGCCGCATCCGCCACCACCTGAAGAATGGGCTGGATGATCCGCGGAATACTGTGCTCTTCGTCGGCTACTGCGCGGACAATACGCTGGGCCGCGCGATCCGCGACGGTCGCCCGGTGGTGAATATCTTCGGCAAGCCGGTGAAGGTCCGCGCCACGATCGAGGCCATCGATTCCTTCTCCGGCCATGCCGATCACTCGGAATTGCTCGATTGGTTCCACCGCATGACCGGGCCGAAGACGAACGTGTGGCTGGTCCACGGCGAACCACAGCGGGCGAACTCACTGCGCGATGCGCTGACGAGCCAGCACGACGGAGCCGTGGACGTGGCCGTGCTGGGCGAGGAGGTCGAGATCTGACCCCTCGTCTTTTCTCAGCGCTTTGCCTCACCGCCGCTGCCGCCGCGCATGCCGAAAAAGGATGCCCGGGCGAGCATCGGCTTCTTCGCATCCGCCCGGCTCGCCACCCGGGCGGACTCGCGCTTGCTGTCCCGCGCGCTGTCCATGCTCGCGGACATCGGAACGTCATTCACGAGAGTGCGGGAAGTGCTGACCGTCGTGCCGCCAGGGCGCTTCACCACCGGCAACTTCACGGTGGAGGAATTCACTGCCGAGCGGACCACGTCGTCAGGACCCACCCGCACGCCGTTCTTGAGGTAGGTTCCATTGATTGCGGTGCGGCCGACCATGACGCCGGTTCCTTCGCGGAGGATCTTCCCGTCCTGGCCGACTTCCAGGAAGATGCGGCGGCTGGAGGACCCGGTATCCAAACGACCGCCGACATTGATTTCGCGACCGGCAGCCACCTCGATGCGAGGCGCCCGGCTGCGTCCCATGTGAAGTACGAAGCCATCGCCATTGTCCGCCTTCAGACGCCGGCCAAGTCCGCTCTTCCCCACCGTGATCCTTGAACCGCCGCCGATGCGGATCGCATCCGTGGCCGTAATCTCGCCGCTGCCGCCGACGCGCACGGTCTGGCCCGCCAGCACGACATTCCCGCGCGTGGCGGTCACCGAGCCCGTCACCGTCAGCGCGGAGCCCGAGCCGGCGGTCATTGTGAAAGTGTCGCCGCCCGCGAATGCCTGCTGGTCCACATTCATCGTGGCAAGCGTAACATTCTCCGCCGTCACGGTGCCGGTGACCCGCAGCGGGGCATTCGGGGAAAAGAAACCGACATTGCCATTGGAAGACACGGTCCCGGATATCGTCTGCGTGGACGTTCCATTGAGCATGTTCACCACGCTATTCCCGCCGATGAAGTCGAAGACCAGCTCGCTTCCCGATCCAAGATTGAATTGGCCCCAATCAAGGACCGTATCACCGGTAATTGTAAAAACAGTGCGGGTGCCGCTGGAAGTTATCTCGCTCAGCCATGTGGCCGTGCCTGGAGTGGATAGCACGGGCACACCTGCGGCCTGACCATGTGCGGATACGACAAGGAATACCGGTAATAACCCGGCAAGGGGGAGTAGGGAGATTTTCATGTCGATGCGTTCGGTGGGACTTACGACCGCTCGTATGATTTTGAAAATAAGGGACACTTAGACACTTGCAAAGCCATCTTTTTTAGTTTTTCCTATTTTCCGCCTCACCCAATGTCCCCCGTTCACCCCCAACGGCACTTGGAAAAGTGTTGGGAAGCCTGCTGGCATCGTGCCCGCCGGCCGGTGGAAGGCGTGCTGGTGCCGGAGGAGCAGGCGACGAAGATCGCGGAGCAGGTGCTGAGGAATATCTGCTTCGACTACGTGGAACTGCCTCCCGAGGCGGAATTCACCGCCCGGGTCATCCAGGAGACTGCCGAGGCCACCCGTGACCTGGTGGCCGGGATTCGCCGGAAGGAGGCCGATCCCCAGAGGCATCACGACCCGGAGGATCGCCGCTATTCACAAAACCTGGATCTCGACCGCCTCCAGCGGGCTCATCCCGACCGCGGCTTTAGCGATCCCGAGTGGAATCGCCTCCCGGAAATCCTGCGCCCCCTCGCCCTCGCCACCCTGAGCCGCAAGGGCATCCAAGGGGCGGACGCCGAGGATGTCTTCAGCGACACGCTGGTGGAACTGGTGCGGGAGCGCGAGGAAAGCCGCCGCGCCCCGATCCTCGATCCCACGGTCTTCGAGGAGATCATCCCGCTTCATTCCCGCATCGTCCAATACCGGGCGATCGACTGGTTCCGCCGCAAGAGCGCGCTGAAAAACCAGCCGAACTCGGGCGAGAGCTACGACGCGCTGACCGGCGACGCGGATCATCCGCTGCAATTCAAGGACACCTGCGAGGAATCCCTAAGCTTCGACAAGATCTACTCCGAATGTCGCGAAGCCCTCACGACCATGGAGTGGCAACTCGTCTATCACCTCTACGTGGCGCAGACCGCCACCGTGCAGGACCTCGTGATGAACGACGCCTTTTGCAGCCGCCTCGGCATCAAGCCCGGGGCGTCCGCCTCGACGCGACGCCGCGTGATCGGGGAGCTGGTGGAGGAAGCGCTGGAGAAGATCAGGGAAAACTTAATATTTTGAAAATCCACTGATCAGGCCTGCGATTGGAGCCAATGACGCCATGGACCCCGACCTTCCAGAACGCCTCCTCCCCGCCCGGGATATCCTTTCCCGCAGCCTCGTGCTCCATCCGCAGGATCTGGCTCCCGCCATGCCTAGTGGCCTCGCCGAGGACCTGGCCGCCCGTTTTGCCGCCCCGCCGATACACGATACCACGCCCGCGAGTCCGGGCCTGATGGAAAGGCTGAGGAACTGGATGGCCTCGCCGGGCTTCGGCGTGGCTGCCGCCGCCGTCGTGGTGGTGGGCGTGGCCGTGCCGATGATCTGGGCACCGGATGAGATGTTCCGCGGCACTGACAAGCAAGTCGCCATGCCCACGGACATGGTGAAGATCGCCTTCGTCGGTCAGAATCCTCGTCTGGAAATGGCCCTCAAGTCGTCCGGTCATTTCGAGCCGCTGGCATTTGAAAACGACGCCGACTCGGTGCCAGCGCCGAAGGTCGTGATCGACTTTAATACCGGGACCGTAAGTTCCGTGAATCGCGAGGGTGCCACGGTTTATACATCGCCGCTCCCTGCCAATATAAAGGATGCCCCTACGATAGTATCCGACGCAATCTCGCGGATCGGCGGCAAATGAACTTGTGAAGACATGGCACGGGATAACAGGATGCGACATGCGTTTCGCCTCCCTTGTCCCGCTGCTTTTTTCCGCCGGTCTTGTCTTCGCGCAGGAAGCTCCCAAGCCTGAAGAGTCGCCCAGTCCCGAGCAAATGGAAGCCGCCTACGAGGCGGAAGTCCAAGAGATGGTGAAGGCTCTGAACTATCAGGAAAGCTCCGCCGAACTCCCCGGCGGCATGGCCAAGCTGAATCTGCCCGCGGGATATCGCTATCTGGATCCCAAGGACGCCCGGACCGTTGTCGTGGACCTGTGGGGAAATCCGCCGCAGTCCGCGACCGATATCCTCGGCATGATCGTCCCCGCAGGTGAAGACCTCGCGTCCGACGACTCCTGGGCGATCGTGCTTTCCTTCGAGGAAGATGGCTATGTCTCCGACAAGGACGCCGATGACATCAACTACGACGACCTGCTCGCCCAACTGAAGGAAAGCTCGAAGATGTCCAACGAGGCCCGCAAGGCCGCGGGCTACGGCACCATGGACCTGATGGGCTGGGCGGTGGCTCCCCGCTATGACAAGGACAGCAAGGTCCTCTACTGGGCGAAGCGCTTCGCCGTGCCCGAAAGCGATGAAGACACGCTGAACTACGATATGCGCGTGCTCGGCCGCCGCGGCGTGCTTTCCCTCAACGGTATCGCAGGGATTTCCCGAGTGAATGACATCGAGGCCGCCACGCCGGCCATCGTGTCGATGGTGCAATTCAACGAAGGCCACCGCTATGCCGACTTCAATCCGAAGACCGACAAGGAAGCGGAATACTCGCTCGCCGGCCTGGTGCTCGGTGGCGCGGTCGCAGCCAAGGTGGCGGCCAAGGCCGGTCTGATCGCGAAGATCGGAGCAGTGCTGCTGGCCGGGAAGAAATTCGTGGTGATCGGCGTCATCGCCCTCATCGCCGTCGCGAAGAAGCTCTTCGGCCGCAAGAGCGAGGCTTGATCCGGAGGGTGTCACTTGCGGCAGTGGCCGTCTCCCTGTATTCTCCAAGCCGGATGAGCGGAAACCTTGCCTACCTGTATCCCGAATTGGTCTCGGTGGATGACTACCTCGAAGGCGAGCGCCATTCCGAGGCCAAGCACGAATATTCCGGCGGGGTGGTGACCGCGATGGCCGGAGCCAGCCGGGAACACGAGTTGGTAGGAGGAAATCTGTTCGCTTCCATCCATGGACATCTCCGTGGGAAAGGCTGCAGGACTTACAAGTCGGACATGAAGCTCCACACCGAGGTGATCGGTGCGGACATCTTCTACTACCCGGACATCATGGTCGCCTGCGATCCGGACGATGACTCCCGCTACTTCGTCCGGAAACCAAAGCTCATCATCGAGATCCTGTCCGACAACATCATGCGGGATCGCGTGGAGAAGTTCCTCGTTTACCAACGCATCCCTTCCTTGGAAGAATACGTGGTGGTCAGCCAACACCCGGAGCGCGCGGAAGTGTCCATCTTCCGTCGCGCCGATGGATGGGAACCCGGCGAAACGCATCGGACGGGCGAGTTTATCCTCCGATCCATCGGCCTTACCTTGAGAGTCGAAGACATTTATCTGGCCTGAAGCGGGCTCTCCCCTCGCCTGCCAGAGCATCCGCCGCTGCTTCCTCGCTTGCCCGCCGCGGCGCTGTGCTTTTCCCTTACCGGCATGCCTCGCCTCGCGCTGCTCCAGTCCCGCGGTTTCGCCACGAAAGCCGAAGCCTTCGATCACCACGAAGCCCTTATCCGCAAGGCGGCGAAGGAAGGCGCGAATATCGTGGTGACACAGGAACTTTTCCTGACGCCGTATTTCTGCACGATCGAGGACCCCGCGCTCTTCGACCTCGCCGACTCGTTGCCCGGCCCGGTGACGGACCGGCTGGGCGAAATCGCGCGCGAATGCGGTGTGGTGCTCATCTCCTCGCTCTTCGAGCACCGCGGACCTGGGCTGTATCACAATACCGCCTCCATCCACGATGCGGACGGTTTCCTGATGGGCCTCTACCGGAAGAGCCACATCCCGCAGGACCCGGCCTTCGAGGAGAAATTCTACTTCACCCCCGGCGACACAGGATGGCCGGTGTGGGACACGAAATTCGGCAAGATCGGCGTGCTGATCTGCTGGGACCAGTGGTATCCCGAAGCCGCCCGCCTGATGGCCCTCGGCGGTGCACAGGTGCTCATCTACCCCACCGCCATCGGCTGGCTACCGGAGGAAAAGCCGGCGCTCGGCGATGCCCAGCACTGCGCGTGGGAGACCGTCCAGCGTGGCCACGCCGTCGCGAACGGCTGCTACCTCGCCGCGGTGAATCGCACCGGCACCGAGGGCCAGACTGAATTCTGGGGCCGCTCCTTTGTCGCGAATCCCTACGGCGAGCTCGTCGCCAAGGCATCGACCGACCAGGAGGAAATCCTTTACCACGACCTCGACTTCGGAGCCGTGGAAGACTTCCGCCGCATCTGGCCCTTCTTCCGCGACCGCCGCATCGACGCGTATGGCGACCTGACGAAGCGCTGGAGGTCTTGATTACCCGACCATCTCTCCCCTCCCATGCCTGCCAAGCTCACCTCCAGCGCGCCCGTCCTGCTGGTCCGCGACGTGGTCGCGGCGGCGAATCACTATCGGGACACGATGGGCTTTCACTACGAGCGCTTCTGGGGCGAGACGCCTGACTTCGTCATCCTTCACCGCGACGGCATGTATCTCATGCTCAGAAAGGCGGAGGATCCCGCGCATGTGATCCCGCACTGGACCGTCTGTCACAACATGTGGAACGCCTACTTCTGGGTGGATGACGCGGACGCCCTGCACGCAGAATTCGTGGAGAACGGCGCGAAGATCGACTACGGTCCCTGCGACCAACCCTACGGCTGCCGGGAATTCGGCATCCAGGATCTGGATGGATACGACATCGGATTCGGGCAGGTGGTCTCGCCACCATCGTAGCGGATTGACTGGGTCCCTCCGACGTCTCGCGCGCCGCTGGAAATCCCCGCCCGCAAGTCATCTCCAAGCCGTCCAAGCGACTGGCGAATCCCGCCCGAAATCATCCTCATGGCCCCTCCCAGCCGAAACGACGCAGTCGTTTCGCTACGTCCGTAGCAGAAGGGCTGCGCCCTTCTGGCTTCTCGCTCTCCGCCGGAAATCGCCGCCCGCGAGTCATCTCCATGCTGTCCAACAACTGGTGAAGCGCTCTCGACATCAATCTTCAGACCGTCCCCCGCCGGAGCGACTCAGTCGCTACGCTACTTCAGGCGCCAACCCATCATAACGAGGTCGCACCCATGCTCATCCGCCCCGCCCTACCTGCCGATCAAACGGCGCTTGCCGACCTTTACCTCAGCTCACGTCGCGCGGCATTCACCTGGCGCGATCCCGCGGACTTCCTCCACGAAGACTTCGCCCGGGATACGGAGGGGGAACTGATCCAACTCGCCGAAGCACCCGACGGCACCCTGCTCGGCTTCCTCTCCCTGTGGGAACCCGACAACTTCATCCATCATCTCTTCATCTCCCCGGAGCACCGGAGACAAGGCGTCGGCCAAGCCCTTCTCACCGACCTCCACCAGCGGATCCCCGGCCTCTTCCGCCTGAAATGCCTCATCGCCAATATCCCCGCGATTGCCTTCTATCAGAAGCTAGGCTGGGTGGAGATCGGCAACGGAACCACTGACGATGGCGACTACCTCTTGCTGGAATCGTCGACCGCCGGATGAAACTCTTGCTCACCAGTCTGACTGATCAAACAAAGCAACGGACCACCTACTGATCAGACGCCCGTTTGTAAGCGCCTTTCCGCTCCAGTCGGCTCAAATGAGCGACGAGTGGACCATAATCAGCCCGCGAACTTTTGAGACCATGCCAAGAGGCTCCATCACCAACGCTCTGATCAGATGCAGGCGGCCGGATCGCGAGGCGGACGGCCTGTTCGATCTGGTCCGACCGGATCTGAACCTTTGGGTTCTGGAACTCGGCTACACACAGGATGGACACCAAGCCGATCAGATCGACGAAATCTGCGGACAATTGGAGATGCATTCAAACCATCTCAAGAAACTCCGAGGAGGGAGCGCAGACTACACTCTCCACCTCACGTTCGAACTCCCGGATCACGAGCCAGTCGTCCTTCCTCCGATTTTATCCCGACTGGTGTCAGACTGCGGACTCCATCTCGAACTCCACGCCACAAAGATCTCCGAAAGCTGACCGACCGGTGGAAATACTTCCGCAACACCGTCAGCAAGGCCCGAAACTCATTCGCCAGGATTTTACCAACTTGCGCGCCCATTCATGAATTCCTTGTTGCCCATCCTCGCGGAGATCGCGGACAAGATGCCCTCATTGGACGAAGTCTGGAGACGTTCGTTCATTCTCGGTGCCATCGTCGCGATGTTGACGGCGGCATTCTCGATGATCCGTCTGTGGCTAGGCGGAGTGATGGTCATCCCATGTTTCATCCTTGGCATCCTGGCCGCTTCGTCAGGTGGAGTGATGGACCAGTTGGTCGTCCGGGAGTTGGGATCGGCTTACCTCCACCAAGAACGGATCTCCTGTTTCGTTCCGTGCGGCCTGGCGTCACTGGCGTGGCTGATCGTGTGGCTGACACAACGGTCGGTCCACAATTCAACCGGGGGACGCTGACCTTCTGCCATTCTGCATGCACCCGACCTGACGATCATGGCCTACCTCTCATCATTGCTGATGATCCCTGTGGAAGAGGTGATGAAGCACCATACACGCGAATCCATTTCCGCATGCGTGACCCGTTCTTTCGCATGCTCTCATTTAATCGCCGCTCATCCCCGGATCAAACCGATCCTTGATGGAGGCACGCCAATGAACACCGAACTGTGGCATCCGATTGCAAAGCCACACTACCACTTTCCCGAGGACCTTCCGGCAGCGATTGTAGCACTCGACGATCTGGTGGCGACTGAGCCAACGCTCCATGAGGAAGAATGGACCTTGGCCGAGATTCACAAACTTCGCGACGCGTGCCGCTACGCCGCCGATCACGGACTGGCGATGGTGGTAATTCTATCCAACACCCTGTCCCTACCTACGATGCGAGGAGGCACACCCGAGAATCACACGAAGCAACCTCGACAGGATCAGGCCGTCCATTCCAGCAAACGTCCGCCTGCGACGATCCGACAATGTTTTATCTTCGGAGCGCTGGTCTTCCTGTCAGGCTTGGGCCTGAGAGCTTGGATGATCCCTTACGGGAAAAGGCTGCTTCAAAAGGTGGAAGCTGCATTTATGACAGGGAATGGGGGAGATTACATCTCAATCGACGAAACTTTCATTCAAATAGATCTTTGCATCATCGCGAGCTACGTCCTGATGCTTGCCGGAACAGGCATCATTCTTCTCGGTATCGTAAGAAACCGTCAGGCGGGGCGGGCTAAATTCACGGCAACCTGACGCACGACACCGCCAGAAACACCGGAAACTCTTTCACGGCCCGGTTCTCGCCCTTCGCCCTAGGCCCCGGTTGGGAGCGGCGGTGGCTGTAGAGTTCCTCGCAGACGGTGATGGCGAGTCCGGCTTGGCCGAAGGCGGTGAGGACTTCGCCAATGGGGCGGTGGTAGAAGGTGGTGGTGTCCCCTCCCCCTTGCCCGGGGTGGGTGACGATGGGGATCTCCTGCGGGACGCCGTAGCGATCGACGCGGCGGTATTGCAGCTTCCGTCCTTCGTCCCAGCCCCAGTGCGCCTGCTGCGGGATGCGGAAGCAGGGATGCATGAAGATGGCGACGAAGCGCCCGCCGGGCTTGAGCGCGGCGGCGAGCTGGCGGGCCATGGCGGGAAGGTCCGGCACATCGTGCACGGCCATGATGCACGCGGCGGCATCGTGCGAGCCATCGGCCCACGGCCCGGGGGCACAGGCATCGGCGACCATGAGCTCGACACGCTTTTCACCGCGAAAGCGCGCACCCGCGGACTCGATGAGCCGCGGCGAGGCATCGACGCCGGTGACATGACCCACCTTTGCCTCCAGCAGGATGGGGATCAGGACGCCCTGCCCGCAGCAGAGATCGAGGACCCTTTCGCCCGGCTTGGGAGCAAGCAGGCGCATCGCGGCGGGGAGGATGACGTTGCGGTGGTAGTCCGAGCCCTTGTCGCCGACGAGCTTGTCATACCACCCGGCCACCTGGTCCCAGCCTTGTTCGGTGGTGCCGGAAGAGCGCGCGTGCTTCTTCGGCATCGGCGGGCCTGAACGCTGCCACGTTTTCTTGGCTTGGTACTGCGGGCGTTTGCGGGGAATTGACATGGAAGACCTACGGGCGTGGGAATGTCGGGTCACGGGCGAAACCCGCCGCTTGTTTGGCAGCGGCCCTGCCCCTGTGCAAGACATCCCACGCTGGCCAACCCGCGCCCGCGCACCCCGTTCCTATCCCGAGTGTGAGAATCCCTTGCTAATTTTCTCCGACCTGAAGCGATCGACCAAGCACCCGAGCGCGTAACCGAAAACGAGATGCCCGACCCAACTGAGCAGCAAGCTGGCAGGGGTGATCGCGAACATCTTCTCCTCGCCTTGCGGGGAAATCTTGAGCGTGACGATGAGGCACGACCACACGAAACACCCGAAGCCAAGGCCGATGAGTTTCATCACGAGGGGCGTGATGCGTGCCTGATGGTGTTCCGCTAGGAGTGGCCTGAGTAGGGAAAATGCGCCAACAAACGCCATCCCCATCCCTCCTCCATTCCCGAGGTATCGCCAGAGATAGCCGATGACCGCATGATCTTTGCCATCCCCGATCAACATGCCGCCGATACGGGGGATGAAGTCACCCAGCCAACCAGCCATGATGAAAGGGATCCGCACGCCGTCGTAACAGGCAACCGCAAGGATCCCCATGATGAAACCATGCCGCATCAACCTGCCATAGCGAGCCCGGTAGCAGCTCAATCCGATGGCGATGAGAAGCGCGGGAACGACCAAGAGGACGGAGGCAATGGGAAGGGTAAAAATCCCCATGAGCGACAAGGCAAGAGCCGTGATCGGTGAGAATCCTATACCGAAAATCAGGAGCGCGGCCATGCCATCATGAAGCAACGGTGCGGTGTTTCCCGATCGCATCTGGGAATGGATCGAGGCCGCGGGAGAGAGATGCGCGGTAGCCCTCTTCATGCGATGCTTGGTCAGGCGAGAGCTTGTCATACCCGGATGCGGATCGAGGTCACGCGACAGATCAGAGATGGCTCAAGGAGCGGCGGCTGCCCCGATTGACACTGCCCGGGCGCAGCGGGGTGCGCACCTCCGTGAGATCCATTCCATGTGGCCCGTCAGTTCACCTTGTACTCGGCGCGCACGATGGTGATGATATCCTTCTCGTAAGAGGTGGTGTCGTTGTTGCCCTCGCTGGACGCGGCGGTGGAGTTCGCGGGATTGATGTTGATGATTCCCATCGAGGAATACACGAGCGCCCCGAGCCCGGCGTTGCCGGCCGAGCTGAGGATGTTCTCGGCGCGGCTGCGGGCATCCTTGGCGGCCTCCGCCAGCATCTCCAGCTTCAGCTCCCCCAGGCGCGTGTAGTAGTAGCGCGGCGGATGGGAAGTCACGAAGACATCCTGCTCCAGCAGCGACGTGATCTCGCGCGATGCCTTCTCGATCAGCATCACTTGCGAGGATCCCACGGAGACCACCTGCACCGCGCGGAAACCGGTGGACTTGGAAGTCTCGGTGCGCAGCGGCACATTGGTGCCGGGGAGAACCTTGTCCTCACGGATGATCTCGAATTCCTCGGTGATGGAGGCGGACTCGATCTTGATGTCGCCCGGCTCGATGCCTTGGTCCTTCAGAAAGGCGACCGCCTTCTCCGTGCCGCCCTTGAGCGAAAGGTAGGCTGCAGTGCGGTCGGCACCCGAGCCCTCGATCGTGGCCGACCACTGGATGTAATCGGAGACGATCCTCTTCTTGGCCGATCCGGTGATGAGGATGTTGTTCTTCTCGGGCGGCTTCCGCACGTCCCGCCAGGTGTCGGCGGCGATGTAGGTGGAGACCGCAAGACCCAGCGCGAGCGGGATGGCGGCAAGCGGCGGGAGGCTGATGTTGCGGACAGGGCGTTGCGGACTCGATTCGAGGCTCATGGTGGGATCGGAGTGGAGGATCGCGGATGAACCGGATCATCCGCCGATCAGCAGATGCGGAATTTCCCGTCGGGAAGGATCAGGGAAAATGCAGGCCTCGGAAGATTTCCGCCCTACCCCTCACTTCGCCGGGAGCTTCTCCTTCGGCGGCGCCTTTTCCGGTGTCACGGCCTTCTCCCGCGGCAGCGGTAGGTCGTGCCGGAACCCGATCCGGTCGGCGGCAGCGGCGAGTTGCATGAGGCGGGAGTGGAAGACTGGATCGGTGGACTTGGCACCCTTGGGCAAGGAAACATCCAGCCGGCGCGGCAGGGATTTCCCTCCGGCATCATCGTCCGGACGGGAGGCGAATGCCTGGAGCAGCACGGGGTAAGGAATCAGCATTCCATCGAGGTAGAACTGGCCGCGTCCATTCATATCGAGCGCAACGGTAGAGGTCTTGAACAACCGGGCGCGCGCCCATCCGACAGCAGCGTCGGCGTCCTTGGATTCCATCAGCAGCTTCTCCAGCAGCGCGTTGGCACGCTGGAGCTCGCCGAGCTGCTCGGTGTGTCTTTCTTGGTCGGCCACCCCGCTGCTCACCTTGTCTAGCAGCGCTTGGTTCTCTTGCCGCAGTGCTTCGAATTCCGCGGGCAGTTGCGCTTCATTCGTGCTCATCCGCTGGATCTCTCCGAGCATCCGTTGGTTCGACTCGAGGAGATCGGAGAGGCGTTCCTTGTGATCGACGAGCTCGAGCTTCTGCCGATCCAGCTCGCGGTTCTTCCACTCCAGTTCCTCCTTGGCATCGAGTGCCCGCTTCATACCGATGGAGGTCCCCGCGGCACCGAGCATCAGAGCGGCCAGCAATGCGGTGCCCGCGACGACCGGGCCGCGATGGCGGCGGGCGAAGCGCTGCATGAGGTAGGCCACGCTAGGCGGGCGGGCTTCGACCGGCTTGTGCTGGAGATAGCGCAGCAGGTCCTCCGCGAAGGCACCGGCCGACTCGTAGCGGCGCTCGGGATCTTTCTCGAGGGCTTTCAGGACGATCCAATCGAGATCGCCACGCAGGGCGCGAGAAGAGATGGCGGCCCGGCCATCGGCATTGGAGGCGGCGGGAAAACCTGAAAGCCGGGTACTTGGCTTCGGCGGGATCACCTCGTGGATGAGCCGCCGGATCTCACCGTAGGGCACGCCGCGGAGCCGCTCGGGATCCAGAGGCGTCGTCCCGGTCAGGAGTTCGTGCAATACGACACCGAGCGAATAGATGTCACTGCGGGTGTCCACCGCCAGCGGGTGGAGTTCCGCTTGCTCCGGGCTCATGTACTGCGGGGTGCCGATCATCCGCCCCATCTGGGTGTGGAGGGTGATCCCGGAAGCTTCGGTACCGATCGCCTTGGCGATGCCGAAGTCGATCACCTTCACGACCGGTTCGCCGTCGTGGACAGACACGAGGAGGTTTGCGGGTTTCAGGTCGCGGTGGATGATACCTTTCTGATGCGCGTGCTGCACAGCCGCGCAGACGTCGGCGAATAGTCCCAAAGTCGCTGCGATCCCGAGATTGGCCTTGGTGCGGAAATCCGTGATCGGCACCCCCTCTACCAACTCCATGACGAAGTAGGGCCGCCCGCCTGCGGTGGTTCCCGCATCGTAGACCTTGGCGATGTGCGGGTGGTCCATCATCGCCAGCGCCTGGCGCTCCGCCTCGAAGCGGGAGATGATTTCCCGGGAGTCCATGCCCGGCTTTATCAACTTGAGCGCCACCTGGCGTCTCACCGGCGAGGATTGCTCCGCCAGATAGACCGTGCCGAATCCGCCCTCACCCAGTTGCCGGAGCAGCTTGAAGGGACCGATCGTGTCGCCTTCCCTTTCGGTGCGGGCATCGTCCCACAGGGGGTGGGCTGACGGCATCATGAAACTTTCGTCCGCAAGATGCGCGGCGACGAGCGACTCGACTTCCTTGAGCACGTCTCCGTCACCTCGGCAGACATCGGCGAGGTAGAGGGCGCGCTCCTCCGGCCCCGGGAGCTCCAAGGCATTCTGCAGAATCATCTCCAAGGAAGGTCGATCAGGCATGGCGGCAGGCGGGTGCGATCCCGCGGAATCCATCGCGCGGGATTATCCATGCGAAATCTTCCCGAAAAGTGGATCAAAAGATTTGCCCGGCGCGATGCGGAACCAGACACGCCTCCTTCAATCGTCCCGGTGCAGCTCGCGAAACAACCAGGCCCGCGCGTAGAGCCAGTCGCGCTTCGCGGTGGGAGTGGAGATGCCGAGTGCCTCTGCGGTTTCCTCGATGGTCATGCCCACGAAATAGCGCAATTTCACCACTTCGGCTTTGCGAGGCTCGATCAGAGCGAAGCGGTCAAGGATGCCGTGAATCGCGAGGATTTCGTCATCTTGGGCGACGGGAACGGCGATGGCATCTTCCGCGAAGCCTGTCCGCTGCAATCCGCCGCCGTGACGGACGGCCTGCCGGTATCTCGCCCGGTCGATGAGGATTCGCCGCATCGCCTCCGCGGCCGCGCTGAAGAAATGCCGGTTGCCTTCCCACCGGGGTTCTCCGGGCGAGAGCTTGAGGAATGCCTCGTGAACAAGAGCGGTTGCCTGCAACGTGGGAGCCTCCGCTTCCTGTCTCAGCCGCCAGGCCGCCAGCTTTCGCAGCTCACCGTAAACGAGCGGGATGAGATCCTCCGCCGCCTGCTTGTCGCCCTCACAGGCCGCATGGAGGACGCGGGTTATCTGGTCGCCTCCGGTTTCCTGTGTCTGCGCCATGGATGGGAATCTTGTCTGCCGGAATCCATCGGTCCGGCGAGCATCAAATTCCCGTCAGAGCCCGCGACGGCCTTCGAGGGCACGGGCGAGGGTGAGGGCGTCGGCGTGCTCGAGGCCGCCGCCGGCGGGCAGGCCCTGGGCGATGCGGGTGACGTGGCACTTCCCCTTCAGCAGGCCGGCGAGGTAGTTCGCGGTGGCCTCGCCTTCGACATCGGAGCCGGGGGCGAGGATGACTTCTGTGACGTGCTCGTGCTCGATGCGGCGGAGCAGCGGGCCGATGCGCAGGTCATCCGGCGTGACATTGTCGAGCGGCGAGAGCTTTCCCCCGAGGCAGTGGTAGCGGCCCTTGAAGGCACCGGAGCGCTCCAGCGGGAGGACATCCGTGGCCTGCTCGACGACGCAGAGGACGGAGTCGCGCGAGGGGTCCGAGCAAATCGCGCAGCGGTCGGCGGTGGCGAAGAACCCGCAGGTGGGGCATGCCACCACCTCGGCCTTCGCTTTCTCCAGTGCGGCGGCTAGCACCAGCGGCTCGGCGCGGGCGCTCTGGAGCAGCCAGATGGCGATCCGCTCCGCACTGCGCGGTCCCACACCGGGGAGGCGGCGGAGCTCGTCCACCAGCTTGCCGACGGCTTCGGGGTATTCGATGCGGGCCATGGAAAAGTCGGTCGGGGTCAGGCGTCGCCCGGCTCCTGGTGGCGGGTCGCGTAGATCATCGCCCACAGGCCGCCCCACACCAGCGCCAGCAGCGGCATGGTCACCTCCGCCAGATAGCCTGCCAGCGCGAGCACGGGGACCCACCCGATGGTGAGCACCACGGCGGTGGCCCACAGGACTGTGCGCCGCCAATTCCTCCGCGAGCCGAGCATGCTGCCAACGAGGCCGAGCACCATCGGGATGGTCCACAGCCACGGGACATACGACGGCAGGATGCGGAAATCCCCGCCAAGGCCGGTGGTCTGCACCCAGCCGGCGACGATCAGATCGACCTTTTGGGAAAAGCCGAGCAGCTCCAACACGCCCGCCAGGACCAGCGACATCCCGCCGATCGACGTCAGTGCGGCGAGCGGGTGGGCAGGTGGTTTTTGCGCGGAAGCGGACATCGGACGGGCGGAGAATAGGAAAAGCGGACGGGAAAGCTCAATCCCATTAACCCAGGGCTTCGAGCAAGAGCGCCAGATGGGCATCCGGCGAGACCTTTTCCAAGATCGCCTCGATGGTGCCATCCGCGCCGATGATGAAGGTGGTCCGCTCCGTGCCCATGAAGGTCTTCCCATACATCGACTTCTCCACCCAGACGCCGTAGGCCGTGACGATGGATTGGTCCTCGTCGGCGATGAGCGGATAGGGCAGGTCGTACTTGGTGATGAATTTCCGGTGCTTTTTCACCGGATCGATGCTCACGCCATAGATCCGGGCGGCAGCCTGCACGTCCGCCCAGCCGTCCCGCAGCGCGCAGGCCTGCTTCGTGCAGCCGGGGGTATCGTCCTTCGGGTAAAAGACCAGCACCACACGCTGGCCACGGAGGGCGGACAGAGTCACGGTAGCGTCCTCTCCATGTCCCTCCCCGGTGACGGGAGCGGTGAAATCCGGGGCGGGCGATCCGATGGCTGGCTTCATGAAGCGCCAAAATGCATCCCTGTCCGCCCGGTGCAAGGCTGGCAAGAAGTGGCAAAAATCCCGAACTCCCGGATTGACAAGGGAACGCACTCGCCTCAGCTTCCGCGCCCCGACTTCTAGGAAAACCATACCCAAATCGAATGAGCGATCGTAGCATGCGTGGAGTGAACGTGAAAAAGGGCGAGCCAGTGGATCGCGCCTTGAAGCGTCTGAAGACCAAACTCGACACCGAAGGCATCCTCGAAGAGATGCGCCGCCGCCGCTCCTTTGAGTCCGTGGCCGCCCGCAAGATTCGCAAGGCCCGTACCGCTCCGAAGCGCCACAAGGTGCGCTGGCGCTACACCAGCCCGGCCCAAGCCGCCAAGGCCGAAGAAGCCGCCGCTGCAGCCGCTGCCGCCAACGCGTAAAAACTTTCCGTTTTCCAAAGTCGATCAGGACGGACGCCTCGCAAGGGCGTCCGTTTTGCTTTTCCGGGGGAGAAGATCGGGGATGGGGACTTTTCCAACCGCGGATGGACGGGATGGACGCAGATGAAGAGGATGATGATTTGCGGATTTCCATCGCTGCTGTGATGGCCGACCCGTCTGGGGCTTGATCTGACCAAGGTCCGGGGGCTGGCTCCCCCGCCCTGCTCACGCCTCGTCGGCGAGGGTGACGTATTCGCTCTCGTGAAGCACGGCGGGCTTCCGCTTGCTCAGGAGCAGCCACCATTCGCGGATGCTGCCGAAGACGATGATGGAGACGAAGATGAGAAAGAGCGCGGTGATCGCCACATCCACCTTCGCATTGGTCAGCGACACCTGGGCCTTTTTGAGAGCCTCGCCGCTGAGGCCACCGGCGATGGCCGCTTCCAGTTTCTCGATGGTCGGAAGGAAGCCTGCGGCCTTCGGCAACCAGATCTTCATGATGCCCGCGGTGAAGGTGACGATGGTGAGGAAGATCATCGGCACCACGGTGCACCAGGCGTAGCGCGCCTTGCCCATCTTGATGAGGATGGTGGTGCCGAGGCAGAAGGCGATGACGGCCAGAAGTTGGTTCGCGATGCCGAAGATGGGCCACAGGCTCTTGGCGATGCCTTCCGGATCGATGGCCCCCTGATAGAGGAAATATCCCCACGCCGCGACGAGCAGGAAGGTGGAGATCACATTCGCCGTCCATGAGCCGGTGTCCCGCATCCTTGGAACGATCTGGCCGAGCAGGTCCTGGAGGATGAAGCGGCCGACCCGCGTGCCGGCATCGAGCGTGGTCAGGATGAACAACGCCTCGAACATGATGGCGAAGTGATACCACAGCGACAGCGCGGTATTCCCCGGGATGACCTTCGCAAACATCTGCGCCATGCCGACGGCGAAGGTGGGCGCACCGCCGACCTTGCCGATGATGTGCGGTTCGCCGAGATCGTGGGCGAGCTGTTCCATCTCCGCGCGCGTGACCGCGTACTCGGGGCCGTAGGAATTGATCTTCGCGATCTGGGCCTCGACGGCGGGGATATTGTTCGGATCGACGGGTGAATTGATCGCGAAGTACTGCCCCGGCTGGAGCGCACAGGCGGCAATGATCGCCATGAGCGCGACGAGCATTTCCACCACCATGGAGCCGTAGCCGACGAGACGGATGTCCTTCTCCCGGCCCAGCAGCTTCGGCGTGGTGCCGGAGGAAATCAGCGCGTGGAAGCCACTGATGGCCCCGCACGCGATGGTGATACAGACGAAGGGAAAGACCGGCCCGGTGACGACGAAGCCGGAGCCATCGATGAATGGCGTGACCGCGGGCATGTGCAGCGGGGGCGCGAGCAGGACGATGAAGACGGCGAGGATGGCGACCGTCCCGAGCTTCATGAAGGTGCTGAGGTAGTCGCGCGGAGCGAGCAGCAGCCATACGGGCAGGACGCTGGCAGCGAAGCCGTAGATCATGATGGCCCACGCGAGATCCGTGGAGCTCAGCGTGAGCGCCCTCGTCATTTCCGGCGTGAGGTATTTCCCCGCGACGACCGCAGCGAGGAGGCCGACCACTCCGAAGACGGACGTGGCGGTGACGCCGACCTTCCCGCTCTTGATCGCGATTCCCATCACCATCGCGAGCGGGATGGTGGCCGCGATGGTGAAGAGGCCCCACGGGCTCTCGGCAAGCGCCTTCACGACGACCAGTCCCAGCACCGCGAGGATGATCGTCATGATGGCGAGCAGGCTGATCATCGCGACGAGACCGATCACGGGATTCAGCTCCTCCTTCAGCATCTGGCCGAGGGACTTTCCCTTCCGCCGCATGGAGGCGAAGAGCACCACGGCATCGTGGACTCCGCCGCCGAGCGTCGCACCGACGAGGATCCACAAGGTGCCGGGCAGGTAGCCGAATTGCGCCGCAAGCACAGGCCCGACGAGCGGCCCCGGTCCTGCAATGGCGGCGAAGTGGTGGCCGAAGACCACCCACTTCGGCGTGGGGACGAAGTCCTTGCCGTCATTGCACGTGACTGCGGCCGGAGCCCGGCGGTCATCGATGGTGAGCACCTTTGCCACCAGCCACGCCGAGTAGAAGCGGTAGGACACGGCGAAGGTGCAGACGCCGGCCACCACGAGCCACAGCGCATTGACAGGCTCGCCACGCTGAAAGGCAGCCACCGACACCGCGGCGACACCGAGCAAGGAGATGGCGATCCAGAGAAGTATCCGGAGGAAGGGTTTCATCGCGATCAAGCCGACACCGGTGTCTTGGGTCACC
This sequence comes from Luteolibacter flavescens, assembly GCF_025950085.1. Classification (NCBI taxonomy): domain Bacteria; kingdom Pseudomonadati; phylum Verrucomicrobiota; class Verrucomicrobiia; order Verrucomicrobiales; family Verrucomicrobiaceae; genus Neoluteolibacter; species Neoluteolibacter flavescens. The sequence continues at coordinate 53,671 of NZ_JAPDDS010000003.1, forward strand.
GGTATCGACGAGACGGGAAGATGAGCGAAGTCGCGGCGGCTGGAAATGGGAAAGCGTGCCCTCTTTGGCAGCCCCCTGGGAGCGCCGGTCATTAGACCGGCCCCAGTGGTCGCTGACTGCTGGAGTCACCCGAGGTGCCCTCATCGCCTACCACTGGGAACGCGGAATTCATTCCGCCCGAGTGGTCCCTAAAAGCCCGCCGTGATAACTGCTTCCACCGCACGCGGAGCGATACGGACCACCATGGCACCTAGCGAAGCGTGCCACGCCAGCTCACTCGAGCGGAATAAATTCCGCGTTCCCAGTGGCGGGCGATGCGAGCCTTTGTGGTGCGTCGAAAAATTCGGGGCGGTCTCGCTCCCAGAGCGGGATGCTCCTGCGGAGCCTCCCTTGAAGCTACCGGGTCCGCACTTCCAGCAGTTCGAAGACCGGCGCAGGGACGTAGCGGCGGACCTGGTCTTCCCAGCCTTCGGGACCGATGAGACCCTTCACCATGCTCGACGAGACCTCGGCGATGTCGCGCGGGGGCATGAGGAAGCTGGTGGTGATGTGCGGCGCGAGGTCCGCATTGATGTGGCGCATCACGCGCTCGTACTCGTAGTCGTCCGGCCCGCGGATGCCGCGGAGGATGAAGCGGGCGTCCATTTCCTTCGCATAGTCCACCAGATAGCGGTTGTGGAAATGCGCGATGGTGAGGCGCTCGCACGAGGGCACCGAAGCACGCAGCACCTCGAGGCGTTCCTCGACGGTGAAGGTATAGCTCTTCGACGGATTGCTGCCGATGGCGACGATCAGGCGGTCGAACAGCTCCAGGCCTTGCTGGATCATCCAGAGATGACCATTCGTCGGAGGGTCGAAGGAGCCGGCATACACCGCGGTGCGCATGCGGGGAAAGTGGAGCGGGATCGCGGAACTTCCAAGTGCCAAGAATGAGCCGCTTTCCCGGGGCTCACGGAAGCGGAAGCGTGCCTTGATTCAGCACGGCGAGATCTCCCCAGCCAAAGGACGTGTGCAGCGTCGCCTCCAGGTAGCCCTTTGCCTCCGCGATCGCCTCGTGGAGATCCTTCCCCAGCGCGAGGCTGGCGGCGATGGCTGCGGAGAGCGTGCAGCCGGTGCCATGCGAGGCAGGCGTGGCGATCCGCGGCGAGCGGAACCACGTGGGCAGATCCTTTTCCATCAGCAGGTCCGCGCACTCCGGGCCGCCGAGGTGGCCGCCCTTCAGGAGCACGGCGCAGCCATGCCGGGCAGACAATTCGCGCGCGGCGCGCTCCATCGTCGCCTCGTCCCGGGCGGGGGAACCCCAGAGGACTTCGGCCTCGTCCAGATTTGGCGTGATGACGGTGGCCAGCGGGAAAAGCCGCTCCTTGTAGGCGGAGATGGCATTTTCCTCCAGCAGCGGATCGCCGGTGGAGGCGATCATCACGGGATCGATCACCAGCGGGATGCCGGGGTATTGCTGGAGGATCTCGGTGACGGCCACGATGTGGGCCTTCGAGAAAAGCATGCCGGTCTTGATCGCCGCCACGGGGAAGGCATCGAGCATCACGCGGAGCTGGTCCTGCAGGATGGCCGGGGGCACGGCGTGGACGGAGCGCACGACCTTCGGCGTCTCGGCCACCACACAGGTGACGGCGGTCAGGCCGAAGATGCCGAAATGCTGGAAGGTCTTCAGGTCGGCCTGCAATCCGGCGCCAGCGGAGCAGTCGGAGCCGGCGATGGTCAGGGCGACGGGCGGGGAGGCATTCATTCCGAGGAAAAGTTAGACAGCTCCGGGGCAAAGGTCAAAGCACGCCAATACGTCATCGACAGGTCCGGGGGATCTGGCATCCCATGCATTCCGTCATGGACGAGTATTCACCCTACCAGACGCCGCACAGTGCCGCCCCGCCTGCCCTGCCGCAGGGGCCGCCACCCCAGTCGGTGAAGGTTTTCGGAATCCTGCACCTCGTCCTGGCGGGTCTTGGGGTCATCTTCGCCCTCATTGGCTTCTTCTCAACGCAGTTCCAGTCGATGATCCACTCCATGAACCCCGACGATCCCTCGATCGTCGTGCAGCGGAAGTATCAGGAGGACCTATGGCCCATCTCCGTGATGACCAGCATGTTCTACCTGGGCCTTGCTGCGCTCCTGCTGGTGGCCGGGCTGAAGCTCGTCCGGGAAAAGGCGGACGGCGTGATGTGGTCGCACCGGTACGCCTGGACGTCCATCGTCACGAAGGTGATCTCGCTGGTGGTCACCGTGGCCTATGTGCTCCCGCTGACGAACCGCTTGATGGGAGAAGTCTTGGGAGACACCCGCGGGCTGCCTGCTGGCTCGTCCCAGACCATCATGAACGTGACGAAGTCATTCACGACCATCTCCTCGATTCTCACGCCGATCATCGCCTGCATCTACCCGGCGCTGGCCCTCTACTTCCTCAGCCGCCCGGCCGTGAAGGCATGGGTCATCCGCGCCTCCGGGCGATGAGCATCAGGCCCAGCCCGGGACCGTGAGCCGGAACTCCGGGATGCGGGTGAAAACCCACTCGCCCTCTTCAGTTTCGCCGAAAAAGGCTCCCTCCGCCGTCCCGTCGCCGCGGGTGACGTGGTAGCTGTTGTAGGAGAAATTTTCGCCCGGCCCCAGCACCGGGCTCTGGCCGACCACGCCATCGCCCTCGACGACGGTCACCTCGCCATCGTCCTCGCGCACGACCCACTTGCGGCCGCGGATGGTCACCCTTTCCTCGGACTCGTTCTTGATGGAAATGAAGTACACGAAGGGATGCGGGCGCTCGTCGGGAGCGTCCAGACTGGGCATGTAGATCACGTCATCCACCTTGACGCTCAGCCCGTCCAGTTTCCTCAGCATCGGGGTCATGTCCTGCGACCTTGAACGACTCGCGCGGGCCGTGCCAAGCCGCAAGCGAGGTTTTTTCAGTGCCCATTCGGCGACCGGAAAGGCCCTGATATGTGTCACTTGCCACGATTTTCTGGCGGCAGGCGGCGTCTCCTGCTAGGCCCGCATCGGGTCGGATCTCCGGGTTTGCCCCGCATCTCCCCCTCCCCCATGCCCCTGCCTCCCCCGCCCTCCTCCATGAAACCCGGTCCCCTGAGGAGCTTCTTCCTCATCCTCGCCGTTCTCATTCTCCTGACCATCGTCATCAGCCCCGTGCTCACCGTGTGGACCATCCGCCGGGACGCGAACCGCATCGTCTCGGACTCCCTGCAGGGCCTCGCGACCAGCAGCCTGGCGACCATGCAGATGTCCGAGGGCTTTCTCGATACCACGCGCGCCGTAAGCGGCCGTGGCATGGCAGGCCCGGAACTGGCCGCGAGCCTCGGCGAACGCAGCCGTGCCACTGATGCGCAATACACCGCCCACCGCGAGACGCTCCAGACCGACTCCGAGCGCGCCGCATTTGACCGGCTGACCGCGACGAAGGACGACTACCGCGCCACGCGAAAGGCCGTCGTGGACCTCATCACCGCCGGGCAGATGCAGGAAGCCGACGCGCTTTTCGAATCCGAGTGCGTGCCGAAATTCCACGCCTACGCGCAGGCGCTGGGAAATCTGGTGGAGCACAATGCCGCTGAGGCGCGTGCCGGTGGCGCGGAGATCATCCGGCTCTGCCACGTGCTCCTCGGCGTGCAGGCGCTGCTGCTGGTGTTCTTTTTCATCTACGGCTTCTTCGTCCCGCTGACCGCCGTGATGGAGCGGCTGTCACGGAACCCCATCGTGGTCCGCCGCTGAATCCCCCCTTCCCACCTTATCCCTCCCTCACCATGGACCTCGCCGACGAATCTCCCCGGGGAATCGCCGCCTACGACACCGCCGGTGGCCGCGGCATGAGCGTGCTCAATGCCATGTACTACCTCTTCAAGCCCTTCCTGCCCCAGACGGTGCGCTACACGATGAGGAGGCTGCGCGCGAACTACAAGCTGCAGACCGCGAAGGACTGGCCAATCATGCTCTCCGCGGGCGAGGCTCCCGCCGGATGGCCGGGGTGGCCGGATGGCAAGCAATTCGCCGTGGTGCTGACCCACGATGTCGAGGGCCCCGTCGGCTTGGAGCGTTGCCACCAGCTCGCCGCGCTCGAGCTGAAGCACGGCTTTCGCTCCTCCTTCAATCTCATCCCGGAAGGCGGCTACGAGGTCACCCCGGAATTCCGCAAGTCGCTCACCGATCTGGGCTTTGAAATCGGCGTCCATGATCTCCGCCACGATGGCTCGCTGTATCGCTCGAAGAAGTCCTTCGACGAATGCTCAGTGGCCATCAACGGGCACCTCCGCGAGTGGCGTGCGGTCGGCTTCCGGGCGGGCTTCATGTTCCACAATCTGGAGTGGCTGAAGAACCTGGACATCGACTACGACGCCTCGACCTTCGACACCGATCCCTTCGAGCCGCAACCCGACGGCGCGGGCACCATCTTCCCCTTCGTCGTGAAAGGCAGCACCCCGGAAGAAAGCTACGTCGAGCTGCCCTACACGCTGCCGCAGGATGTGACGCTCTACCTGATCCTGCGCCAGCAGACGAACGAGATCTGGTGCGAGAAGACCGACTGGCTCGCCGAACGCGGAGGCATGGTGCTGGCAAATGTCCACCCGGACTACGTCGCCTTCGACGGACGGAAGCCGACCATCAGCGAATTCGACGCGGCGCTCTACGAGGATTTCCTCTGCCACATCAAGGAGAAGCATGCAGGCCGCTATTGGAACCCGCTGCCCCGGGAAATGAGCCAGTACATCGCCGGAATGCCCGCAGCCTCACCGCTTGCCACCCGTGCCGCCGCCCCCTAGGGTGCGCGCCCCGTGACTCCGGAAGAACAGCTCAAAATCCTGACCGCCGGCACCGTGAAGGTGCTCTCCGAAAAGGAACTTCTCGAAAAACTCCGCCTCGGCCGGCCCCTGCGCATCAAGCTCGGGCTCGATCCGACGTCGCCGGACATCCACCTCGGCCATACCGTGGTCTTCGAGAAAATGCGGCAGTTCCAGCAGCTCGGCCACCAGATCGTGATCATCATCGGTGACTTCACTGCGACGATCGGCGACCCCTCCGGCCGCTCCGCGACCCGCCCGCCGCTCTCCCGCGAGGACGTGCTGGTCAATGCCGAGACCTACACCACCCAGCTCTTCAAGCTGCTCGACAAGGAGAAGACCGAGATCGTCTACAATGGCGACTGGTTCCGGAAGATGACCTTCGAGGACGTGCTGCGCCTGAATGCCCGCGTCACCATGCAGCAGATGCTCCAGCGTGAGGATTTCCGCAACCGCATCGACAAGGGCCAGGAAGTCCGGCTCCACGAGATCCAGTACCCCATCGTTCAGGGCTGGGACTCCGTGGAAGTCCGCGCCGATGTCGAGCTGGGAGGCACCGACCAGCTTTTCAATCTCCTCGTGGGCCGGGACCTCCAGAAGGAGGAAGGCCAGCCACAGCAGGTGGTGATCACCATGCCGCTGCTGGAAGGCCTCGACGGCGTGAAGAAGATGTCGAAGTCCTACGGCAACTACGTCGGCGTCAGCGATGCCCCGCAGGACATGTTTGGCAAGCTGATGAGCGTGTCCGACGAGCTGATGTTGCGCTACTACCTGCTGCTGCTCGGCGAGACGCTCGATCCCGCCATCCATCCGATGGAGGCGAAGAAGTCGCTCGCGGAGAAGATCACGCGACGCTTCCACGGCGACGAGGCCGGAGCAGGCGCGCGCGCGGACTGGGACACGCGCTTCTCGAAAAAGGACCTCATTAGTGCAGATCTGCCGGAGCTGGCCATCGCCGACCTGCCTGCCGAGTTGAATGTCCTGACGCTCACCGCGCATGGCTTCAAGGCCGCCTTCGGGCTGGAGAAGTCGAATGGCGAGCTGCGGAAGCAATTCATCACCACCGGTTCCGTGCAGCTCAATGGCGAGAAGCTCACCGAGCCCTCCGCCACGGTCGCGCCGCAGCCGGGCGACGTGCTGAAGCTCTCGAAAAAGCACGCGGTGCGCTTCATCTGACCCGTGACGGGACACATGCGGAACATCGGTCCAGCCGATGTTCCGCACGAGATTATGGATTGTTGAAAAGCCGCCTTTGCCGGTCACCTTGTTCCGTTCCCATAACCCGGGAACCCAAGGCCCGGATGACGCATCAATCCACAACCCCGCGCAGCGCGATCGCCCCGGAACGACCGTTCACGGGCCGTCTCGCGGTGACGCCTCCCTTTCACCGGCAGTGGATGCTGGCGGGAAATCCGGCGCGATTCTTCGAGCGCCTCATCCGTGACCATGGCGACTTCGTCCGCTACCGCGGCATCATCAGCTTCCACCTGATCAATCACCCGGAGCTGGTGCATCAGGTGCTGAAGGCGACCCACCGGCAATTCGACAAGAACAGCCGCGTTTACAACCGCTTCAGGAATGCCTTTGGCGACGGACTGGTGACGGCCGAGGGAGAGCGGTGGAAGCGCCAGCGCAAGATGCTGCACCCCATCTTCAGCTCGGCATCGATCAGGCGGTTCTTCGACCTGATGCTGGAGTCCGCAAATGCCACCGCGGAGCGATGGTCGGTCCGTGCGAGGAGCGGCGAGGTCTTCAACATGGCCGCCGAGATGGATCACCTGATGCTGGAGATCGCAGGACGCGCGTTCTTCAGCCAGGCATTTGACCGCACGGCCGACCGCATCAGCGGATGGACGCATGCGATCAACCGCTACTGCGCGATCCCTCCCCTGCCCGTCATTTCCGACCTGCGCTTTCCCACGCCGCTCAATCTGAAACTCCGGCGCGTGCTTTCGGAGTATCGTGACTTCGTCCGCGATGTGATCCGTGATCGCATGGCCGGCGGAATGAAGGATGATCTGTTAGGAGTGCTGCTCACGTCCAAGGACGAGGACACCGGCGAACCGATGGGCGAGGAAGACATCGCGGAAGAAGTGCTGGGCATGATCATCGGCGGCCATGAGACCAGCTCCACAGCGATGACCTGGATCTGGCACGAGCTTCACCACCATCCTCGGATCGAGCAGCGGCTGGTGGAAGAAATCGAAGCGGTATGCGGCAATGCTCCCGTCACCCTCGACCAGCTTCCCCACCTGCGGCTCACGACCATGGTGATCCAGGAGACGCTGCGGCTCCACCCGCCCTTTTGGTTCGAGAACCGCAACACGATCTCCGACGTCGAGCTTGGCGGCGTGATCATTCCCCGTGGCTCGATGATCGTCTTCAGCCGTTACTCCGTGCAGCGGCATCCCGACTTCTGGGAGTGCCCGGATGAGTTCCGCCCGGAACGCTTCGATCCGGAAAGCCCGGAGAATGGCGAAGGATCTCGCGCCTTCATCCCCTTCGGCAGCGGCCCGCGCGTGTGCATCGGCAGGCACTTCGCGATGATGGAGCTGGTCGTCATCCTCGTCACCATCCTGCAGCGCTACCGCGTGATCGTGGACGCCAGCGATCGCCATGAGATGGCGGCACGCATGACCATGGTGCCGAAGCACGGGCTGAAAGTCCGCCTCGAAACCCGCACCGATTTCCTCCCCGCATGAAGGCCTTCCCATTCCTCACCGACTACGTCAACCAGACCTTCGCGAATGAGAAGCAGCGCTGGGACTACGTCTTCCTGCGGCCCATTCTCCAGGTCTTCTACTTCTTCATGAGGATCTTCCTCTTCCCGATGAAGTACCTGATCCACCGGCGGCCCTATGGCTTCGAGGCGCGGTGCATCGATGGCGTGCTCGCCTTCGGCATGAAATACTTCGCCACGGTGGAGGCGGTGGAGATGGTGGTGCGCCACGTGCAGATCGAGCCGCTGCTCTACCGGCACCTGCTGGCGGAGGACTCTCACGTCGAGGGCACGAAGCGGAAATTCAACGGCATCGACGGCGACTACAACGTGGACAGCCTGCGCGAGATGGTGCGGAACAACCTGACCATCGGCCACGACGAGCTGTCGTACGAGTTGGTGGACCGCTTCGACAAGGAGGCCTTCCTGGCCGACCTCGACCGCATCCGCAGCCGCATGCCCGAGGACCACATGCTCTACAGCAAGCGCGCGATGGACGCGACGCGGGAGCACTCGATGGAGCTGATCGGCGTGACGAACGTGGTCATCATGATCGTCATCGTCATCACGATCTTCGGCGACCTGCGGACCACGGTGAAGGCGTTGAATTCCTTCGACTCGGATGCCGTGCTGCTGTGGGCGATGAAGCATCTCTACGCCCATGACCAGACGGTGCTGACGGACCTCGACTTCTACCTGCAGGGCGAGACGAACCGCGGCCACTACAACAGCAACGTCTTCTTCTCCAGCCCCAGCCTCTACCTCCACAACCACATCGCCTTCGATGAATACGCCTATCAGGTGCTGAGGGAGCGCCCGCCGATCCCCGGCCCGAAGCCCGCCTTGTCATGAACTGCTACATCACCGGAACCGGATCCTTCCTGCCGGGCGAGCCCGTCGCGAATGCGGCCATCCCGGACTACATGGGAGAGCTGCCGGACGAGGCGCTGGTCCGCCGGAAGATCCTCCGCATGAACGGGATCAAGTCCCGCCACTACGCGCTCGATCGCGAGCAGCGGGCGACGCACGACGTTTACGAAATGGCGGCGCTCGCGGCGAAGGCATGCCTCGATGGAAAGCCGCGCGGCATCACCTATCTCTCCGCCGGCTCGACGAATGCCCCGCTGGTCGGCCCCGGCCTCTCCAGCATCCTGCACTCGCGCCTCGCCGACCACGGGCTGGCTACCGATGCGCTGGAGATCAACTCGAACGCCGGGATCTGCACGTCGTCCGCGCAGGCATTCGTCAATGCGTGCCGCGCGGTGGCCTCGGGCGATCATCGCGAGGCGCTCTGCATCGGCGTGGAGCAACCGTCGGACATCCTGAAATCAAGCGTGATCCGGCCACCCGACGATCGCGACGAGCATGCGGAGCATCCGACCGGCTCGAAGTGGTTCATGTCCGTCTTCCTCCGCTCCATGCTCTCCGACGGAGCGGGTGCCGCACTGTTGTGCGGCGAGCCGGCGAGGGACCGGATCTCTTATCAGGTGGACTGGACCTACTCGCGCTCCTTCGCCCATGAGACCCCTCTCTGCATGAGCCTGGAGAGCCGCAGCCTGCTGCTCAGCCAGGACGTGGCAATCCTCGCGCGGCACATGAAGCCCTGCGTGGACCAGCTCATGCGCGGTGCGATGGAGCGTCATGGGGCAAGGCTCGCGGACTACCGCGTGGTGCTGCCGCATCTTTCGTCCTTCTACTTCAAGAGCTACATGCTCGATGTGCTGAAGGAGCTGGGCGATGGCGCCGAGATCGACCACTGGACCAATCTCGAAACCGCCGGAAACACCGGTGCCGCCAGCATCTACATCATGCTGGACGAATACACGCGCAGCCACGCCCCGGCCCATGGCGAGAAGCTGCTGCTCTTCATCCCGGAGTCCGGGCAATTCAACTTCGTCGTCGTCAGCCTCACCACCATCCATCCGTCATGAGCACCAAACGACTCGCCATCATAGGGGCCGGCAGCAGCGGCCTGGTCACGCTGAAGCACGCGCTGGAGCGCCTGCCCGGCTGGGAGATCACCTGCTTTGAAAAAGGCGGTACCACGGTGGGACGCTGGGGGAATCCCTATCCCGGCTTTTTCTCGACCTCGACGAAGTACACGACGCAATTCGCCTGCCACAAGAAGTGGGACTCCAGCGCGGACCCTGCCCAGAGAGAGGCGAAGGGCGACTTCTTCAAGGGCGATGAATACGGACGCTACCTGATGGATTTCGTGGCGAAGAACAACCTCGCGCCCCACATCCACCTGCACACCAGGATCAGCCGCATCTCCCGCGATCCGCAGGGATGGCGGCTCACCATCGACGACGGCGAGACCCGCGAGGAAGTCTTTGACCGACTGGTGATATGCACCGGCCTGGCGGAAAACGTGAACGCGATCAATGCGCCGATCCCCACGGTGACGCCTTACGATCCGGTCCCTTCCGGCAAGACCGTCGTCGTCTTCGGCGGCGGTGAATCGGCAGCGGACTTCGCCCATCGCCTCGCGGATCCGAAGCTGGGCAACAAGGTGTATCTTTCCCTGAAGGATGGCATCCGCGTGAGCCCGCGCTATCACCCGATCCGCGGCGTGCCGTCCGACTTCCTGCGGAATCGCCTGCTGCTCTCGATCCACCCCGACCTGCGGAATGCTATCGGCCAGAAATTCGTGGAAGCGCGCATCCGGCATCAGGAGTGGTTCGAGCGCGTCTTCAAGTCCTCGCCTCCCGGCCCGGAGCAAACCCCGAGCTTTCAGGAAAGGCGCAAGCACTGGGACGCGAAGCTGACCGCCCGGGCAAAGGACGATCTCTTCAATGTCTTCCACACGAAGAGCGACGGCTTCCTCGACGATGTGGCGGACGGCCGCATCCAGATCATCGGCCCGCCGACCGACGAAAGCCACCGGCGCTATCATGACTTCGACCGCACGACGACGGTGGAGGTGGAGCCGGACATGCTGTGCCCGATGATCGGCTTCCGCTCCGGCCTGGCGGCGCTCTCCGGCGGGGAGATCCTGATCACGGACTTCCACCTCGCCTGCCTGCATGCGCGCCACGACGATCTTTTCCTCGTCGGCTTCGCCCGCCCCATCATCGGGAATATCCCGACAATGAGCGAGATGCAGGCGAAGCTGGTGACCGGCATCATGGCGGGCTGGTACGAGCGCCCGGCGGATCTGGCGTCAAAGCAGGCGGAGAGCCGCGCGCGGCTGCTGCGGGACTTCCCCACGCTGAATACCGAGACGATCCACCCGGTGGAGATGTTTCCCTACTGCGACGAGCTCGCCCGGCTGATGGGCAGCTTTCCCTCGCTGCGGAAGGTCGGCTCCTTCCGCCGATGGATGAAGATCCAGCTCTCTCCCGCTTCGACGCTCCAGTATATGGACGACGACTACAATACGCGCGAAATGGACGAGCAGGTGATCCACACCCCGCCGGTGATCACCGTGCTGCTGGTGGCGATCAAGCTGCTGCTGGACCTGCCCTACCGGCTCGTCAGGGGCCCGCTCGCGCGGAGGCATTCGCAAACTTCGCTTCCCTTGGTGCCCGAGCGACCGTAATTCCTCCGGCCATGCCTGAACTGCCCATCCTCTACATCAAGCCCGGCTGCCCGTGGTGCGATGACGTCGTGAACTACCTGTCCAAGAAAAAGATCCCTGTGAAGGTGATGGTCGTCACCGGCAATCGAGAGGCGATGCAGGAGATGATCGATCTCTCCGGCCAATCAAAGGCCCCGACCATGGACTGGCACGGCGACGTGCTCGCGGACTTCGGCGTGGAGGAGCTGGTGCCCTTCCTGCAGGAGCGCGGGGTCATCTGATCCCGTTCCATTTCACAGCCAGGCCCTCCGGACGGCGGGCCTGGCATCCCGGAAAAGGAAAACCCGCTGACCGAGTCTGGGGGGACATGGTCAGCGGGTTTTCCCGGGGTGTGCGTGTGTGTCAGAGTCTGTGGGGAGAGACCGGGGTGTCTTTTGGGGAGAGACTGCTGGTTTGCCTGGGGAGAGGCTGCTTGCCTGTGGGGAGAGGCTGGTTTTGCAAGTGTCGGCCGGCGGGGAAGTCGGCGTTGCTTACGTGGGAGATCATGTCCGATTTTTCCCCTCTTGCCATTACGCCATCGCGTATTTGCAGGAAAAACTTGCAGATTTTTGCAGGATCTACCGCCCCTCTTGAAATGAGAAACCCGCTGACCAGATCGGGGGGATCCTGGTCAGCGGGCTTTCCCGCGGGGGTGTGTCGTGTGTTCTGCTGAGCCTTCGGGGGGAAAGCCTCGGTCGTCTTGGGGGAGAGACTGTTTTGCAAGTTTCGGCCTTGGAGGATCGGCGTTGCTTACGTGGGACATCATGTCCGATTTTCCCCGTGTCACAATAACGCCATGACGTATCCGTAGGATTGCGAAGGGATTGGTCGGCGGCGGACACGGAAAGGACCGGCATGAAAATGAGAAACCCGCTGACGATGTCGGGGGGATCATCGGCAGCGGGCTTTCCCGTGGGGTGTATTTTCCCGCGTCTTCGGGGGGAGAGAGCAGGTGTCTTTGGGGAGAGACTGTTTGCAAGTTTCGGCCTTGGGGGGATCGGCGTCGCTTACGTGGGACATCATGTCCGATTTTTCCCATGTCACAATAACGCCATGACGTATCAGTAGGATTGCGAGTCTCCGGGGCCGCCGCTCACGCTCCTACTTCCCGGAAAAGGAAAACCCGCTGACCGAGTCTGGGGGGACATGGTCAGCGGGTTTTCCCGGGGTGTGCGTGTGTGTGAGTCTGTGGGGAGAGACCGGGGTGTCTTTTGGGGAGAGACTGTTGGTTTGCCTGGGGAGAGGCTGCCTGTCTGCGGGGAGAGACTGGTTTTGCAAGTGTCGGCCGGCGGGGAAGTCGGCGTTGCTTACGTGGGAGATCATGTCCGATTTCCCCCCTCTTGCCATTACGCCATCGCGTATTTGCAGGAAAAACTTGCAGATTTTTGCAGGATCTACCGCCCCTCTTGAAATGAGAAACCCGCTGACCAGATCGGGGGGATCCTGGTCAGCGGGCTTTCCCGCGGGGGTGTGTCGTGTGTTCTGCTGAGCCTTCGGGGGGAAAGCCTCGGTCGTCTTGGGGGAGAGACTGTTTTGCAAGTTTCGGCTTCGGGGGATCGGCGTCGCTTACGTGGGACATCATGTCCGATTTTCCCCATGTCACAATAACGCCATGACGTATCCGTAGGATTGCGTGCTTTCAGACGCTTTTGGGTGCCCTCAGTCCCGGAAAATGAAAAACCCGCTGACCGAGTCTGGGGGGACATAGTCAGCGGGTTTCCCCCGGTGGTGTGTGTGTGTAAAAGTCGTCGTGGGGAGAGACTGGTCGTAAATCTCAGCCGGTGGGGTGGTCGGCGTTGCTTACGTGGGACATCATGTCCGGTTTTCCCGGGGTTGCCATTACGCCATGACGTATCATCGTGAAATAATTGCAGTTATTCCTGCAATACCCTTCGGAGCCCGAATCAATCCTCGTTCCGCTCCATGGCGTAGGCCGTCATCACGCCTGCGACGATGGCCAGGCCACAGAAAGCCGGTGCACCCAGCAGGAAGGTCGTCGCGACAGCGCCTGCTGAAAGTAGCGCACAGAACGAACCCGCGACGTAAACCAGCAGCGGCATGCCGATGCCCCAGAAAATGGGATTCCGCCCGCTGCACATGGACCCGATGAAGCAGACCAGCGAGGCCATGAGCATGGTGCCACCCGCGATGATGAGCGAGCGGATGAACCAGTCGTCCTGCCCGAACCACACGCCCGCCGCCCCGCCAAATACCAGGGATGCGACCACGGCGATGACGGTATTGATGATCCCCTCGCGCGACCCGGTCCACAAGCCCGCCTGGCGCTCGCCGCCTTCGTGACGCTGGCGGCACCGCTCCAGCTTTGCGGATTGTGCGAGTTGGTCATCGGCCAGACGGCGCTCTTCAGAGACCGGCGGATAGGGCGGAAGGGGGAGGTTCGTGGTCATACCCTCACAATCGCAAACCCCGGTCCGAGATTTTCAAAAAATATGAATTATCCCGATTCGGGGAAACTCCGAGGTCGGAGAAGCTCGGCACAGAGAGATAGTCGCTCTCAGGCGATATTCCTTATCCGGGCTAAAAAGCGCCCTTCAAGCAGTCTCCGGACGGGAGAAAACCCCGTCGATCAGGAAAGAAGCCGTCGTTCCCGCGGCAATTGCCACTCCGAGGAAAAGCGGAGCGCCGTAGAGAAGCCCGACGCTGTCGGCATGCCCGCTCACGAGCGCCACCAGCATCCCACCGAGATAGACCGCGAACGGGACGCCCATGCCCCATCGGATGGGATTCCTTCCAAACAGAAGGGATCCGGCGACTGCGACCAAGATCCCCATGAGAATCGTTCCGGCGGCGAGATGTGTTCCATGCATCAGCGTGGACGTTCCATCAGCCACGGCGAACCAAGGACCGGCAGCACCACCGAACAGAAAAGCCGCACTCAGGACAAACATCGTGCCCGACCAACCGCATCCACTGCCCAGCCATGCCGGACGATTGGATCCCGCTTCGGATTCCTGTTTAGTGAGTTGAGGGCTTCCGATCACGCGATTCAGAAAGCCGGAAGTTTCTTAACACCGCAAGCTTAAATCTTCCGAACTTTTTAGAAATCCGTCTTAATCGTCGGATTTATACTAACTCGGATTTCAAAATCCCAAGACAAGTGGTCCGTGACTTATCCTTGGCTGCGACGATCTATCCTCAAGGACCGGCTGCGGTCGCATGATGGAGGAACGTCCTCGACACCGCCGGGCCTACCTCCCAAGCTGCCTCCATGCAAGCCGCCCCCACCTATCGATGGGGACTTGGCTTTGTCGTGATGCGATGGCGGCACCTCTTCTGGGTCCTACCGCTGCTCGGATTGCTTGGCGGTCTCGGGATGCGGCTATGGGCCCTCTACTGCCCTGTGGCCGTCGGAGTGATTCAACCTCTGCCAAACTCAACTCGCAGCTTCTACCCCGACCCCGCGGAGGCGGCACTGGTGTGGAAATACACGGACACTCTCGCCGAGACTGTGGACTCCCTCAATCTCCAAGAGCGTTGGCAGCTCCCCCCCGATGAATGCGTCATCAAGCTGCGCGGGATGGTCCGTAGCGAGCATAGGTCCGGCTCGCCGTCCGTTGAAGTTCGTGTGACCGGGCAAGACAGGAGAGAATCCATCGAGATCTGGGAAGAACTGCTCAACCGCACGGCACACCATTTTTATGCTCAGTATTCCGCAGCCGCCCAAGCGGAAATCGAATCGGCAACCGTGGATGTACGCGACTTGAAAAAGGAACTGGCTCAGGCACGGATGATATCGTCGGGGGGCAAAGGAGTCGACTCACCAGACCAGCAGGAACGCGAAGAGCGTATCGACGCTCTCCAGAGCAAATTGGATGCGGCTCAGGAAGCCCTCGTCGCTGCAAGATTACGTTTGCTCTCAGGGGAAACGAATGTCCTATACCTGCTGGTATACCCTCTGGAAATGCCAAGCATGCCCCCTTCCCCGATGGATCGGGACACCCTCCTCTCCATCCTCCGCCACGGCGGGTGGGGAGCCGGGATTGGGATCATCCTGTCCGTCTTGCTGGCCTACCTGCTGGAGCTGCTGTTTCCCCGACGACCTGCCGGGAGCGAAGCCGAGGGCTGACCACTGCATTTCCTCTGGCGCGGTCGTGGCTCCGCGCTTACCCGCCATGGATTGAATCCAGGGAAGATTCCCCTTCCCCGCCTCCGTATCCCCTTTTCATCATGGCCCGCCTTCATCGTCTCCTGCTCCTGTCCTCGTGCTTGCCGCTTCATGCCTTGCCGGAAGCGCCGCCCGCCGCTTTCCGCGCTCAGACGCTCGATGCGGAACTGGGCATTGGCTACGGGCTCTCGATCGCGGACATCGATGGCGACGGGAAGGACGACATCGTGCTGGTGGATGCGAAACAGACCGTGTGGTACCGGAATCCGGACTGGACGAAGCACCGGATGACCGGCGCGCTGACGAAGCTGGATCACGTGTGCGTCGCCGCCTGTGACATCGACCACGACAAGAAAGCCGAGGTTGCGATCGGTGCGGAGTGGAATCCCGGCGATACGAAGAACAGCGGTGCCGTCTTCACCCTCACCGCCCCGGAGGACCGGACGCAGGTATGGTCCGCGCAAAAGCAACACCATGAGCCGACCGTGCACCGGATGTATTGGGTGAAGGACGACGAGCAAAAACACTTCCTGGCCGTCCTGCCGCTCCACGGCTGCAACAACGTGAACACCGAGGGCGACGGCATCCGCTTCCTGGGCTACCGGCCGGTGCCCGACAAGGAGTGGCCGACCTTTCTCATCAACGACCAATTCCACCTCGCCCACAACTTCGACCCCGTGCCGTGGCCCGGCGTGACCGGCGAGGCGATGCTCGTGGCGTGCAAGGAAGGCGTCCACTTGCTCGAAAAAAGCGGCGACTCTTGGAAGCCGACCCGCATGACGGGAAAGGGCAGCGGCGAAGTGCGCCTCGGCAAGCTGCCCGATGGCAAGCGCATGATCGCGACCATCGAGCCCTTCCACGGCAATGCCGTGGTCATCAATCCAGAGAACAAGGACGGCCTGTGGTCCGACAAGCGCATCGTGCTCGATGAATCGCTCGCAGAGGGTCACGCGCTCGCCGCCGCCGACTTCCTCGGGCTGGGCCACGACCAGGTCATCGCCGGGTGGCGGAAGCCGAATACGGACAAGAAAGTCGGCATCCGCCTCTACGTCCCGACCGCCGCCGATGGCAGCACCTGGAAGCTCCACGCGACCATCGATGACAACACGATGGCCTGCGAGGACTTCAAGGTGGCCGACCTGAATGGCGACGGAAAGCCGGACATCATCGCCGCGGGCCGCTCGACGAAAAACCTCGTCGTCTATTGGAACGAACGGGAGTGATCCCCTGCCCGCTTCATTTCAGCGGGAGTTCTTCCAGATCCGCGTCGGCTCGACGAATGTGCATGGGAATAGCTCGTCACCCCCGACGAGGTCGTAACCCATCCCATCTCCGGTATTAAAAAAACCGCTCCCGCAGCGTCTCGCGTCCAGATGGCTGGGACGACGCTGTCGGAAGCGGCTTGAGATGCTCTTACCGCTGGTCGTGGATCAGCGGTGGATGATGTGGACGCCCTTCTTGCTGCCGGCGACGAATTCCAGCTTTCCATCGCCATCGATGTCCACGGCGAGGACTTGGCAGCCGACTCCGGAGTCATTGTCGATCACCTCGGGCTCCCAGCGCACGCCGTCGCCATCCTTGCGGTTGTAGAAGACCACGGCGAGGGCCGGGTCGCGCTCGCCCGGGTCATTGCCCATGTGCGCCCAGAAGCGCTTGCCGGTGATGAAGTCCATGCGACCGTCCTTGTCGAAGTCACCGGCATCCAGCGCGTGGAGTTGGCTGAATTGCAGGCCGCCGGGGCCGGTCTTCGAGCCATCCTCGGGAAGGATCTCGTGCGGGGTGAAGTTCACCTTGCCGTCCTTCGTTTCATTCTCATACCAGAAGAGGCCGTAGCCGTGGCCATTCAGCGCTGTCACGACGTCGTTGTCGCCGTCCTGATCGACATCGAAGACGAGCATCTGCGCGCCGCCCGGGCCGGAGAAGCGATACTGGTGCCAGGTCCACTTGCCGTCCTTCTCCTTCGGCTGCTCGAACCACCCGTCCTTCTCGACGATGTCCATGCGGCCGTCGCCATTCAGGTCGCCCACGCCGATGCCGTGGAGGTAGGGCGTGTCGGTGCGCTTGTCCGAGATGGCGATGAAGGTCCATGGCTTCGTGACGTCCGACCAATCCGCCTCCGCGTAGCCGAACTTGCCGCCCTGCATGCAGACAAATTCCTTCTTCCCGTCGCCATCGATGTCCACCCACATGGGGCTCTCGTGCGCGGCCTCGGTCATCACGCGGTGGGCCACCCATTCGCCGCCTTCCTTCCCGGGATTGATGTAGAGCGTAAGGTCCTTGCCGGGGTGGCTGGCCATGAGGATGTCATTCTTGCCGTCGCCATCCAGATCCTCCACCCAGCTCAGGAAGGAGTCTTCCATGTAGGAGCCGATGGGCATGGCCTTCCCTTCGCGGTAGGGCTTTGCCTCCTTGAAGTCCGGGCCCTTGATCCAGAAGGCACCGGCGACGAGGTCCTTCACGCCATCCCCGTCCACGTCACCGGCGGAGAGCCCCTCGGTGAGGAATTCGCGGGTCACCACGTGCTTTTTCCATGCGGAGCGGCCGGGGGTATTCGCGAGGGAAAAGGAAACGGCTGCCAGCAGGACACCGGCGGGCAGGAGAAGGGCGTGGGATTTCATGGATGGCTTGCTTGATTGGAAACGCGCGAAAACGCCCGGGACTTTCGTGCCGCGGCAGGGACTTGAAAGTCCCGGCCCGCCCGTATCGTCTGGGGATAGTCCATGAATCGCTTCCTGATCCTCGCCGTCACGACTCTTGCATTCCCAATTTGTGCCAAGGACCTCGCGCCCCTGCCCGCCGAGCTCTCCGCCTACCAACTCGATCCCGCACCGGTGCCCGCTGGACTGTTGCTGAAGAAGGGCGACCGCATCGCCATCTGCGGCGACTCCATCACGGAGCAGAAGCAGTACTCGGTGATCATGGAAAGCTATCTCACCGCCTGCCTGCCGGAGCTGGACATCACCTGCCGGCAGTACGGATGGGGTGGCGAGCAGGTGGGCGGCTTCCTCGGACGGCTGGAGAGCGACGTGCTCCGCTTCAAGCCGACTTTCGCGACCTCGTGCTACGGCATGAATGACTTCCGCTACGTGCCGTATGACGAGGGCATCGCCGCGGAGTATCGGAAGAACGAGACCACGATGGTGCAGGCATTCAAGAAGGCGGGCGCGCGCGTGCTGTTAGGCTCGCCCGGGATCATCGATACCGTGCCGCACTGGGTCCACTCGGCGAAGGGCACGAAGGAAGAGCTGAACGTGGCGCTTTCGAAGTTCCGCAACATCGGCATTCAGGTCGCGGCAGCGGAGAAGGTCGCCTTCGCCGATGTCTTCCGCCCGATGCTGCTGGCGGACCACGAGGCGGAAAAACTGCATGGCCCGGAATTCCTCGTGGCGGGGAAGGACGGCGTACACCCGGAGTGGGCCGGGCAGGTGGTGATGGCCTATGCCTTCCTGAAGGGCATGGGCATCGATGGCAACATCGGCACCATCACCATCGGCCGCTCGGGCAAGGCGACCGCCAGCGAGGGCCACAAGGTCGTCTCGTCCGATGGCGGCAAGATCACGATCCAGAGCGCGAAGCTGCCCTTCAGCCCCGGCCCGGGCGACGTGAAGAACCACGACTCGATCGCCGCCGGACTCGCGCTGGTGCCCTTCGATGACGAGCTGAACCGCTTCACGCTGAAGATCGATTTCCCAGAAGCGGAAAACTACGATGTGACTTGGGGCGACACGACGAAGAGCTACACCGCGGACGCCCTGAGGAAGGGGGTGAATCTCGCGAAGGACTTCCCTAACAGCCCGCTGGTCCCCGCTTTCAAGCGCGTGTGGGACGCGGTCGCGGCGAAGCAGGACTACGAGACGCGCCAGATCAAGGCACTGGTCCACGGCCCGGAAGGCGCTGCGGACCTCGATGGCACCTTCGCCGTGACGGAGAAGGCGCGTGCGAAATTCGCCAAGGCGATCGCCGATGCGAAGCAGCCGGCCGAGCACGTGATCACCGTGACGGCAAAGTGACGATGAACGCCTCATCGACACGCGGCGGATCGATGTCATGGTGCCCGGCATGACCCGACGCGACACCTTCCGGCTGATGGCCGGTGGCCTGGCGATGAGCCAGGTCTCCGGCGCGGAATCCACCTCCCCTGCCATGCTCACGCGCGCGATCCCCTCGACCGGCGAGAAGCTCCCGGTGATCGGCATGGGCACCTGGCAGACCTTCGACGTGGAGGACCCCGCACCGATGGAAGAGGTGCTGAAGGTCTTCTCGGAACTCGGCGGCAAGCTGCTGGATTCCTCGCCGATGTATGGGAAGTCCGAGCAAGTCGCCGGTGACCTGCTGGGGAAGCTGGCTCTTCGCGACAAGCTCTTCGTCGCCACGAAGGTGTGGATCAAGGGCAAGGCCGAGGGCATCGCGCAGATGGAGTCCTCGATGAAGAAGCTCCGCGCGAAACCCATCGACCTGATGCAGGTGCACAACCTCGTGGATGTGGGCACGCAGCTCGATACCCTGCGCGGGTGGAAGAAGGACGGCACGGTCCGCTACCTCGGCATCACCCATTACACCGCGAGCCAGCACGGAGCGGTGGCGAAGCTGCTGGAATCCGAGGCGCTCGATTTCCTACAGATCAACTACTCCGTCGGCGAGCGAGAGGCGGAGGAGAGGCTGCTGCCGCTGGCCAAGGACAAGGGCGTGGCGGTCATCGCAAACCGGCCCTTCGCGGGCGGCGGGCTTTTCGCGAAGCTGCGTGAGAAACCACTGCCGGGATGGGCGAAGGAAATCGGCTGCGAGAGCTGGGCGCAGGTGATGCTGAAATTCGTGGTGTCACACCCCGCGATGACCTGTGCGATCCCGGCGACATCGAAGGTGAAGCACCTCCGCGACAACATGCAGGCCGGTCACGGCACCATGCCGGACGAGGCGATGCGGAAGCGCATCGCCGCAGAGGTGGCGTGACCAAAAGTGGCTGCGGCATCCTGCCGCAAGCCTGCACTGGAGGAGGCTTGCGGCAAGATGCCGCAGCCACGATTGATCACGATCACAGGGTCAACCCATCGCCTTTTCCATCAGCGCGTTCATGCGCTTCACTGTTTCGCGGGCATCGTCGAGGAGGCCTGCGGCGATGAGGGCATTGTCGAAGAGCTGGCCGGCCACCAGTTTCGCGAGTTCCGGATTCGACTCGCTGGTCTCTGCGAGCTTTTTCACGAGCGGGTGGCGCGGGTTGATCTCCAGCTCCACCTTCACCTCGTCTTTGAAGTTCTCATCCATCGCCTTCATCATGCGGCGCATCTGCGGCGTCATGCCGTCCTGCGGGACCAGCGCGATGACCGGGCTGTCCACGAGACGCTTGCCGCTCGCGACGCTGGTGACCTTGTCGCCCAGCTCTTCCTGGAGGAAGGAGCACAGCTTGCCCGTCGCCTCTTCGCTGAGTGCGTCGCCCTCGTTCGCGCTGTCTTCCAGCTCCACGCCCGCGTGGCTGATGGAGACCAGCTTCTTGCCGTCGAATTCACCGAGCGACTCGACGACGTATTCGTCCACCGGATCGGTGAAATACACGACCTCCAGCCCGCGGGCCTTGAAGGCCTCGATGTACGGGCTCGTCTCGAGCTGCGCGCGGCTGGCTCCGACGATGTAGTAGATCTTGTCCTGGCCGTCCTTCGCACGCGCGGCGTAGTCGGCGAAGCTGGAGAGCTTGCCCTCCTCCGTCATCGAGGACTCGAAGCGCAGCAGCTTCGCGATGCCGTCCTTGCTCGCGTAGTCGGTGGCGACGCCTTCCTTGAAGAAACGGTCGAATTTCTTGTAGAACGCCTGGAACTTCTCCGGGTCCGCCTCGGCTTCCTTCTCGAACATCTTCACCACGCGCTTCGAGATCACGCTGCCGAGCTTCCGCACCAGCGCGCTGTCCTGCATCGTCTCGCGGGAAATGTTCAGCGGCAGGTCAGCGCTATCGATCACGCCCTTGAGGAAGCGCATCCACTCCGGCAGCAGGCCCTTCGGCGAGGAATCGATGAGCACCTTCTTGCAATACAGCGCGACGGCAGGCTCGGTCTTCTGCATGCCCCAGCGCTCCATGTTTTCGTCCGGGACGAAGATCAGCGCGTTGATCGCGATCGGTGCATCGGCGCTGAAGTGCAGGCGGTAGGACGGATCGCTGTAGCCGTGGCAGGCGAACTGGTAGAATTCCTTGTACTCCTCCTCGGTGATGTCGGCCTTGTTCTTCAGCCACAGCGCCTCGACCTTGTTGATGCGCTCGCCATTCAGGTGGATCGGGAAGCCGACGAAATTGCTATAGCGCTCGATGAGGTGCTTCACCCGCGTGTCTTCGGCGAATTCCGCGTGCTCCTCCTTCAGGTGCAGCACGATCTTCACGCCGCGCTCCAGGCCGCTGGCCTCCTCGATCGAGTAGCCGCTCACGCCATCGCTGGTCCACAGCAGGTCCTCGCCCTCCACGCGCCAGGAGCGGGTGAAGACCTCCACCTTCTCCGCCACCATGAAGGCCGAGTAGAAGCCGACGCCGAACTGGCCGATCATGTTCGCGGGAGAGTTGCCGCTCTCCTTCATCGCCGTGAGGAAGGCCTTCGTGCCCGAGTGCGCGATGGTGCCGAGATTCTCCACCAGCTCGCCGCGAGTCATGCCGATGCCGCGGTCTGCGATGGTCACGGTGCGGGCTTCCTTGTCCGTGGTGATGTGGATCTCCAGAGGCAGCGCGGCGTCGTGGATGTCCTTTTCCGTGCCCTGCAGGTGGCGCAGCTTCTCCATCGAGTCCGAGGCATTCGACACCAGTTCGCGGAGGAAGATCTCACGGTCGGTGTAGAGGGAGTGGACGACGAGGTCGAGGAGCTGCTTGATTTCGGCCTGGAAGGAGTGCGTTTCGAGAGTGGCTTCGCTCATAGGGAGTTGAGTGGCTAGGGGCCGCGAAAATAGCGGGCGATTCCCGGCTGTCAAAGCGCGAGCGAAAGCGGCGGAAAAGCCGGATCCGCGGAGGATCGGCAAATTCTTCGGTGGTGTCGCCACGCATCCTTGCTTTGGTACAGGCCGACCCCCTAAAAATACGGGAAACCCGGAATAGCCATGTCAGAAAACCCTTCCCGCCGCCCCCGCATCCTCGTCGTCACGCCGGAAATCACCTATTTGCCGGAGGGAATGGGCAACCTCGCCCAGCGGATGTGCGCGAAGGCCGGTGGACTGGCAGACGTCTCGGCCTCGCTGGTGAAGGCACTCTATGACCAGGGCGCGGACGTCCATGTGGCGCTGCCGAACTACCGCCGGATGTTCCACCTCGATGTGGCGAGCGTCTTCGACAATGAATTCGAGAAGGTCAGCCGGGCGCTGCCCGAGCAGCGCATCCACCTCGCGCAGGACCGCGTCTTCTACCACCGCTCCAGCGTCTATGGCGCGGAGAATCACCTCATCGCCCTGGCCTTCCAGCGCGAGGTGATCAATCACACCATCCCGCAGGTGCGGCCGGACCTGATCCACTGCAATGACTGGATGACCGGCCTCATCCCGGCAGTGGCGAAGCGCTACGGCATCAAGTCGCTCTTCACCGTCCACAATATCCACTCCGAGCACCTCACGCTGGCGCAGATCGAGGACCGGGGAATCGACGCCGCGGACTTCTGGCAGCAGTGCTACTTCCGCCGTGCGCCGTGGAACTACGAGGAAAGCCGTGCGAACAACCCGGTGGACCTGCTCACCACGGGCATCCTCTCCGCCGACCACGTGAATACGGTCAGCCCGACCTTCCTCGAGGAGATCGTCCACGGGCACCATCACTTCATCCCGGATGCGATCCGGAACCAGCTCCGCGAGAAGCATCGCGAAGGCCGGGCCACCGGCATCCTGAACGCGCCGGACCCGGTCTTCGATCCCGCGACGGACCCCTATCTGAAGAACCACTTCACCGCCGCGACGCACGCCGAGGGCAAGCTGAAGAACAAGCTGGAGCTGCAGGAACGGCTCGGCCTGATGGGAGATCCGGACGTGCCGCTCTTCTTCTGGCCCTCGCGCCTCGATCCCGTGCAGAAGGGATGTCAGCTCCTCGGCGAGATCCTTCACTCGCTCGTCACGCAGAACCGCATCCAGATCGCGATCATCGCGAGCGGCGCCTACAAGAACCACTTCCACGACATCGTGAACCGCCATCGCTTCCACGGTCAGGTGGCGGTGCGGGATTTCGATGAAGGGCTCTCGCACCTCGGCTACGCGGCCAGCGACTTCATCTTCATGCCATCCTCCTTCGAGCCCTGCGGACTGCCGCAGATGATCGCACCGAAGTATGGCAGCCTGACCATCGCCCACGATACAGGCGGCCTGCACGATACCGTGGAGCCCTTTGACGCCGATGCGGACAAGGGCAATGGCTTCCTCTTCCAGCACTTCAATGGCGACGGCCTGCGCTGGGCGGTGAACGAGGCCCTGCGCTTTTACCACGCCGGAGAGGAGCACCGGGTGCACCACCGCGCCCGCATCATGAATGAAGCCGTGGCCACCTTCAACCACGAGGCCACCGCCGCAGCCTATATCAAGCGCTACGAGCAGATGCTGGATACCGAGGTGATGGCGTGAGGAGCGGGTCACGCTCCTCCTAACGCAAAACGCGGGCCGCCCGATGGACGACCCGCGCTTGGAATCAATCTAACAACACCAGCCGGTCTCAGGGCTTCGTCGCGACGACGCGGCCGAAGAGCTTCTGGCCGACGGCATTCGTGCGGGGAATGCGGACCACCACGGTATCGAAGTCCGCGGATGGGGAATCCTCCGTAATCGTCACTCCGCCCGCGGACACAGGACCGAGGGTGGCGAAGTCGGTCCACGAGCCGAGGGTCGTGGAGAACTGCACCTTCACCACCGCATCAGCTTCGGAGGCATCCGAGCGACGGAAGGTGAGAATCAGGTCATTCGCATCCAGGGTCTGCTTCGGCAGGATCGACAGGTCATTCGATCCCGGTCCGACCGGGATGCCGCCGAGCACGTACTCCAGCACGTTGCTGATGCCGTCGCCGTCCGCATCCTGCTCCGGCCCGTCATTCACGCCGACGGTGAAGGGATAGGAAGAAGCCCAGGCGGTGTAGCCGTTTCCAGCCGGAGGAGGACCCACGCGAATCTTGCCGGTACCGGTGATGAAGCCGGGATCGGTGCTCGAGTCATACACGCCGTTGGCCTTCACCTGGCCATTGATCGTCAGCGAGCCCACCTGGTCGGTGGACGTGTGCGTCAGATTCAGCACGGCTCCCGTCGCTCCGATGACCACTGCGGAGGTGTCGGAAAGCACCGGCTTGGTGATCGACAGCGTGCCCGCAGTCACGGTGGTGCTGCCGGTGTAGGTATTGTCCCCGGAGAGCGTCCAGGTGCCGGCATCGATCTTTTCCACCGCGGTGATGGTATTTGCGCCCACGCCGTTCGAGATCACGCCGCTCACCGAGTTCGCAGCGGTGGAGGTGCCTCCGAGGATGAGGTTGCGGAGCACGTTGAAGCCGTTCGTCACATTGCCCGTGATGGACAGCGAGTCCGCCATGGAGCGGATGATCGTGTGACCGCCGCCGTCCAGCAGCGAGATGTTGCCGGAGATGACGTTGTTCCCGCTGACATTCGAGACCGCATAGCCGATGGCGCCGGTGCCCGTTCCATCATTGCTGAGGATGAGGTTGTTCGGAATGGTGATGCCCCCCTCAATGTGAAGGGCACCGGTGCGGGTCCGGTTGGTGTAGGTGCTGCCACCGAGCGCTCCACCGTTTTGCAGGACCATGATCCCGGTTTCGACCCGTGTCGTGCCATTGTGGGTATTCGCCGAGTTAAGGATCAATGTGCCGGTCCCCTGCTTGGCCAGCCACAGCGAAGCCGATCCTCCATTGGCAAGAGTGCCGCTGAAGGTGTTGGTATTGGTCCCTGCCGTATTCACGACCAGCGTGCGAGCGTGAGATGCTCCGTTCACGATGGTTCCCGTACCTGTAAGCCCGCCCACCGTGAGATCGCCACTCTCGGCTTCGGTCGCGCCCGGGCGATTCATCTGCACGGTCCCGCCGTTGACCGCGAGGGTTCCGTTCACGACGCTTGCCGCACCGAAGGAGCCCACGCTGGTGAGGACGAGCGTCCCGCTGCCCGTCTTCGTGATGCCGTGAGCGGGGCTCTTGAGCTCACCCACGGTGAGCGTGCTGCCATTCACCGCCACGATGCGATCGGTGCCCAGGCCATTCGCCGTCACTTCGCCGGAGCCCATGTCCAGGCTGTGCGTGCCGGTGAAAGTGAAGTCTCCGCCCCAGGTCTGACGCTTCGACGACGTGAGCACGACGTCCGCCGCGCTCGTGTTGTCCAAGGTGGTGCCGCCGTGGATGGTGAAGATACCGGTGGTGCCGCCGCCGAGTGCTCCGGCGCTGTTCAGGTTCAGGCTGCCCGCGTCGAGGACGAGTCCACCGGTGAAGGTATTCGCGCCGCTCAGGGTCAGATTGCCCGTGCCCGACTTCGTGATGGTGCCTGCATTCGCACCCGCGATGGGGTTTGCATAGACATTGCTGGCACCATCCAAATTCAGGATGAGCTGGGCGTCGTTCGTGATCGTGGAGGAAGAGGCGATCGAGCCTGCTCCCGTCACCTCGAGGATACCGCCATTGATGGTGGTGGCACCCGTGTAGGTATTCGGGGTGGAAAGCGTGAGCTTCCCTGCGAGGCTCTTCGTCAGGGACCCGCCCTGGATGCCAGAGCCATTCGTGCTACCAATGACGTAATCGGTGAAGGCCGCCTCGATGATCGTGATCGAGGGCGTTACGTTCGACGCGAGATTCACGTCGGTCCGTGTCGCGCCATCGTCGAAGCTGACCGCGCTGCCATTCGTGAATTCGGCCGGGTTGCTTTGCTGGCTCCAGTTCCGCGAACCGCCAACGGCCGCGGTGGTCCAATCGGAGCTCTGGTTGCCAGTCCACTTCAAGGTCTCGCCCGTCACGCGCACGACGATCTCGCTGCCGGTATTCACCAGTGTCGCGGTCTGCGTCGGATTCAGTCCCGGCATCGTGCCGAGCACGAAGTGCGATGCATTCCCCACCGAGGTGTAGGTCTCGTAGTCGATCACCGTGTAATCCGAACCCGAGGTCCAGGAACCTGCGGTATTCGTCATGTTCACGACCACGCTGGCCGGGGTTGTCGTCGTGAGGGACTGGGAGAGGATGAATTGCTCCGCATAGGGACCATTGGCCCGGATATTCAGGGTGGCTGCTCCCTGGAAGGTGAGCGAGTTCACCGTGGTGAACGCACCGAGGCCATTGCCCGGGATGACCGTATTCGCCACCGCGTCGGCGACGGTGAGGCTGTTAATGATGCCCGGGCCTTCGACCGTGCCCTGTGTCAGCGTGACCGGCGGAAGGATGTTGGTGGAGAGGGAATTCGCCGCGATTAGGAAGCGGGCTCCGCTGCCATTGACCGTGACGCCGCTGCTGGTGTCAAAGGGCTGCGCATTGCTCACCGTCAACGTGCCCGCAGTCACCGTCGTGGGGCCGGTGTAGGTGTTCGCATTGCTCACCAGCAGGGTGCCCGCGCCAGCCTTCGTCAGGCCGCCATTCGAGACGACACCGGAGAGCACCACGTCATTCGCGACGGTGGTGTCGTTGACGGTGATGGTGCGTGTGCCTCCGTTCAGGTTCGTCGCACCGGAGAAATTGAGCTGGTTGTTGATGCCCACCACGCCGGCGGTGAAGTCCGCCTGCACCACGAGCGCATTGCCCAGGTTGCGGTTCGCGGCGCGCGGGACGATCTCGCCGCCATTCATCGTGATCGGGCCGGTGCCGAAGCCCGCGTTGTTGCTCACGTGGAACTTGCCTGCATTAAGCGTGGTGCCGCCGGTGTAGGTATTCGCGACGGTGAAATAGATCGCGCCCGTGCCGTTCTTCGTGACGCCGCCGGAGCCGCTGACCACGCCCGTCACCTGAATGCTGTTCCCTCCTTGGTTCGCGACATCGCCCACGGCTGCCGTGTCAATGACGAGGCTGCTATTGAGGACTACCGGCGCGGTGATCTGGTCGAGAACGTTATTGTTTGCCGCCGCCTTCGTTATCGTGGCCGGGCTGCCAAGATTGTCGAAGATGAGGCTGCCGCCACCCGTGCCATTGATCGTGACGGTCCAATAAGCCGAACCCGGGTCGCCGAAAGTGAGTGCGCCCACCGTGCGGGAAGTCCCGGCGAGCGAGACGACCTTGTTGTTGGTGCTGTAGTTGAGATTGAAGTTCGCGACGTCCCCGGCGGAGGTCGGGATGCCGGCGGACCAGTTGACGGCATCGCCCCAGTTTCCGTTGGGGGTGGTGCCGTTGTTCAGCCAGTTCGAAGTGATCGCCATGGCACTGGGTGCGGCAGTGGCGAGGACGAGCGCTGAGGCGAGAAGAGCAGAGCGACTGGTAATGCGGGTTTTGTACATATCCTTGGGCTTCATGGGTCTCTTGATGGGTTGGGAGAGTTTGAAAACGGACGCTTGGGATTCGTCCGTATCTGGAGCGCGAGTATTCCCGACAAAACCCGACAAAATTTTTGCATGCTCCCTGGCGGAAAATTCGCACCGCCGGAATCGGCCCCACACGGAGCTTTCGCTACTCGTTGTCATACAACAACAAGACCTTTGAAAACCCCATTCCCCGGACGGAAAAATCACGGAATAGACCCCGGATTACCGTGTCATTAAAATAGCGATATCCCCTCACCTCCTCTATCGCCGCGAAAAATAAGGCGACCGGGACAAGGACAAGCACGTGTTACCATCGCGAGAAGCGCGATAATCGGACTTTCTCATCACTTGTCCTGCTCCTGCCGGACTAGGACGTAAGGACCGAAGTGACTCAGCGCATCGCGTGTGCCTCCAAATCCGCGAGATCGACAAACTCGAGCGCAGATTCATGGGTGGACTCCAGCACCACCGCGGGCGCGTGCCCGGCATCCAGCGCCTCCTTCCAACGCGCAGCACAGAGGCACCAACGGTCGCCGGGATTTAGCCCGGGGAAATCATACTCCGGGCGCGGCGTGCTGAGGTCGTTCCCTCGGGACCTTGACCAGGCGAGAAATTCTTCCGTCACCGAGGCACAGACTACATGAACGCCGACATCCCCGCGGCCCGTGCGGCAGCAGCCATCGCGGAAAAAGCCAGTCATCGGATTGGTCGAGCAGGATTGCAGGACCCCGCCGATCACGTTTCTTCGCTCCGTCGCCATATCTCGGCAAGCTAGCCGAAGGATGTGATTCGTCCAACACGAGCTTGGTGACAAATCTTGCGGTTGGACTCTGGCGAGCAGGAACGTGCGGGCTATGTAGCTGGGCGACTGCGTCGCTCAGGCTGGGTGCGGCTTGTAGATCGCCTCCGGGAACGATTCTCCAGCGGGAGGGAGGGCCTTGGAGACAACTCGCGAGCGGCGATTTCAGGCGGGGCACGAGAAGCCTGAACGACGAAGTCGTTCAGCTACGCCTGCTGCGAAAACTTTCGTAGCGAAAGGGCTGCGCCCTTTCGGCGGGGCGAGGCATCTCACAAGATCGCCGCCCCGACTTTCAACGCGGACCGCACCCAGCCTGAACGACGCAGTCGTTCAGCTACTCTCTACTCTGGTCATCCAGCGGCTGAGGGAAAACGCGCATCCTCTGAGAAGGGATGCGCAGCTTGGAGGCGGCACCCGTGGCATTTTCCGGGCGTCCCATTCATGCCCGTCCAGGTCCAGAAGCAGAAGCGTCCGAATCTCGACTCCGTCACCACGATCAATCAGGACGGGTCGCGCTTCTTTCTCCATACCGCGGACGTCTCGGGGAAATGGACCACGGCGAGGCGGGTCTTCGGGGCCGCGCTGATCGCGGTCTACATCGCCCTGCCCTGGATCCCGGTCAATGGCAGCCCGGCGCTGTTCTTCGACGTGGAGCAGCGGCGTTTCCATGTCTTCGGCCTCACGCTGGTGCCGCAGGACCTGTGGGTGATGTTCTTCGGCGTCACCGGGCTCGGCTTCACGCTGTTCTTTGTCACCGCGCTGCTGGGTCGCCTGTGGTGTGGCTGGGCGTGTCCCTACACGGTCTTCCTCGATCACGTCTTCCGCCGCATCGAACGGCTGGCCGAGGGTGATGCAGTCGCACGCCGCAAGCTCGATGCTGCGCCGTGGGCTGCCGGGAAGATCACCCGCCGCGGGGTGAAGCACCTGCTCTACGCGATCTGCGCCACCCTCATCGCGCACATTTTCCTCTCTTACTTCGTCTCGATCCCACGGCTCTACGAGCACATGCACGAGGGCCCGCTGGCACACGCCACGTCATTCGGCATCGTCGTTTTCCTCACGCTCGCGCTGTGGTTCTGCTTCGGGTGGTTCCGCGAGCAATTCTGCGTGATCATGTGCCCCTACGGCCGCCTGCAGAGCGCGCTCACGGACGACGACACGATCAATGTCGGCTACGACGAAAAGCGTGGCGAACCCCGTGGCGCGAAGGGCAAGGCAACCGGCGACTGCATCGACTGCCGGCGCTGCGTGAATGTCTGCCCGACCGGCATCGACATCCGCAACGGCCTCCAGCTCGAGTGCATCGGATGCGCCGCCTGCATCGACGCCTGCGACGACATCATGACGAAGGTCGGCCGGCCGAAAGGTCTGGTGCGCTATGATTCCCTGAATGGCCTGACGGGCAAGAAGCGCCGCTTCATCCGGCCGCGTGTGATCGCCTATACGGTGCTCGGCGCGATGGGCTTGCTGGCTTTTTCCATCGCCGGGTGGCGTCAGGCGCGGCCCTTCACCGCGGACTTCACCCGCATGCGCGGGCAGCCCTTCTACGCCGACGCCACCGCGATAAGGAACCACTACCAGGTCCGCTTTCACAACAAGCGCAACCAGCCCGCGCGCTTCACACTGCACCTCGCGGATGCGCCAACCGGCTACACGCTCAGCGGTGCGGACGCCGAGGTGGAAGTGCCGCCGCGCGGAGAGATCACGCGCCCGGCCATCGTAGTCGCTCCCGTTTCCGAATACCGCGGAGCCACCGATCTCCGCATCGAGGTCCGGGCCCAGCCCGGCGACGTGGTGCTCCGCCACGAGATGCGCTTCCTCGGTCCCGATCTCCAGAATCCTCAAAACTGACCCGCCATGAATACCGAACGCCCCGCCTTCTTCATCCGTCATCCGTGGATCTTCGTCTGCTTCGCCTTCCTCCTGCTCATCACCGCATGGGGCGCGCTGATCACCGTCGCCGTAAAGCACGCTCCGCAGCAGATCGAGGTGAATACCAAGTGAAAATGCCGCCATGGACCTGACCCTCGCCGGGGCCCTCGTGGCCGGACTCGCCACCAGCCTGCACTGCGCCGGCATGTGCGGCCCGCTGGCCTGCGGGGTCGGCATGCTGGCGAAGAGCGAGGGCGAACGCATGGCTGCTGCCACGGCCTACCACGCCGGTCGCCTCACCTCCTACACTGCCATCGGCACGCTGTGCGGGGCCTTGGGGAAGGAGCCGCTGGGATGGTTCTTCCACTCGCCCGCGGTGCTCCTGCCATGGGCACTCGTGGCGGCGCTGCTGATGCTGGCCACGGGGCTGGAGAAGAAGATCCCGAGACCCGCATTCCTGATGCGCTTCATCGCCAGGCAGCGCTTCAGGGCGCAGCGGCTGCCGGTCACCGCCGGTGCGGG
Source organism: Luteolibacter flavescens (assembly GCF_025950085.1). Lineage (NCBI taxonomy): Bacteria > Pseudomonadati > Verrucomicrobiota > Verrucomicrobiia > Verrucomicrobiales > Verrucomicrobiaceae > Neoluteolibacter > Neoluteolibacter flavescens. The sequence goes on from NZ_JAPDDS010000003.1 coordinate 84,479, forward strand.
ATTGACCGGGCTCTTCACGCCCTTCCTTCCCTGCGGACCTCTCTATGCCGTCTTCATCGCGCTGCTGGCCTCGGGCTCCGCGGCGCGCGGGGCGGAGGTCGCACTCGCCTTCGGCCTCGGCACGGTCCCGCTGCTATGGGTGGCGCAGCATCAGTTCCAGCGGCTGAGGACCAAGCTGAAGCCCGCGGGCATGCTGCGCATCCAGCGCGGCCTCGCCCTGATCACCGCGCTGATCCTCGCGTGGCGGCTGCACGACACGATCCCACTCGGAAGGCCGGAAGTGGTCCAAGACCAAACCCAGGAACAACTTCCCTCCTGCTGCCACTGAGCCCGCTCAGCGTAGGAAGACCAGGCTATCGAAATACCACTGCGCGATCTTCCATCCGCCGAACATCCAAGTCAGCGCACCGAGGATCAGAAAGGGTCCGAATGGAAGCGGCCTGCCAAAACCGATGCGCCCGAGCACCGCGGCCACGATGGCATACAGCGACGCGGCAAAAAGGCTGAAGAGCACGCCGACCCAGCCGAAGAAGGCACCGATGCCACCCATCAGATAAACGTCGCCCATGCCCATCGCTTCGCGCGGGATCACGACCTTCGTTCCCATGCCCTCCAGCGACTTCAGGTCATCCAGCGCGATCACTTTTCCGCCGGGCAGCTCGATCTGGTGCTCGCGGATGATCACCTCCCCTGCCCCGTGGCTTTCGCCATTCGCCGAGACCTCGGTGGTGGTCAGGATCAGACGGTCGGACTTGCGGTAGAAGATGTCCCACCAGGCGGTCTTCTCGCCATCCATCTCGAAGAAGATCGGATCCTCCTCGTTGTCCGGCTCGATCAGCTTCCAAGCGACCGGATCCTTGTAATCCATCTTCTTTTTTCCGAAGGCGAGCTTGCCTAACAGCACCATGCACCAGAGGCCGCAGCCGCCGATGATGCCGCCGAGCACGGACTGCTTCAAGCCGTCCTTCAGCAGCGCTGCCTGCGTGGACCAGCCGGAGAGATCCGAGAGCTGCGGCCACAGCGCCGCGGCGGCGACACCCGCCACCATGATCGCCACGCTGAAGGAGATCGGGATGATCATGTGCTCGATGTCGATGAAGACGATCGCCATGAACAATGAAGCCATAATCCACAGCGGAAGGACGGCTCCGAGCTCCGGCCTCAGGAACGATCCGAGCGGCACCGACGTCTGGAGGAACCACCAGATGGCGGTAAAGAGCAGTGCGGTGAGCAACTCGACGCCGAAATAGCGGAAGGCGATCGGCGACCTGCAGTTCGAGCACTTCCCGCGCAGCCACAGCCAGCTCACCAGCGGGATATTCAGCCGCATCGGAATCTCGGACTTGCACTTGGGGCAGAAGGAGCGCTTCGGCTCATTCACCGAAAGGCCAATCGGCACGCGGTAGATGACCACGTTCAGGAACGACCCGATGCAGGCACCGATGAGGAAGGCAGGCACGAACCAGACCGGGTGGGCCAAGGATGGGAAAATCTCGATCAAGGTGGCGGCATTCAATCTGAGTGAAAGCATTTCGGAAATCCGAAATTTCTGCCGCCATCGGGTGCCTTCCCGGGCTTGCCTCGATGGCATCGCGAGGCATTGTAGCCGCGTGATCCGGATCTTGGGCTTGATGATATGTTTTTGCGGGGCGGCGCTGGCAGTGCCTACCCCGCCGGACCCGGCGTCCGTGGCGGTGCTCTACAATTCCTCCTCCGCGGACTCGAAGGCTCTGGCCGAATTCTACGCGAAGGCGCGGAACATTCCTGCCGATCATCTGGTCGGGTTGGAATTGCCGGACTCCGAGGAAATCTCGCGCAAGGACTTCGACGACAAGCTGCGCAACCGCCTGATCCGCGAATATGACCGCCGGGAGTGGTGGGTCCGCGGCCGGGGAGCGGATGGCAAGCTTGTACCGACCGAGCTGAAGATCCGCATCCTCGTCTGCATGCGCGGGGTGCCGAGCCGCGTCACGGGCACCGGCCCAGCCCTGCCGCCACCCGCGGGCGAGCAGCCTTTCACCCGCACCACCCAGGCGTCCGTGGATTCCGAGCTGGCGCTGCTGGGAGTCGAGGGCGTGCAAGTGGAGGCCGTGGTGAACAATCCCTACTTCAAGCAGGAGAAGACCATCGCCGAGGCGAAGCTGCCGATGACCTTGGTGGGCCGCATCGACGGGCCGACGAAGGAAGTCTGCGCGCGGATGATCAAGGACGCCGTGGAGGCAGAAAACACCGGCCTCTGGGGCATGTCCGTGATCGATCTCTCCCAGATGTATCCGGAGCATGTCGAAGGCGATCCGGCGATGGAAAAGGTCGCGAAGGCACATCGCGACGCCGGGATTCCGGTGATCATCGACCGGAACAAGGAGACCCTGCCGCTCAACTACCCGCTCCGCGATACCGCCCTGTATTTCGGCTGGTATGATTGGAACATCAACGGCCCCTTCGTGAACCAACCCTTCAAGTTCAAGAAGGGCGCGGTGGCGGCCCATCTGCACTCCTTCAGCGCCGGTCAGCTCCGCGACACCACGAAGAACTGGTGCGCGGGACTGCTGTCGAAGGGTGCCGCGGCCACGCTCGGGAATGTCTATGAACCCTACCTCCCGCTGACCCACAATTTCGACATCTTCAACGACCGCCTCATGGCCGGCTACACGCTCGTGGAGGCGGCCTACATGTCGGTGCCTGTGCTCTCGTGGCAAAACGTGGTGCTGGGCGACCCGCTCTACCGCCCCTTCCTCCACCTCGACGGTGGCGGTGAAAAAGCCGACGAGGATCGCGACTACCGCGCGCTGCGACTGGCGAATCTCCGCTGGAAGGAAGACCCGAAGCAACTCGACGCCATGCTGCTGGATGCTGCGGACCGACTGAAAAGCGGCACCCTCGTGGAAGCGGTCGGCCTTTCGCGCGCCGCCCGCAAGGAGGAAGCCTTGGCCACCGCTGACTTCCGAAAAGCGAAGCTCTACTTCGCGGACAAGCCGGATCGCCTGCGCATGGACCTGCACCTCGCCACCATGGCGCGGGAGGCGGGCAAGAAGTCCGAGGCCATCGACCTGCTGCGCGGGGCCCGCACCCTGTATGCAGACATCCCGGAAGTGATCGCCCCTGCCACGTGGGCCGCCATCCTTGAGCCACCGCCGGCCCAGCCTCAACCGCCGAAGAAATGACCGACTACGCCCGGCTGCTGGCCGCCGTGTGGGAACGGCCCGCCGTGGCGGAGTCGCCGCCGCTTTCCCTGCCTCCGGAGCTGGAGTTGCAGGCGCTGTGGTTCGCGGGAGCCTTCGGCAGGGATTTCCGTGACACCGCCGGAACTACGATACGCGTCGTACAATTCGGAGAATGGAACCGCTCGGCCGGTCCTGATTTCCTGCATGCGGCCATCGAGACCGGCAGCGAGGTCCATCGCGGCCCCATCGAGCTCGACATGCGGCCGTCCGATTGGGAGGCGCACGGCCACGGGGCCGATCCTGCTTTCGGAGACACCGTGCTGCACGTCGTCTTCAGCCATGGCGGACCGGAGAGCTTCACGCGCACCCACGATCATCGCGAAGTACCGCGGGTGGTGATTCCACGGGATCTGCTGGAGCAAGCCCTGCAGCAACCGCGGCGCGAGACGGCCATCGCCACGCCCGGTCGCTGCGTGCTGCCGCTGGCAAACATGCCACCGGTCTCCGTGGCGGCGCTGCTTCGCGAGGCCGCGGAACATCGCGCTGCGAGGAAGGCCGCACGCCTGCTGCGCACCACGGACGCGCATGGCCGGGATGCCGCACTCTATCAGGCCGTGGCGGAGACGCTCGGCTACCGCTCAAATGCGTTGGCGATGCGCCTGCTCTCCCAACGGATGCCGCTGGCCGCCCTGCGAGAAGAACCCGCCCACACCGAGGCGCTGCTTTTCGGAGCTGCGGGATTCCTTTCGCCGGATCTCCATGAGAAGGCGCCGCCCGACACCCGCGAGCATCTGCGCGGGCTATGGGAGACGTGGTGGAAGGTCCGCGGCCAATGGGAATCCGCCCACGCCATCCCGTGGAAAGCCGGCGGGCAACGACCCGCGAATCACCCGCACCGCCGCGTGGCCGCACTCGCCGCCATCGTGCGGGAGTGGCCGAAATTCAGGAAGCTCGCCACATCCCTGCCACTCGATGCGGACGCGCTGGTGAAGATGCTGTCGAAGCTCGACGACCCTTTCTGGACAAGGCGCTACACGCTCTCCTCCGCGGCCGCAGCCCGTCCGCTCGCGCTCTTCGGAAAAGCGCAGGCCATCGAGTTGCTCGCGAATCACCTCTTCCCCCTCGCCCTCCATGAGGGCGAGTCCTACGAGCGCTATGCGAAGCTCGCGGCGGGCGCGCGGAATGAAAAGGTGCGCCGCTGCGCCATTCGCCTCTTCGGTAGCGAGGATGCGGCGGGCACGTGGCTGAAGAAGGCCGCCCACCATCAGGCGATGCTCCAGATCTACCACGACTTCTGCCTGGAAGACTCGAGCGATTGCGCCAACTGCCCCTTTCCGGAGCAGTTGGCACAGTGGAGAAACCGCTGACCCTTACGGCAGCTTCACGCGGAAGGCACGGAAGGGATACTCCACCTTGTCCTCGCCACCGTGATACTTCGGCGCGCGGTTGATCTGCGCGCAGGTGAGATAGAGGTAGCCATCGGAACCGACTCCCATCGAGTCCGGCCAGATCAGGCGATCGTCCGTGACCAGCGTGTGGACCTTGCCTTCCGGGGTCACATACTTGATCGCCTTGTCAGCCGAGGCCGTGACGAAGACATTCCCCTTCGCATCCGCGACCATCCCGTGGCAGACGCCGGTCTCCGCGACCATCTCGACGTGCTTGCCCAGTTCCACATCCGACAGCGAAGCGTCCGCGAGATGCTGCGTCGGGATGCGGTAGAGCTTCGTCTGGTTGATCGCTCGGTAGTAGAAGTACTTCTCGTCCTTCGTCAGCGCGATCCCGTTCACATTGGAGGAGAAGGGCTTTCCATCGCCATCCACCACGTCCTTGCCGTCGAGGTGCAGCTTGAAATCCGGATCGGCCAACGTGGACGGATGCTCTTTGAGCGCGATGCGGGACTTGCCGCTCTCCAGATCCAGCACGACGATCGCCTTTAGGCCCGGGTCAGACAAATAGGCAAGCCCGTGGCCGAGGTCCACGCAAACGTCATTGATCGCGCTCTTGTCCTTCGGCAGGTCGGGAAAGTCATAGACCTTCGCTACCTCGTTCTTGGCGAGGTCGATCCTCACCAGCTTGAAGTACCCGCCTTCACGTCCGCCCTCCTTGCCGAAGATCGACGCCGCCGCTCCGGGTGCCGAGTCCAGCACCCAGAGGTGGTTCGCCTTGTCCACGAAGAGGTCCTGCACGTTCACGAAATGCGTGTCGGGCTTTTCCGTCACACGGCGGTTCCACTCGTCATCGGGGAAGGGCTTGCGTTCTCCTCCGACGATTTCCGTGAGGCCGTAGAGGAAGGGCTCCTTGTAGGGAAACGACACGAAGACGCGGTTCGGCTCCGATGCCACGGCCATGCCGATGGGCTGGTTTTTGCCAAAAGAGGCCACTTCCTCGAGCTTGGCGGGTTCCGCCCGTGAGATCGCCGTCGCCGCCATGAGAACCGCGAGAATTCCCCTGCCTCCGTTCAATGTCCGTTTCATCAGCCTGCGACGCTAGCCGGGAGCGGTGCCCGCGCAACCCGAAGACCGGGATCAGGGGCACAATCCCGCCTTGCCGCCCGGCGGCGCGCCTGATTCCATCCGCGCCCCAACCCGCATAAGACCATGGCCAACAAGGACAGCACCGACCCCGCCCGCATGGAGAAAATCGTCTCCCTTTGCAAACGCCGCGGCTTCATTTTCCAAGCAGGCGAGCTCTACGGCGGTCTCAATGGATGCTGGGACTACGGTCCGCTCGGTGCCGAGCTGAAGCGAAACCTGAAGGACTACTGGTGGCGCAAGACCGTCCAGGAGCGCGATGACGTGCTCGGCATGGACGGCGCGATCCTGACCATGCCGCAGGTCCTGAAGTCCTCCGGCCACCTCGACAGCTTCAGCGACCCGATGTGCGACTGCCTTCTTTCCAAGGCCCGCCTCCGCGCCGACCAGGTGCCAGCGCAGGATGGCACTGCCGTGTATTTCAAGGGCGCGAAGCACGAAGCCACCGGCTGGAGCGTCGAGCGCGTCTTCGCGGTTCTCGTGGCCCCGGGCAAGGACCCGATCGAGTCGCACAAGACCGCCCGCAAGTTCTACGGCGAGCTGATGCCGGACAAGAAGATCTCCCCGAAGGAACTCGAGCTCATCGAAGACCGCCGCGAGGAAGTCACCGGCACCACGTCCTTCAATCCGGACAATGGCAGCCTTCTCACCGATCCGCGTGAGTTCAACCTCATGTTCAAGACGAAGATGGGTGCGTCCGCAGACGACAACGATCCATCGTCGGACGCCTACCTTCGCCCGGAGACCGCGCAGTCGATCTTCGTGCAATACAAGAACGTGCTGGATTCGAACCGCATCAAGCTGCCCTTCGGCATCGCTCAGATCGGCAAGTCCTTCCGCAACGAGATCAACCCGCGCAACTACACTTTCCGTAGCCGCGAGTTCGAGCAAATGGAGATCGAGTACTTCTGCCGCCCTGAAGATGGCCTGCGCCTCACCGACGAGTGGCTGGAAGCCCGCCTGAACTTCTACGCCGAGATCGGCATCCCACGCGAGAAGCTGCACATCCTCGACATCCCCGATGGCGAGCGAGCCTTCTACTCTCAGAAAACCTACGACATCGAGTACGAGTTCCCCTTCGGCGTGCAGGAGCTGGAAGGCGTGGCCTACCGCACCGACTACGACCTCGGCGTGCACCAGAAGGGCTCCGGCAAACCTCTCGAATACTTCGACGAGGAAACGAAGGAGCGCTTTCTTCCTCACGTCGTCGAGCCGTCGGCCGGTTGCGACCGCACCGTCCTCGCACTGATCTGCGAGGCCTACGACTTCGAGAAGCTCACCGATGAAAAGGGCAAGGACGACTCCCGTGAGGTCCTCCGCTTCGTCCCGCGCATGGCTCCCGTGAAGGTCGGCATCTTCCCGCTTCTGAAGAAGAACGAGGAGCAGGTCCGCATCTGCAAGGAGATCCAGAAGAAGCTTCAGCCGTGGATGACCGTCTTCTACGACGACGGCGGATCCGTCGGTAAGCGCTATCGTCGCCAGGACGAGTGCGGCACGCCCTTCTGCATCACCGTCGACTTCGACACCCTCGGCGAAAACGGCGAGGAACTGAAGAACACCGTCACCATCCGTCACCGCGACTCGATGGAGCAGGAGCGCCTGCCGGTCGATTCCCTGCTGACCTGGCTGCTCGAGCGCGTGCGCTGAGAGAGAAGCCAGAGACAAGTTTACAGACACCAGAAAGGGCGCGGTTTTCCGCGCCCTTTTTTCGTCGGTCCGTGAGGAGTGTCGGCGTTCCGTCGACACGGGTGGACGGAACGTCCACCCTCCTCAGATGGCCCCCACTCAATGAACGTCCGGCACCGGCAGGTCGATCACGCGCTCAGCTTCCCAGCGGGTGATCTTGCCGTCCTTGTTCGTGTCGTAGTGCTTCATCATGGCATCCAGCTCCTCGGGATCGGGCTTGGTGGTGCCCGCTCCTGCCTCGGTGATCCCCTGCTCGATCTCCTTCCGCGTCAGGACTCCGTCGCCGTTGTAGTCGAAGCGGTCGAATTTCTCCAGCAGCGACATCATCTTGCGACCGTGGGCAGCCTCGGTGTGCTCATCGATGGTCGCACAGGCGGAGAACAGGAACGGCAGGAGGACGAGGCGTTTCATTACCCGATGTTCTTTCCCAAAGCCCGCGCGGGGACAAGCGGGAAAGCAGGTTGACCGGGTCAGCATGACAAGGGAATCCTGCCGCCATGCGCGTCCGCATCCTCGCTGCCGGAAAGCCCGCCCTGGCCTATGCCAAGAGCGGGGTGGACGAGTATCTCAAGCGCCTGGGCCGATACGGCAGCTACGAGCTGGAGTATCTGAAGGCGGGCGATTCGACGACAGTCTCCGCGACGTTGTTAGAGCGGTCCGCGGGGAACTTCCGCATCGCCATGGACGAGCGCGGCGAGGTGCTGGCCACGCAGGCATGGGCGGATAAATTCGCCTCGCTGGAACTGCGCGGCGAGATCAAGGCAGTCAGCTTCCTCATCGGAGCATCCGATGGCCATACGGAAGAACTGCGCCGCACCTGCGACGCCGTCTGGTCGCTCTCGCGCCTGACGATGCAGCACGAGCTGGCACTCGTCGTCCTGCTGGAGCAGCTCTACCGCGTCGCGACCTTGCGGCGCGGCGAGCCGTATCACCGGTGAAGGCCGGGCCTCCGGATCAGTTGATCGTCACGGGAATGACGACCCGGTTGTTGTCGTAGTTCGTCTCCGGCAGGATGTGGTCCGGATTCACCGTCACCTCGAGCTGGTAGGTGCCCGCGGGGAGCGTATCGATCTCGATCCACTGGCCGGGCAGGCCGCTGTCATAAACATCGCCCCAGCCCGCCTGGATGCCCTGGCTGCTGCAGGTGAATTTCTTCCGGACATTCGCGCCGCGGTCCCAGCGGTTCGTGTCGAGCAGGCAAAAGCTCACCTTGCGACCGACGCGCAGCTCATTCCCTTCCATGTCCAGCAAGCGGGAGGAGGCGAAGCCCTTGAAGTGGTAATGATTGTGGCACTCCTGGAATTCGAAGAAGGGATTTCCCTCCGGATCCGGCATCACCATGTCCTGTCCGCCCACGTTCCGGATCTCGGTGGTGTAGCGCAGCAGGCGGCGCTCGCCGGCGTCGATCATCCCCTCCTGCACCTCGCAGGATACGGGGTCAAAGGTCTCCGTGCTGACATAGGGCTGCAGCACGATACCCCACGGCATGAGATCAGCGCCATCACCCGCGACGTAGGCCATCACCGTGCGGCCGGAGTAGATGGAGGCTGCGTCCACGGCGATGTAGTAATCACCCGCGGTCGTCTCCGGGATCACCACGCGGTTATTGCTGCGGACGAAGGACGTGTCGCCCTTTGCGGGCTTGCCCACCGGAGGAATGGTGCCGTGGCCGACGGACACGGTCGATTTCCCCTTCCCGCCTTCGGCGACCACCACGAGCTTCTGATTCGCGGGGACGGAGATGCGGAAGATATGCCTGCCACCCTTCGCACTGGCGAGGTGGTGCACGGTGCCGAGGCTGTCCAGATCGCGGACATCACCGGCGGGATGAACTTGATAGAAGCCCTCCGTCACCGGGCCCACGGCACCCTTCGATGTGAATGCGCGGGCCTTCACCGTGGTGTCGGCGGTGAGCGTCAGGCTGGCGGGCACCACGGGAGACGTGGCATCGGGCTCGCTGCCATCCGTGGTGTAGCGGACGGTGGAACCTTTCGCCTTCAGGGTGAAAGTCGCACTGCCCGTGTAGATGCCAGGCGGAGGATTCATCGTGACCGCGGGCGCGGCACCCTTCTCCTGCTTCAGCGCCGCGAGGATCCTCACTCCATTGTAGCCGCCGTTTGCCCCCTGGGTTCCGATGTACCAGATACCCGGCTCCGGGGCCTCCACGACGAGCCGCTGGCGCGTGCCGGGAAAACGCGAGCTGTAGGGCGCACCCGCACCATTGTAGCCCGGATGGACCGCCCTGCGCACGAAGAGCTGCAGATTTCCCGTGCCGCCATTCGTCGTGACGGTCAGGCGGGTGGTGCCTTCCGGAACGACCAGACGATAGACCGTCAGCCCGTGGGGATCGGTCGTCGTCAGGCCCGCCATGGGCACGCCGCCCTGCACCACCTTTGGGAACGGAGTCACCTCCTCGTGGGCAAGCACCGGCAGCGAGCAGAGAAGTCCGACCAAGAGGGGTAGCACGGGTTTCATGCCGCGGAGCTTCAACGCTCCCCCGCCAAAGGCAAAGCCTAACTTCAGCGTAACATGCTGCTGGCGCGATCCACCGCCTTCACCAGCGCGTCCACTTCCTCCAGCGTGTTGTAAATTGCAAAGGACGCCCGGGTGGTGCCGGTGATGCCAAAGCGCGCCATCAGCGGCTGGCAGCAATGATGCCCGGTGCGGACCGCCACGCCCATCTGGTCGATCAGCGTGCCGAGGTCGTAGTGATGCACGCCCTCGAGCGCGAAGGAAAGCGCGCCCGCCCGATCGTCAGGGCCGTAGAGCTTCGCGCCGGGCAGGCTCGACAGCCCGTCCGCAGCGGCACGGATCAGCTTGCCCTCGTGCTCCGCGATGGCGTCGAACCCGATGCCGTGGACGAAGTCTAGCGCCGCTGCCAGAGAGATCGCGCCCTCGATATTCGGCGTACCGGCCTCGTATTTGAACGGCAGGTCATTGTAGGTCGTCTTCGCGAAGGTGACTTCCTTGATCATCTCGCCACCACCGCGCCACGGCGGCAGGGCATCCAGCACCTCGCGCTTCCCCCACAGCACGCCGATGCCGGTGGGAGCATAGACCTTGTGACCGGAAATCGCGACGAAGTCGGCTCCGAGCGCCTGCACGTCCATTGCCAGATGCGGCGTGGACTGGGCGGCATCGATCAGCACCAGCGATCCCGCAGCCTTCGCGGCCGCGATCATCTCGAGGACCGGATTCACCGTGCCAAAGGCATTCGAGATCCAGTTGAAAGCCGTCATCTTCGTCCGCTCGGTGAGCAACCCGCGAAAGGACTCTTGGTCGAGCGTGCCGTCGTCATGGCACGGGATCACCTTCAGCGTCGCGCCGCTGCGCTCGCAGAGCATCTGCCATGGGACGATATTCGAGTGGTGCTCAAGGGTGGAAATCAACACCTCGTCGCCGGGCGACAGCGTCAGGATGGAGGCGACCAGATTGATCCCGTCCGTCGTGCCTGCGGTGAAGATCACCTCGGCAGCCTCGGCGGCATTCAGGTGGCGGGCCACGGTCTCGCGGGCCGCCTCGTGCGCGGAGGTCGCGGCGCGGGCCAGATGGTGGGTGCCGCGATGGATATTGGCATTGATCTCCTCGTAGTAGCGGCGCGAGGCCTCCAGCACCGCGCGCGGCTTCTGGGAGGTGGCCGCATTGTCCAGATAGACCAGCGGGCGGCCATTCACCTCCTGGGCGAGGATCGGGAACTCAGCGCGGATCGTGAGGGAGTCGAGAGCCATGTGCGGGCAAGGGAAACGAGGCCCGGGCCAATTGCACGGGAAAAAACAAACTCAGGGCTGCGGCGGCAGGTGCTCGCTGCAGTATTCCTTCCCGTCCGGGAGCGTGTAGAATTCCAGATCGCCTGAATCCCGCTCAGTGCGACCGCAGGTCTCACAGCGGTGGAATGCCTGCGAATCCACGCGGCTCGCCACTTGGAATTTCCGGCGGCGCTCGGCGGCCTTCACGAGCGACTTGCGGCCATGGATGACGTCCGGAAGCACCCAGAGGAGGTACGGCAGCAGGGTCGGCACGGTGATGGCAAGGTTGGAAGGATCCCTGAAGACATTGAGGAGCATCAGGATGCCGGTGATCCAACCAAGTATCCGCACCTGGACCGGAATCAGGAAAAAGAGCGCGAACTCCACCCGGGGAAACAAGGTCGCGAACGCGAGGAAGAGCGAGATGTAGAGCATGCTCCCGCTCGCCAACAAACCGGGATCAAAGATGAACTGGGAGACCGCCAGCCCGACCCATGCAGTCAGGATATACAAGGTCAGCCTGGTGGAACCCCAGGCTTCCTCCAACGAATCGCTGATCAGGAAGGAAATCCGGACCGCGAAGAACAGGAACAGCACGCCAATGGGTGTGAACCTCTGCATGCCCATCGGAGCGAAAAGGAACGTGAACACCCGCCACACCTCACCGGAAAGAATCTTCGCGCGGTCGAAATCCAGCATCGCGGCGAAGTCCGGGCGCGTCCATTGGCACGCGTAAGCGATGACGCCGAGAAACGTCAGATACTTGAACAGCCCCGGAAAATGAAGCCAGTCAAAGCGCCGTTCAATCTTATCAAGCCATCGCACGGGGCGAAGCAAAGCCGCGCAGCCACGGACTGACAAGGCCCAAGCGGGTTTCCGGAGGGCTACCCCCACCCCTCCGGTCCAGCGGGGAGCTACTTCTTCTCCGCCCGCTCGACCTTCACATCACCGGTGCCCAGCAGATCCTTCAGCCGCGTGCGCATCGTGCTCTCCACAATCTCCAGCACCCCGCTCCGTTGCGCCTCGGAGCGCATCTGGAGGCGCAGGTCGCGGAGGAGCTGCGCACGGTCGTCGGGCGTGATGCTGTTCCACCAGCCGCTCTCTTCATTCAGCGGCTGGAAGTCGATCAGCTCCACCGAGAGGATCTGCGGCGCGGGGAACTGGGCCACTGGCGTATTCCCGTCCATCCTGAGCGAAACACCGGGCTGCAGCTTGTAGCCGGCAGTCACTCGATACTCGCCGCGCACGATGAGGCGCTTCTTCCCACCGGAGAAATACTTCAGGATGAAGGTCTCGTTCTCAAAGCTGCGGGTGGCGCTCATCTTCAGCTCCACCAGCGCGAGCTCGGTGATCTCGGACTGCGAGACGATCTCGGCCCTGCCCTCGACCACCCGGGTGTCGGAATTCGTGATCGCACCGAGTACCTTCTCCAGTCCCGACACGGTGCCCCCTACCCCTCGCTCGAAGGTCCGGATGCCGAACCACGCGAGGACGACCACGGTCGCCAGCAAGGCGATCCAGCGCAGCGTTTTCCAGAGTTCGGGATGATGGGCAGACATGATTGATGACACTAGGGCGCGCGGCCCGCGCCCGGGCAAGTGGGGATTCTTACTGCTCTTGGAATGAGGATTTTGCGCAAATCCGTGTTTGGCATTTCCAGCGGCATCGCATGGAGTCCGTGCCAGCCGATTTTCCCATCGTGAAAGCATACGAACTCTTCACCGCCGCCGATCCCGCCCTCGCCACCCAGATGCTCGACTGGTTCCGCGAACACGACCGGAACATCTACAAGTCCGCTGTGGCCACGCTCGCCCAGAGCAAGAAACTCCGCCTCGTCTTCGTCCAGAAGAAGCCGCTGCCCGAGCAGTATGCCTGGATCCTGAAGACCCTGCGCAGCAAGCAGTCCGACACCATCGGCGAGCACCTGCTCCAGGCATGGTTCATGGCCGGAAACCAGGATCTGCTGGCCCAATTCTGCGACGCCATGGGCATCGAGCATGACGGCAAGGGCTCCGTGACCGGTGACCTCCCTGCCGAACTCGACGCGGCCAAGCTCGACGGAGCCGTGGACACCCTCGTGGCTGCCCACGACCCGAAGCTCGTGACGCTTTACCTCTACGTTTTCAATCTCCAGCGCGCCGGTGGCTGGGACACGCTGACTGCCAAGCTCGCGAGCGACTCGCGTCTGGTGCTCGCCTGACGACCCCGATCAAGCGGGAACGGGGTCACCACTGGAACCGTTCCCGCCACGAGTCCGCCAGCTCGCTAGCCGCGAGGCTGGCCAGTCCGTCGGCATGGGTGATCTCCAGCCCGGCCTCGGTGACGCGGCGGATCGTGACATCTCGGAAGATCTTCCCCTGGCGGGTCGATAGCTCGGCGAGCTTTTCGCCAGCGGCCGCCCCGCGGATCTGTCGGCAATACCTGCCCCGGTAGTCCTCAAACTCGGCGCGGAGGCGGACGACATCGTCTGCCAGACCCTGCCGCTGTCTCGCGAGTGCCTCCGCCTTCGGCCTGGCCTTTCGCAGGGACTCGCCAACCTGCTTCCACTCGTTGTGGGTGGCAATGAGGCCTTGGCCCTTTTCCCAGTCTTGGCGGAGAATCGCGATTTGGTTCAGGGTGCTCTCCTTGGCCTTTTCTTCCATGGCCACGTCCTTCGAGACCTCGGCGCGACTGCTGGTCGCCTTGAAGCGCCCCTGAAGCAGGGCACCGCCGCCGACCCCGACAGCGATGAGGGCAAAGAGGCCCCCGATGAGAACCGGGGTGCCTGATTCAGAAGTGAAGAATGACATCCTGTCAGGGATTGGCCGGAGCGGCCTTTTCTTTCGCGGCGTCGCGGACCTTTTGAATGTCTTGGGTCGCGGTTTTCACCTCGGCATTCAGTTTCGCGATGTCCTCGTCAAACTTGCGGATATCGGCCTGCAGCTTGGGGATGGAATTGCGGGTATCCTCCGCCTTCTTCCTCATCTGCTTGAGCTGCTGCTCCATCTGGGGAGCACGGCTGACAGCCTTTCTCCTCTCGGCGTTGATCTTTCCTTCCTGATTGGAGATCTCGATCTGGAACCGCGGGCCGGCATCGACAGCCATCTTCAGACGGTCCTCCGCACCTTTCCTCGCATCGCTCTTTTCGCGGATCGCGGTGTTCAGTTCGCCGATGCGCTGTTGCAGCTTGGCGACCTCGACATTGTCCTCGTGCACCGCGGTGCCTTGGCTCGCCGCGAGGAGGATGGCCTTCTTCTTCTCGTCGCTGAGCTGATAGAGATCCCGGAGGTCATCCGGAAGCTCCTCGGCAGGCACGGTGACGGGGCCGGAGTGAGCCATGAGGCGCATGCCGGTGTGATCGACTCCGAGCACCTTCACATCTTCATAGACCCTGCCGGAGACGGTCTTGAATTCCTTGAGTTCCTTGCCTTGGGCTTCCGGCCAGACCTGCGCGCGGTACTGATCCTTGTAGGCTTCCCACTTCTCGTCGATGGCCACGAGTTCGGCCTTCGTCGCCTCGATCTTCTGGGCGAGCTCGGTCTTGATACTTCCCTCGTTCTCGACCTTCCGCTCTGCGGTCTTCACCTCGCGGGCGATGTCAGCACGGGTGCCTGCATCTTCTTCCTTCTTCCGGAAGGACTCGATCTCGCCCTTGCGGCTGGTGATGATCGATTCCTGCTCGCGGATCACCGAGGAGATGAGGGGCTTGCCACCCTGCATGCTCTCGTCGAACACGAGGAAATAGAGCAACGCGAAACCGCCTAGGACGATCAACGCAATGAAGGTCCCGATCACGCCGGGACCTCGACTGCTGGAAAGTAGATCTGAAAATGACATGGGAGATATCTCCTTTGGATTCAGCGGACGGCGTACTTGCGCTGGTAGGCGGCGAAGTCCTTTTCAAGCTTCGCCTTCTCATCCTCAAGCCCCTCGACCTCCGCTTCAAGGCGGGCGATTTCCTCCACATTGGCCGCGGACTCCGCTTTCAGCTTTTCAAGGTCCTTGGTCTGGTCCGGTGGCAAGTTGCCGAGACGCTCGCGGAGCAGGGAAAGCTCGCCATCCAGCTTGGTGATTTCCGCGCGCTGCTCGTCACGCTTGCGGACCAATTCCGGATCTTCGCCGCAGGAGCCCAAAAACAATGCACATCCAAGCACGACGAGCGGGCGGGACATCTGAAACAATCTCGATTTCATGAGGAGGTAAAGGGGGGGTGATGACAGCGATCACTGGCTCGTCCGGGAGCGCCGGTCAGCGCTGCGGGGTGTAAGTCCAATTCCGCGAAACCGACCGGAATGAAGGCGTCGCTGGCGCACGGTAGGGCGCTGGCGCGCAGTAGGTCCGTGTGGGCACGTAGTAGTAGCGGGTGCGGTAGCTCCGGTAGCCGCGGTAGTAGGGATACCAGATGGAGCGGCCATTGCTGAAGGGTCTGGCCTCTTCGCGCAATGCCGATGTGGAACCGGAATTCCGCGCGCTCGACCGGCTGGCCGCAGCGGCGGCATTCGAGGCGGCGATCTGACGCTGCTCCTGGCGCTCGGCCAGCAGCACTTCCTGGCGGGCAGCCTCGCGCTTTTCACTGGCTGCCACTCCCTGCTCCACCCAGGCATCGTAGGCAGAAGCGATCTCGGATTCTTCCTGGATCGCCTCCCGAGCCACCGCGGTGTCCAGGGCAAACGCGTCCCGGTTGGTCGGGCTCAGTTGATCGGCGGACAGGCGGGCAGTGCCGGTGGAGTGGCGGAATTCCACACCCACGTCCGTCACCCGCGTGATGACCACCTCGTTGAAAATCTTGCCATTGGACCCGGCGAGCGAATCGAGCGTGCGCCCCACAGCAGCCAAGCGGGTCTTCTTCACCCACTCGCTTCTCAGCTCGGCCATGCTGTCTTCCTGATCCGCCAGATCCTGACGCAATTGATCGGCGATCACCAGAAGATCGGCGCGATGCTTCTCGGTCTGTGCGTGCAGGTCCGTCAGTTCCTTTTCTTCAAGACGAGCTGTCTCCAGCTTCTCAAGACGCATCTCGAGAACCTTCACCTGATGAACGAGTTCGATACGCTTCGTCTCGAGCCCCCACCATTCGGAATTTGCCTGCGCCTGACGGGATTCCCGGCAGGAGGGCATGAACAATGAGACCGCTGCAGCAGCGATCATCAGGCGGGGAGGAGTTAGCGCCGTCATCTGGGAAAAGTTGAGCGAATGGAGGAACGATCTACAAGGCGGAATCTTTCACCTGATATAGCACCTGCCAAGCGTTGGTGACCACTTCACGCGATTTTCACATGGCGGCTCTTCAAAACGGCGGGATTCCTTTCGCAGCGATGCCTGAATTCCGACTTGTATGACAGATTGAAGCCAGCCAGAACCCTCCACGACCGCCATGCCGACCCGTGTACTTCTGACCACCTGCAGCTTCCAGGATACTCCCGGACCCCATCATGCCCAACTGGAGGGCCAAGGCTTCGAAATCGTCCGCGAGCGGGGCCCGCTGAGCGAGGCCCGGATGCTGGAGCTGGCCGGTGAATTCGACGCCTTCCTCTGCGGTGACGATGCCATCACCCGCGCGGTGATCGACAAGAGCCTGCCGCGCCTGCGCGTGATCTCGAAATACGGCATCGGCCTCGACAAGATCGACATCGCCGCGACGAAGGAGCTCGGCATCCCCGTGCTTTTCACTCCCGGTGTGAATCACACGACCGTGGCCGAGCACACCTTTTGTCTGCTGCTCGCCATGCAGAAGCACCTCGTGGAGACCGTGAATGCCACCCGCCAGGGCAACTGGCTGCGCCTGACCGGCCACGAGTTGTGGCGCAAGCGCATCGGCCTCATCGGCATGGGCCGCATCGGCCAGGAAGTGGCCCGCCGCGCCCACGGCTTCGACATGGAGATCCATGGCTTCGGGAATTTCTGGCCGGAAGATATCGCTGCCCAATACGGCGTGATCCGCCACGATACCGTGGAGTCGCTTTTCGCCGCCGTGGACATCATCAGCCCGCACACGAAGCTGACGAAGGACACCCACCACCTGATCAACCGCGAGCGCCTAGCCCTCATGAAGGAAGGCTCCTACATCGTGAACACCGGCCGCGGCGAACTCGCCGACTCCGATGCGATCATCGAGGCCCTCGATTCCGGACGACTCGCCGGCTACGGCACCGACGTGATGGAGGTGGAGCCCCCGCCAGCCGATCACCCGCTGCTTTCGCACCCGAAGGCGATCGTCACCTCGCACATCGGCTCGCGCACCTTCGAAAGCGTGCCACGCCAAGCCGGCATGGCGCTCGACAACCTGCTGAACTTCCTCTCCGGCACCGGCCCGATCGCTTGCGCGAACGGCGTGATTCCTTCCGTTGAATGATTTCCGGACCGGGATGGATAGGATGGATGGGATGAGAATGCCCACGTCATCCTGAAGGCCATCCTGATCTGCTTCTTCCAGCTCCATCCATCTGCCTGCCTCAAATCCGGCTACTCATCTGCGTCTATCCCGTTCATCTGCGGTTGAAATCTGACAGCCCGATTAACGCAGACGTACCAAGCATCGCTTTCCAAAAATCCCATCCATCCCTTTCAAAGCCATGTCCCTGACCCTTCGCACCGCTGCCTCCTGCCAGTTCGATATCATCTCGCTGGGTGAAATCATGCTCCGCCTCGATCCCGGCGACGGCCGGGTCCGCACCACGCGCCAGTTCACCGCTTGGGAAGGCGGCGGCGAATACAATGTCGCCCGCGGTCTGCGCCGCTGCTTCGGCAAGCGTGCCGCGGTGGTCACCGCCTTCGCGGAGAACGATGTGGGCCGCCTGATCGAGGACTTCATCCTGCAGGGCGGCGTGGATACCCGCTTCGTCCAGTGGAAGCCCTTCGACGGCATCGGCCGCACCATCCGCAACGGCCTGAATTTCACCGAGCGTGGCTTTGGCATCCGCGGAGCAAAGGGCACTCCGGACCGCGGCATCACCGCCGCCAGCCAGATGAAGCCGGGCGATGTCGATTGGGACGACGTTTTCGGCAAGCACGGAGCCCGCTGGTTCCACACCGGTGGCATCTTCGCCGCGCTCTCCGAAACCACCGCCGAACTCACCATCGAGGCCTGCAAGAAGGCGAAGGAATACGGCACCATCGTCGCCTATGACCTCAACTACCGCCCCTCCCTCTGGAAGTCGATCGGCGGCCAGGCGAAGGCGCAGGAAGTGAACCGCGAGATCGCCAAGTATGTCGATGTGATGATCGGCAACGAGGAAGACTTCACGGCCTCCCTCGGCTTCGAGGTGGAAGGCGTGAGCGAGCACATCACCGGCATCGAGGTGGACAACTTCAAGAACATGATCGAGCGGGCGGTGAAGGATTTCCCGAACTTCCAGGTGGTCGCCACCACGCTGCGCGACGTCCACAGCGCCACCATCAACGACTGGGGCGCTGTCTGCTGGCACGCAGGCGAATTCCACGAGGCTACGCACCGTCCGAAGCTCGAGATTTACGACCGCGTCGGCGGCGGCGACTCCTTCGCCTCCGGCCTCGCCTACGGCTTCATGGAGTTCAATGACGCCAAGCTGGCGGTCGAGTATGGTGCCGCCCACGGTGCCCTCGCCATGACCACCCCCGGCGACACCACCATGGCCACCGTGGATGAAGTGAAGAAGCTCGTCGGCGGCGGCTCCGCGCGAGTGGACCGCTGAGCCCGTGGCCGCGGCATCCTGCCGCAAGCCTGCACGCGATCGGCACCAGCCCGCGTCACGCACAACCTTAGCAGTTGCGTGACAGTTAGCAAATTCCGGTCTGCGGTCTTGCACGCGGGCGGTCTTCCTGCGAGGCCGTGCCGCGTGAGTTCGCCATTTTTCCGTTTACTGGTCCTCCCGGTCCTTTTCTCGGCAGTTGCCCATGCGGATCTGGACGACTGGCGGGTCTCGCAGTTGCCCGTCGCTTCGGCCGGCGACAACAACTGGTACTTCTTCCCCGACATCGCGAAGACCCCGCGGGTGCTGGTGAAGGCCACCGGCACGGGGAACAACGTGAACCGCCGCCTCCTCACCGGCGGCCCGCCGGTCTGGACGGCCGAGCCAGCCACAGCAACGCCGAGCTTGAACAAGCAAGGCATCTCCGTGCCTTTCCTGAACGGCATGTTCCTCATCGCCGCGCACAACAACGCGCTGCGAATGACCTTCCTCAATGCCTCCGGAGCCGCCACGGCTTCCGAGCTCATCGACAGCACGGTGCCGGTCACGTCCACCGGACTCAGCGCCGCCTTGGATCCGGATGGAAACCTCCACGTGATCTACATTGGCAGGTCGGGAACCTCGACTGAGACCATCCGCTACGCACGCCGCACGACATCCGGTAGCTGGATCAAGACGAACCTGGACCTGAGCACGACGACGAGCCCCTTCATCAGAAACACGGTGATCCTGCCGTCCTCGCCGACATCGGCGACCGTCTACGCCTCGATGAAGACAGGCACCGTGGTCTCCCTGCTCCGTCTGAGCATCAGCATCACCGGGACTCTCCCCCGCTTCTCCAATCCCGCGAACCTCGGCAACAACATCGCCGAGCCGATCGCAGGCAACCGCCTCGGCGGTGCTGACCGGGTGTATTACTTCCTCTCCAATGGCCAGCAGAGTGCCTGGAACATGAGGCAGGTGAATGACCCCGATCCCATCCAGACGATCGGCCTCGCACTGCCCACGAGCATCATCTGCAAGCCCGGCCCGGACAACAAACAGCGGGTGGTGTGGCTCGATGGCCTCGGCAAGAAGATCCACTACCTGAAGCCATCGACCGATCCGCAGAAGGTATTCGATGTCCTCCACCCGGTGACGGGCACGACCGGCTCCGCCGAAGTGCGCGGGCTTCACTTCGATCCCAGCGACACTCCCTACCTGCTCTACCGCAACAATAGCTCGCAGGGCTTCATCGCCTACCCGGACGAGAATTTCGATTCGGACGGCAATGGCCGCGCGGACCTGCTCGACTTCGCCTTCAACTCGACGAAAGCAGGCATCGACGTCCTGCCACCCGGCCCTGCCGCACCCGGGCTACCGCTCTCGGAGAACAAGTTCAAGTTCCGCATCCCCACCATCGGGTCCGCATTCGTGAATGGCACGGGTGGCATCCAGAGCACGAAGAACCTGATCTACAGCGTGCAGACTTCCACGAACGCGATCAACTGGACCACGCTCGGCTCGGGTAGCCCGCTCTTCTTCGTAGAGCACAGCTCCACCGGGACATTCCCGGATCAGGTGAAGACGTTCACGGTGATGTACAACGAGACCATCCCCGCAGCGCCTTCGAGGCGATTCTTCCGAGTGAAGGTCACGCGCCCCGCCGTCGCCTATTGACGGCAGGCATTCACGGCTTGCGGCGCGGGCCGGGAGTGCTGCTAGAGTCCGCGGCCCCCTCATGGATTTGTTTCTCACCGTTACGGTCAGCCTGGCCGCCGTGTTTGCTGCCGCCGTCCTCGCATGGCGTGCAGGTCGTGCCAGCATGCCATCTCCCGCGAAGCCGGAGCCTCCCGCTCCAGCGCCGGAGGAGAAGCCGGAAGCCCCCGCCGAGGAGACCGAGAAGGAAGTGAAGAGCTTCCACGATCTCGCCTCGGACCTCGACGACGCCTGGAACAAGTCCCCTACCCTCGATTCATTCCGCGCATCGGAGACCCTGCGCGAGGCCATTGAGGAAGCCACGGCCCGGGACATACCGGAGGCGGACCTGCTCGGCTACGCACGACGCGGCAGCAGCCTCGTCGCCGTGCTCGCGCTGGAGATCCTGGCGGACAAGGACGATCGCGAGCACGCCGCCTTCGAGCAGGTGATCACCGGCCGCATCGATACCGAGGACGGCACGGATCGCGAGCATGCCTTCGCACTGCTCCATCACACTGCACGCGGCCCGGTGGTGCCGGTGGCGATGAAGGTGCTCCGCGCGAACCTCTGGAAATGGGATGACGCGGAGGAAGCCGGTCACTTCGGCGGCTTCCTCACACTGCGCCGCGATGCCGGGGAGAGCCCGTCCTTTGGCTCGCCAATGCCGAAGCTCGACGGCAGCGACAAGAGCAACCTCGAAGATATCTTCCGACGCATCGCCGACGATCTCGTGAATCCGCTACGGGACGAGATGAACCATACCACCTCGGACAACTCGGCATCGCGTGGCTTCCTCGCGGACTTCGCACGCGTGCTCGATCCCGTGGGCGATACCTTCGACGATGGCAGCCCGCTGGTCGCTACACCGGAGCTTGAGAAGAACGCCACGCGCCTCGCGGAAATGCTGCTGGGCGAGGACGGCGCTGCCATTCGCTGCCCGCTGCTGGTCGGCGAGAAGGGCAGCGGAAAGTCCGCGTTGCTCCGGCTCGCGGCGCGTCGCTTGCAGGAAGCAGGCTTCACCGTCTTCGAGGCATCCGGCCCGGACCTCGTCTCCGGCCAGTGCTATCTCGGGGATCTGGAGAAGCGCGTCCGCGGCATGCTGCGCATTCTGGAGAGTGAGAAATTCGTCTGGCTGGTGCCGTCGATGGGCGAGCTCATCCCCGCGGGCCGCACCCGGAACAGCGAGACCGGCGTCTTCGATCTGGTGCTGCCTCGACTGCTCGCAGGGAAGATCCGCGTGCTGAGCGAGATCCGCCCCGGCGTGCTCGACAAGCTGGCGGGAGAGGCCCCGCGCCTGCCGACCGCGATGTCGCTCGTCCGCCTCCAGCCACCGGGCGAAAAGGAGTCGCTCGACCTCGCCGCCGAGTGGGTGGCCAAGCACACCGGCCAGCGCGGAACCACGCTGAAGACGGATCGCATCCAACTCCAGGAAGCATCCCAGCTCGCGGCCCAGTTTTTCCCCGGCCCCGCATTGCCCGGCCGTCTTTTCCTGCTGCTGAAAGCGGCGCTGCATCAAGCAGCCGAGACCGGCGGTGGAGTCCGCGTGCTGGATCGCGAGCTTCTGTTGGAGAGCATTGCCGCGACCACTGGCATGCCGATCGAGATGCTCGATGACGCGCGTCCGCTCGACCTCGAAAAGGTCCGCGAGCTTTTCTCGCGCGGCGTGATGGGTCAGCCCGAGGCGGTGGATACTCTCGTCTCGCGCCTCGCGATGATGAAGGCGGGCCTCACCGACCCAACGCGACCACAAGGTGTCTTCCTCTTCGCGGGCCCCACCGGCACGGGCAAGACGGAGCTGGCGAAGACGCTGGCGCAGTATCTCTTCGGAGCGCCGGACCGCATGCTGCGGATCGACATGAGCGAGCTCCAGAGCGGCAATCACCAGCGGCTCACCGGCCCGCAGAATTCGCTCGCCAGCCAGATCCGCCAGCAGCCGTTCTCGGTGGTACTGCTCGATGAATTCGAAAAGGCGGACATCTCCGCATGGGACCTCTTCCTCCAGGTCTTCGATGACGGGCGGCTGACCGACTCGGCGGGCAATACCGCCGACTTCCGCCACGCCATCATCATCCTCACGTCGAATCTCGGTGCCAAGGTCGCGCAAGGCGTGCCGCTCGGCTTCGGCGCGGGAGCGAACGACGATTTCCGCCCGGATGAGATCGAGAAAGCGGTCGCGCAGGCTTTCCGCCCGGAATTCGTCAACCGCATCGACCGCGTGCTGTGCTTCCGTCCGCTGTCTCGGGAGACGATGCGAGCGATCCTGTCCGCACAGCTCAAACGCGCCACCTCGCGTCGCGGCCTGCGCCTGCGCCCGTGGGTGATCGACTTCGATACCAGCGCGACCGAGTTCCTGCTGGAGCAGGGCTTCTCCCCCACCCTCGGCGCGAGACCGCTGCACCGGGCGATCGACCGGCACCTGCTGGGCCCGCTTGCGGAGGCCATCGTGCGCGGAGAGTTCGCGGGAGGCGAAGACCTCGTCTTCATCTATGAAAAGGACGGCCGGCTGCGCTGGGACCTCGCGTCGGACAGCCCTGCCGAGGAAATACCGGTCACGGAGGAAGAGCTGCCGCCCCTTTCGCCACGGAGGCTGGTCCTCAGTCCGGCTGGCAATCGCGAGGAGATCCAGTCCCTGATGCTCCGCCTCACCGACCTCGCCAGCCTGATCGAGCTGGATGCCTTTCACGAGCGTCGCGCCGCGATCTTCGAGGCGATGTCGGCGGATGGCTTCTGGACGAGCGCCGGGCGCTTCGCCGTCCTGGGCGAGGCCGAGTACATCGACCGCATCGAGTCCGCCGTGGCCGCGGCGAGGAAGACCCTGCAGCGGGTATCGTCAAACCTGCCCGCCCCCGTCCCGCTGCGCGCGCTGATTTCCAAGATGGCGCTGCGCATCCACCTGCTGGAGCAGGCATGGCCGGATGCGACCGAAGGCAAGCCCTCCGCCGCGTGGGTCGCCCTGCGCCCCGTGGACGACAGCCCGAAGTCGCTCGCATTTGCCAAGGTGCTGGCCGGGATGATCGACCAGTGGGCCGAGGCTCGCGGCATGCAGGTGGAGACGCTGAAGCTGGCCGGATGGAGCCGGGCATGGAGCATCGAGGGCTTTGCAGCGCTCCGCATCCTGGAGGCCGAGTGCGGCCTGCATGTCGGGGAAGAAGGCGGGCTCGGAGAAACTGCGCGCGTGGAAATCACCACCACCGCGCAGCCGCCTGAACCGGCCTCCATGCTTTCCGCGCCCATCGCGACGCTGGCGGCACATGCGCTTGAAGCGGCCCGAAGCACGGAAGTCGTTCGCCGTTATCAGGAGCGCCCGACCCCGCTCGTGCGCGACCGCCGACGGGGCTTCCGCACCGGACGTCTGGATCTCGTGCTGGCTGGCCATT
The DNA here is from genome assembly GCF_025950085.1 of Luteolibacter flavescens. Taxonomy (NCBI): domain Bacteria; kingdom Pseudomonadati; phylum Verrucomicrobiota; class Verrucomicrobiia; order Verrucomicrobiales; family Verrucomicrobiaceae; genus Neoluteolibacter; species Neoluteolibacter flavescens. The sequence continues at coordinate 108,312 of NZ_JAPDDS010000003.1, forward strand.
TCGACCTGATCGACTCCTGAAATGGGGCCGTTGGAAACCCCGAACGGGTGAGCCGATCCCGCGCTTCCGGAAGTGCATTCTGAGCCCTCCGGGAGAATTTAGGACGTGTTTACTTCCTTTAGTTCCACACATTTCAGTGGAGGCCTTGCAACTTGTCGGCGAGCGTGGCATTCCCGCCCCGATCCCAAGTGATTCGCCGGTTCGCGCAAAAAAGACCGGCGGCCACGGACAGATCGACATTCATGAAAATGCCCGGGGAAACCCGGCGGGAACTTCCCCCAGAGAGCGTCCCGTGAATCATGAGCCAACTTCCGATCGAGCAGCTTCCAAAGCGCACACCGCGTCCTTGGCTGGAGGCGTTTTGGGCCGGTCAAGCGGAAGCGCTGAAACTGATCCTCTCCGGCTTGCCGGTGGAAAGCGTGCTGGAGCACATCTCGCGCTGGATCGAGGAGATGTCGGACGAGGGAACCCTTTGCTCCATCTTCCTGGCGAATGATGAAGGCACCCACCTGACCTTGGCGGCGGCACTACGGCTTCCCGCAGATTTCATCAGCGCGGTACGGCGTTTGCCGGTCAAAGACGGGGTCGATTCGCTGGGCAATTGGCTGGCCTGTGGCGAACCGGTGCTGAGTGAAGCCAACCCCACCACTACCTGGCCCGTCGCTCGCGAACAGGCGATCAGCCACGGGCTGAAGTCATGCTGGTCTGTGCCGGTCATCTCGGCGGATGGCGCATGGCTGGGGAGCATGGCTTATCATCGCCGGGATCATCTCATGCCTCAGGCGGAGGATCTCGCCCAAGCGGAATCCGCCGCGAAGCTGGTGGGGCTGGTGATCGAACGCGGCCGCGCACCGGAGAAGAACGCTCATTCGAAATCCACCGCGCGCCCGCCCCGAGTCGGCGGCGGCGGGATGGACCTGACCGGGACCTTGGAAACGATCCCGGAGGCCTTTTTTACCCTGAACCGCGACTGGCGATTCACCTATGTGAACCAGGCGGCGGAATCGATGCTGAGGAAGAGCCGCGGAGAGATTCTCGACCGGGTGATCTGGGAAACCTTCCCGAGCGTCTGCGGCACCGCGGTGGAGCACACCTACCGCAGTGTGATGGAGCACGGAAAGCCGGGCGTGCTGGATGAGTTCTTTCACCCTCCGCTCGGCCAATGGTTCGAGATCCGCGTGCTCCCTGCGGATGGCGGGCTGGCGGTCTATTTCCGCGACGTGACCGCCCAGCGGCAGCCGCGCGAACAACTGCGGCTGCTGGAAGCCTGCGTCGCCCGGATCAACGATCTGGTCATCATCACGAATGCCGGCGAGGTGGATGAGCCGGGGCCGCGCATCCTCTTCGTCAACGACGCCTTCACCCGCATCACGGGCTACTCCCGCGAGGAGGCGATCGGGCGGTCGCCGCGGTTTCTCCAGGGGCCGAAAAGCCCGCGTTCCGAACTCGACCGCATCCGCCTGGCGCTGAAGCGCTGCGAACCGGTCCGTGCGGAATTGCTCAACTACAAGAAGAACGGTGACGAGCTCTGGCTGGAAGTAGACATCGTGCCCGTGGCCGGAGCCAATGGCCGCGCCGCCTATCAGGTGGGAGTGATGCGCGACGCCACCGAGCGAAAGCGGGCGGAGGAAGAAGCGCGAATCACAGAGGAACGCTACGTCCGCCAGCGCAATGCCCTGATCACGCTGACCGACCTCTCGCCAGAGACAGCCGACAGCGACGAGAGCGCTTTCCAACGCATCACCGAGACCCATGCACGGGCGCTGGGCGTGTCGAGGGTCGGCATCTGGCGATACAATGCCGACCGCTCGGCCATTCACTGTGTCGATCTCTACGACCAGGATGCCCACCGACACATCAGCGGCATGCTGCTGACGGCAGAGACCTGCCCCGCCTACTTCCAGGCGATGGAGGAGGCGGACGTGATCGCCGCGGACCAGGCGCAGAGCGATCCGAGGACTTGTGACTTCGCGGAAAGCTATCTTGATCCGCTGGGCATCACCTCCGTGCTCGGCGCCCCGATCCATCTGGTGGGCGGCATTGACGGCATCCTCAGCAGCGAGCATGTGGGACCGCCCCGGACATGGACCGGTGATGAAAAGACCTTCGCCGCCGCCGTCGCGAATATCGTGTCGCTGACCTTGGAGGGCTCCGAGCGTCAGCGGGCGGAAGACTCCGTGCGGGAGACGCGCAAGCGCTTCGAGGTGGTGGCGCGCGCGACCAATGATGCGGTGTGGGACTGGGATTTCTCGACCAACGAGATCTGGTGGAACGAGGGCTTCGAGACGATGTTCGGCTTCAAGCGCAGCGAGGTCGAACCGTCCGCCGAGTCCTGGTATCACCGCATTCATCCCGCGGATGCACGGCGCGTGCTCCCGGGCCTCCGCCACACCATCACCCAGGGCGGGGACCATTGGTCGGACGAGTATCGTTTCCAATGTGCCGACGGCAGCTATGCCTACGTGCTCGACCGGGGATTCGTGATCCGGGACGAGACCGGTCGCGCGATCCGCATGGTGGGCGGCATGACCGACCTGACCTCGCGGAAGCAGTGGGAGCAGGATCTGGCACGCCTCAACCGTGCCCTCCACATGCTGAGCGCCAGCAATGAGGCGGTGACCCGCGCGACCGACGAGCAGCACCTGCTGGAGGAAATCTGCCGCCTCGCCGTGAATACCGGCGGCTACCGCATGGCGTGGGTCGGCTACGCGCGCGACGACGCGGACCGGACCATCGAGCCGATGGCGAGGGCCGGCGCGGAGGAGGGCTACCTCGATACCATCCGGCTCTCCTGGAGCGAGGACTGCCCCACCGGCAAGGGACCGGCCGGGCGCACCATCCGTACCGGCGAGACCGTGGTATGCCGCGACATCGCCATGGAGAGCGCTTTCTTCCACTGGCTGGATGAGGCGCACGCCCGCGGCTACCGCAGCGTCATCTGCCTGCCGCTGCGCGATGGGGACCGGGTCTTCGGCCTGCTCGCGCTCTATTCCTCGGAGATCCAGCAGGCGGCGAGCGACGAGATCTCCCTGCTGCGCCAGTTGGCGGACGACCTCGCATTCGGCATCAGCACGCTGCGCTCCCGTCAGGAGATGCGCCGTACGGAAGACGTGGTTCTGAAGGTGGCCCAAGCGGTTTCCTCCGGCACGGGCACCGAGTTCTTCGACCTGCTGACGTCGAACATGATCGAGGCGCTGGGTGCCCATGGCGGTCACATCGCCCGGCTCAACCCGGAAGAACTATCCGTCACCACCCTGTCCCTGGTGATGGGTGGAAAGCGGGAGGAAAACGTCACCTACAGCCTCCTCGGGACGCCGTGTGCGAATGTCCGCGAGGGCCGGATGTGTATCTTCGAGCGCGGGGTGCAAGAGACCTTTCCCGACGACCATTTCCTGGTCGTCCACGGCATCCACGCCTATGCGGGCATCCCTCTGCTCCATCGCGATGGGTCGGTGGCGGGCATCATGGTGGTCATCTTTGACAAGCCGCTGGAAGAGACAGGGCTGGTGCAATCGACGCTACAGATCTTCGCCGCGCGGGCCTCGGCGGAACTCGACCGGCAGATGGCCGACGCCCGCATCCGCGATCAGGCATCGCTGCTCGACCGGGCACGCGATGCCATCCTGGTGCGAAACCTCGACCACCGCATCAGCTACTGGAACAAGAGCGCCGAGCGGCTCTACGGCTGGACCGCGGAAGAAGTCATCGGGAGCTCGGTGGAAACGCTGCTCTACCGGGACACGAAGGATTTCCGCGCTGCCTGCCAAACCGTCATCGAGACTGGTGAATGGCTGGGCGAACTCCAGCACTTCGCCCGGGATGGTCGCCAACTCACCGTGGAAGGCCGCTGGACGCTGCTCTACGACGAGAACGGTAAACCGCGGAATATCCTCACGATCAACACGGACATCACCGAGCACCGCCAGCTCCAGCAGCAGTTCCTCCGCGCGCAGCGGCTGGAAAGCATCGGCACGCTCGCCGGCGGCATCGCCCATGACCTGAACAACGTGCTCGCGCCGATCAGCATGTCGATCGAGCTGCTGAATTCCGAGGTGACCTCGGACCGCGGGCGGGAGCTGCTCGCCACACTGGCGGGAAGCGCACGGCGCGGGGCGGACATGGTGCGGCAGGTGCTGTCCTTTGCCCGCGGGATGGAGGGCCGACGACTGGAAGTCCACGCGCGCCGCCTCGTGAGCGATGTGGAGAACATCGTCCGCGATACCTTTCCGAAGGACATCACGCTCGACATCCGCGTGCCGCGCAATGTGTGGACACTTCAGGGCGACCCCACCCAGCTCCACCAGGTGCTGATCAATCTCTGCGTGAACGCCCGCGACGCGATGCCGCGGGGCGGGTCCATCTGCATCAGTGCGGAGAATATGGATCTCGACCCCAAGGGGGCGGCCTCCGAACCGGGGGTGAAGCCCGGCCCCTACGTCCGGATTAGCGTGGAAGACTCGGGTTCCGGTATCCCGACACAGCATCTGGAGAAGATCTTCGAGCCGTTTTTCACCACCAAGGAATTCGGCAAGGGCACCGGACTCGGCCTGCCCACGTCGCTGGCCATCATCAAGAGCCATGGTGGCTTCATCCGCGCCGCCAGCCCTCCCGGGCGCGGGGCTCGCTTCGACGTCTTCCTGCCCGGACTGCCCGGCACCGGGGAATCCGCGCTCGACCAGAGCGACAGCCCCCTGCCCCGTGGCCACGGCGAGACCATCCTGATCGCGGACGATGAGGAATTCGTCCGCAGCATCACCGGCCGCACCCTGGAGTCCTTCGGCTATCAGGTCCTACTCGCGGCCGGTGGCAGTGAGGCGGTGGATTTGTATCGCGAGCACGGCGCGGAGATCTCCGCCGTCATCACGGACATGATGATGCCCGGCATGGACGGCGCATCGGTCATCCGGGCGCTTGCAGCCCTCGATCCGGAGGTCAAAATCATCGCCTCCAGCGGCGTGACCGCCCATGACGCCCGCGCCCGCGAAGCCAGCGATTGTGTCCGACATTTTCTTCCCAAGCCCTGCAGCGCTGAAACTTTACTAAAAGTGCTAAAACGTGTCGTCTCCGACGCGTAGCGATTTGCAACGTTTCTTCACCTATTACTACCCATCCGGCGCTTTGTCATACAGGCTCTGGACATCTCCGAAAGCTCACCCAACTTACCCGACTCGATGCCGCCCAGCTTAGAAGAGCAACCCAATCTATTGATTGTCGATGACGACGAGACGATCCAGCGCCTGCTGGTGATCGCCGCGAAGGATCACGGCTGGAGGCCAAGGACGGCCGGCAGCGGCATGGCAGCGCTTGACGGGCTGGACGACTCCATCGAGGCGGTGGTGCTCGATCACGGACTCCCGGACATCGACGGACTCCAGACCTTGGAACGGCTGCGCCAGGCGAAATCGAACTTGCCGGTGATCATGCTCACCGGGCTCAACGATGCCGAAACGGCAGTAAGGGCATTGCGAGCCGGAGCGGCCGATTACCTCACGAAACCCTTCGAGCTGAAGCGACTTTTCGACCTGCTTCGGCAGATCCGCCTCGACCGGTCCGAGCCCGCTCCGACCTCGGCGGGAAGCACCCTCAAGCCCGCGGCAGCCGATGGCCTACGCAGCGCGAATCAGCGCGTGCGCGAGCTGCTCCGCCGGCTGGAGAAGGCCGCATCGCTGGACACCACGATCCTGCTGACCGGCGAGAGCGGCACCGGCAAGACCTACTTCGCCAAAGAGATCCACCGCCTGAGCCCGCGCGCCGCGGAGGAATTCATCCCGGTGAGCTGCCCCGCCCTGCCGCGGGAACTGCTGGAGTCGGAGCTTTTCGGCCATGAGAAGGGCTCCTTCACCGGTGCCACTGCCAGCCGTGCAGGCCGCTTCGAGCAGGCATCGAAGGGCACCATCTTCCTCGACGAGATCGGCGACCTGCCCGCGGAACTCCAGCCGAAGCTGCTGAATGTGCTGCAGGACCGGGAATTCTTCCGCGTGGGTGGAAACAAGATCCTGAGGACCAATGCCCGGGTGATCGCCGCCACGAACGTGGACCTCCACGCCAAGGTCGCCGATGGCAGCTTCCGGGAGGACCTCTATTACCGGCTCAATATCATCGAGCTCCCCATCCCGCCGCTGCGGGAGCGCAAGGACGACCTTCCCGGCCTGACTGCGGCCATCCTGGGCCGGATCGCGGCGCGGCGCGGCAATGACGGCTGGACGCTGACCTCCGGGGCCAGCGCTGCCCTCGCCGCCTTCGACTGGCCGGGTAATATCCGCCAGCTCGAGAACGTGCTCGAGCGCGCCACCGCCTTCACGGATCGCGATGAGCTCGGCGAGCAGGACCTCGTCCCGCTGCTGGAAAGCCGTCGCGAAGGCCCTGCCAGCGGCGGCGGTGCCAAGGTGCGCACCCTCCACGAACTGGAGCGCGAAACCTTCCTCGAAGCCTACCGCCGGACCGGCGGCAACAAGGCGAAGACCGCCCGGGAGCTGGGCGTTTCCGAGCGCACCGTTTACAACCTGCTGGAGCGCCACGGACTGAAGTGATCCATGGACGGGCAGCGGATCTCCGCTGCATGATTTTCAGCGGAAGTTGAAAATCATACATTCTTTTTGATCAACCCGCCGCGTTGCGAATTCGCGGCAACTTGCCCATTTCATTGAACATGAGGCAATGATGTAATGTCAGTATGATTGGCATGGCGGATGCCATATGACTCTTGTTCTCTGGGGGGAGAACTGGAGTCGGAAGGCTCCGCTATGCAACATACCAAACCGTCGGGTGGAAGGTCTCTCCGGAGGCCCCCCCGGCGGTGAGGGGTAGAGCCCCGCAGCCATCGCAACCTGCGACTGAAGACGCCTGTAATTCCGTGCGTTCTGACGCTTCGTTATTTTCCAATTATCACGGCAACAAGCATCCTGATATACATGGATTACTTATGAAATGATTTCTTCCGGTTCTGAAATTATTGCACCGTGAAGCAATCTGATCCAGCTTCCCGAATCCACCTGAAAATTTCAATCAACTCAACAAAAGCGAGTTACAACACCGCCGATTCATTTGGCACGCTGCCTGCCAATACGTAGGCGTTCTCTGGGGGGAGAACTTGGGCTTCCCAGCCCGCTATCCAATCCAATCTCCCGCTGGCTGCGCGATCTCTCATGAGGTCCCTCCAGCGGGGGATTGGATTGATTGCTTCAAGGGGGGATCGCCTCTCCACCACCTATCTCTTTCCACCGCGACCTCCGGCTGCCAGATCTGCCAACCGGCAAAAAAAAGGCCCCCCTCCGGATGTCCGGAAGAGGGCGGATTGATAAAGGGCGAGGAAGGGCGTGTCGGAACGGTCAGTTGTCCGACACCTTCAGCACCTCGACTTTCACCGGCACGATGCCTCGTGCGCGAAAGCCAAGCCGCTGGGCGACTCCTTCTGTGACGTCGATCACGCGACCCTTGGTATAGGGCCCACGGTCGTTGATACGCACCACCTCGGACTTGCCGTTGGAAAGATTGGTCACGCGGACCTTCGTTCCCATGGGCAGGGTCTTGTGAGCGGCGGTCGCAGCATGGTCGCTGAGACGCTCTCCGCTCGCGGTGCGGGTGCCGCCATTGCAGCGGACACCATACCAGGAAGCCTTGCCGTGCTGGACGGACGAGACTTTCCACTCCGTCGCACCAGAGGGCTGGTTCGACGCGGTAGCCTGCGTGGTGCAGGACGGTAGCATTAGGGCTCCGGCGATGGCCAGGGCCACGGACTTTAGGTTCCGGGTCATGGTTTCGTGTCGGTGTTTACCTCGCGCTGAACGCGAGGCCGCGGGGTTTAGGGACTGGAAAACCGTGCCGCAAGCCCAATCTGACACTTACCGAAATGCCACAATTCAATAAAAATCAATGATTTATTTAAATTTACTTAAGATCGCTTAACTTTTATTCTCCACTTCGGCCCCGCTTTTGCTACGCGTCAGGGTGAAATGAACTCGTGGATTCCTTCCTGCCGCGACCGGTTCACCCTGTCGGATTTTACCTTCCTCAGCAGCGTCCTTTCCCCCGGCGGAGAGCGACAGCATCTCTGGATGCTATGGGAGGATCCGGAGGCGCTGCGGGAGATGCTGGACCTGAAGGAAGTCCTCCGTGCGCTGATCGACTCGACCGCGGCGCTGGGCGTTTCCCCCGGGTTTTATTTCTACGTGCTGGTCCGCCACTCCTTCCTGGAGGCAGGCATCACCGACCCGGGCATGGCGGACTACGTGGCCGGGGTGATGGTCCAGAGGCTGGCCAGCGACACGGGCGATCCCCTACGCAGCCTGCCCACCGGGCTCACCCACGCCGCGGACTTCGTCGCGATCCTGGAGTCGGCACAGGGCCGCATGCGATTTCACCTGCAGCTTGAGGCCGGGAATCAGTTTCTGGTTCTCACCGGGCTTTTCCCCGGCTTCATCACGCGCCGCTGCCAACGCCGGGGCGCGCCGGGAGTGCCCTTTTACGAAGACTTCGCCCGCCGGGCCTATCGGGATGCAGCGGACAACCGCAGCGCTCCGCAGGACGCGCCCCGGCGGATGCTCGGCGAACTCTCCGAAGTCTTGCCCCACGCGCGGCTTTCGCTGAACAAGATGGCGGAAGAGTTCGTCTTCCTCGGCGATTGAAGCTGGGATTGCCGCATGGAAATCCGCGCGCTCGACCAGCAACCGCCGTTCACTACGAAGGACGGCTCGACCATCCGCAGCATTCTCGACTCGGCGAATGCCCCGGTGAAAAACCAGAGCCTCGCCGAAGCGACCATTCCCGCAGGCGGCTCGACCCAGCGTCACTGGCATCGCGAAAGTGAGGAATTCTACTTCCTGCTGGAGGGCCACGGCACCATGGAAATCGACGGCGAGACCCGCGAAGTCGGCCCCGGCGATGCCATCCTCATCCCCGCCGGTGCCTGGCACCAGATCACCGCCACCGAGCGCCTGCGCTTCCTCTGCTGCTGCGCCCCACCCTACCGACACGAAGACACCTACTTCGAGTAGGCAGCCGAAAGTGCCTACCGACATCCTGCCGGGAGCGGGGCCGGGTGGAGAAAGATACCTGAGCCACCACTCCGGAATTCCCTTTGAATACCGGGCGCACGGAAGCCGTCTTGTTCATCACTCTGGATTCTGACATCTCGGATTTGTCACGTCATGCTCCCCCGTCCTCTCGTATTCTCCGCCTGCTTTCTCCTTGCGATGTTCGCAGGCCGGGCAATTCGCGGGGTGAAATCCCTGCCGGATGATAGATCCCTGGGTGTTACTGAGGGGGCGGCACCGGTCATCGCTCCCATGCCGCGTGGCTTGGACGACCTCGCGACACGAATCTGGCTTGCGGATAATCTTCCGACTGCGAGCAGCGAGCGACTGGAGGAAATCGCTGCCAGTCTGCTCAACGTGCCGGATCTGGATGACAGGGCGTGGATCGGCCTCTTTTCCTGCTGGTTTGAGAAGGCCCCGCGTGCCGCATGGGCCTTCGCCGCTGGACGAAGTGACCTGCGCGGGATCGCCCTGGAGGAATGGGCGAAACTCGATCCCGGAAATGCCAGGGAATCCCTTGGACCACTATCGCCGGACGACCTCCTGGCGCTATTCCGCGGTGCTGTGGAGAAAGACGTGCTCACAGCCTTCCGCCTGCTTGATGAAGCATCCGCGGGAGATGCGTCATTGCTGGATTTGTCCACCATCGCTTCCCAATTGGAGCGAGTTCGCATCGCTGACCTCGCGAGCCGGGACCCCGAGTTCGCAAGCTTCTGGGTGGATCGCCTGGACTTACGGTACGCCGAGGGAGCTCTCCTATTGGGACGTTGGAAGAACGATCCCGCCGCCGCGACGGAGTGGCTGGGCAGACAGGAGCATCCCGCAGATCTGCTGGGCGAGCTCGCATCCTTCACCTACTACGATGACTACAGTCCGGCCTTGATGGATTTCGTGGCCGGAAACTTTCCTGCCGGGAACAGGCGAATGGAAGCAATCCAAAGGATGCTTGAACAGATCGCCTACAAGGATCCCGAATTCGCCGCCAGCGAAGCGAGCCGAGTTATACCTGACGACGGGCTGAGAGCGGAAGCCATCGGAAAGATCGCAAGCTTGGTGGCTGACACCGACTTCGACAAAGCATGGTCTCTGCTCGACACCTTGGATCCATCGATCCAAGGCCTCCGGAGGGTGTCGCTACCAAAGATTGAAACCCAGCCGGAGCTGGCGACCGGGAACACGGTGCGCGCATTTCAATACGGATTTCACCTCACCAGCATGCGCGGGCTCGAATCACCGGGCAACGTGAGAAGCAATCTTTTGGAGAGCCTCATATATACCGACAAGGATGAGGCCATCCGACTGATGGAGAAGATACCTGCAAAGGATTTCCATTACGTGGGATCCTCGGCCTTCGCCACGTGGGCTGCACGGGACTATCGAGACGCGGTGCTCTGGCTTGCGGAAAAGCGAAGCACAGGAACAGGAGGAGACATCGGGGATATCCTGGATCTGGTGCAGGTCGATGCCATGAGGCAAGAAGTTCCCGCACTCATCGAAAGCCTGCAACCCGGCACCGTCCGGAGTGCGTTGGTCGCCCTGCATGCCGAGGATCTCGCCGAATCTGATCCACTCTCTGCCATCGCATTCGCACGCGAGGCGACCACCGCGGATGTAGGAGTGTCCCGGGCTTATGCCACTTGGGCGGATCACAATCCCCTCGAGGCTCTGGAATACCTCAAGGACGACGATGCGGCCCCCCTTGAGGCATGGAAAAGCGTGGTACGGCAGTCCTTCAAAGAGGCTCCCGAAAGGACAGCACTGGTGATCAGCGCCCTTCCAAGCGGCGACGCCCGTGATTCCGCGATTTCATCGGTGCTGACACTGCTTGAAGACAGTGATCCCCTGTCGTCGGGGGCGTGGGCACTGTTCATCACCGACGAAAATTCGCGGAAAGCCAGGTTCGGTTCCATGATCGAAAAGCTCACCATGGACCTGCGCGCCGCACACGATCCCGCAACTGCGGAAGAATTGCGCCAGCAGGTGGAAGACGCCGCAGGCCTGTCCGATACAGAACGCCAACTTTGGCTGGATCGCATCGATCTTGAATTCCCGGAAGCCCGATGAAGCGCCTCCTTCTCCCCATGATCGCCATGGCGGGCTTTGCCGCGGGTTGGTCCCTGCCGGATGGGCCAGAGCCGTCCGACAGCGCGGCTGTCGCATCGAATGCGGTGGAGACCACCGGACGGGAGCAGCGGAAGCGGGATCTATCCGAGCAACTGCTGGACGAGCAGGAACGGATGACACTCCACAAGAGCACAGCATCTTTGGCCGAGCTTCTGGCGACGGGACATGAATGCCAATTCAACGAGGAGGACATTGTCCGCCTGGTCACGATGAATCCCGCGGGAGCGATGGACTTCCTGCTCACCAATCCAGTCGCGCCATCAAACTACGCCGTGATGGTGACCGAAGCATGGGCCCGCCGTGACCCGGATCGGGCCATCGCCTACCTGCGCACGAAGTCCAGCTACCTGGCGGATGACTGCCTTGCAAAGGCCCTGCCGGTCATCTACCTCTCCCGACCAAAGCTGGTGGCAGAGGTACTACGCTCGAAATCCGCACAGTGGCAGGAGCGATATCTCAATGAACTTTTCGGCGAGACTTTTCGGGTGAGGAAATCCGGTGCTCCTCCTGAGCAAGAGTCGGATGATCCATTCTTCGATGATGGCCAATGGACCGAGGTCCGTTTCGGAGCTGATTTGTTGGATTGTCTCGCCAGCGACTACTTGCGCGAGAAGGCAAAGGCCCGCTGGGAGCGCAACGAGGATGACGAACCGACAACTCCCGGAAGGCAGACATCTCCTCCCGATCCTCACACGTGGAATCCCGCGACCTATGACAAGAACGACTATCACCAACGGTCACAGCTTTTCGACGAGCTCAGAACCAATAGTGAAGAGACCGTCAATCTGATCGCAGCCAACGGAAATGAAGCGGCCCGGGGGTTGGCGATGAGTTCGATCATGGGAAGATTCCCATCCGATCCGGAAAAATGGCCCGAAGCCCTGGAAAGCCTGGAAGCTCCGATGCAACAACTCGGAGTGATTCCTAGCGGTCCCCCAAGCCACTTCGAAATGGGACCGATCCTATACGGAGAGGCCGCGGGACAATGGATAGACCGGCAACCGCTGGCACTACGTCGGGCCTGGGCACTATCCTTTGTTGAAAGATGGGTGCAAGTTGACCCTCGGGCAGCGCTTGCCTGGGCGGAGGCCCTGCCAAAGGAAGCAAACCGCGACGCGGCATTCCAGATCGGGCTCCAGATATGGACCCACGAGGATCCGCTGACTGCGGTGGCACGGGTCGAGGACCTGCCACAGGGAGAACTTCGTGAGGCGGCGATTTCCAATGCAGCAGCGACTTGGGACTGCATTGATCCCGCTGCTGCACGTCAGTGGGTGGGGGGACTGGCCGAAAGCCCCGGAAAGACGCGGGCATTGGAACGGCTGAAGCGATGAGCGAGGTGTCCTGCTCCGGGCAGGATGCCGGGGCCACTTTGCCGCGAGGATGAGATGCAAGCAGGCCGGACCGGTCGCGGCGATGGGAAACGGGGCCGATTCTCCCACGGGGCAAGCGCTTGCCGGATGAAAGCGGACCCGTTAGACAGGGACACGTGGAACCAAAGAAGCCCGCATTCATTCCCAAGTCCTGGGACCTCCCTGAATCGATTCGCAAGCGTCTGGGTGACGCCGCCGGCCGCCAGCGCCTGATGGACGAGGACGGCCATCTGCTCTTCATCCTCCACCAACCTCCGCAGCCGGAGGACGATGAGGTGCGAAAGCCGGTCCTGATCTGGGGCCAGCCGAGCGGCGAGTGGAAGAGCTCGCCTGAGGGTGGCGGCCTCGCCGCGCTGGACGCTCACATGGAAAGCTACCGGAAGAATATTCACGCGCTCGACGAGGCCGTGGAGGCCGCGAAGAGCCCGCGGCAATTCTTCGACATCATGAAGAAGGTGAATCCCCTGCTGCGCGCCACGCGGAACCTGCTGGCGGTGATGCAGGAGGCCCGCGAGGCGCGACAGGACGAGCGACGACTGATCAACTTCCGCGACCGTGCGGTGGACCTAGAGCGGGCCATCGACCTGGTCGCCTCCGACGCGAAGGACGGCATGGAATTCGCGCTGGCGGAGAATACCGAGGAGCAGTCCCGCTTTGCCCACGCTGCGGCGCTTGAGGCGAGGAAGCTGAACCGGCTGGCCGCCTTCTTCTTCCCTCTGGCTACGCTGGTGGCAGTTTTCGGGATCAATCCGCCGAGCGAGGTAATGACTATGCCCGGCTTCTGGCTGGTGATCGCCGCCGGGGTCGCAGCAGGGCTAGTGATCCGGATGATTCCGACCAGCAAGTCCTAGGCGGCCGCGCCACGCCCACGCGAAGAAGAGGGCGATCATCACAGCCACCGCCGGCATCTGCCACAGCAAGGCCGCGCGGAAGGCATCGTCACCGTGCGTTTCCTTCATGCGGGCCAGCAGGATGGAGAACCCGAGCGAGACGCTGCCGTAGCCGAGATTGAATGCCAGCCCACGGACGCTGAGCAGCGTTGCCCGCTGGGAAGATGTCGCCGAGGCATGCAGATGGCGGCTGACGGTAAAGCCGACGAGGCCTAACAAGGTCATCAGGAGCATCGAGGGAAGGACGCCGAACCACGGCCAAGCCGGGGCCAGCAGACCCAGCGCCACGACCGCCAGGGCCCCTGCAATGCCGAGCACGCCGAGCGGCGAGAAGCGGGCATTCAACTTTCGCGCGATCTCCGGGACGAAGAAACTCAGCATGCCGGTGGCCGCGCCGATCAGGCCGAATGCCCACTCGGGGATGGAGATCAGCCGCAGATACTCGCTGTTCACCGTCGCGAAATTCCGCGCCACGGAATCGATGAGCAGGCCACCGAAGATGATGACCGCGATGGAGCGGGTGGTGAATGCCATCTTCGCCGTGCGCAATGTCAGGCGGAAGGCGGAGGCGCATCGAGCCGCGGCGGTGCCGATCGCGTGGTGGGGTGTCTCCTCCATCCGCAGCGCGATCACCACGCATGCGAGCGCCTGGCAAAAGACCACGGCGACGGGAAGCCGGTGGGCGATATCGAGAGGGATCACGATGCCGATCTTCGCCAGCCACGAGGGATCGTAGAGCAGGCCGCCGAGTGCCATGGCGAGGAGGAGGCCGACGGCCCGCCAACGCATTGCCGCTCCCATCACCTCGTCCCAGGCGCTTTCCCTCCCCTCCTCCGGCAGCGAGTCGTAAGCAAGCGCCTCGTCCGCGCCGCTGGCTGCCGCCTCCGAGGTGCCGGAGAGCAGGCGATTCAGGATGCAGAGCGCGAAGAGCAGCGTGCCACCGTCCTTCGGAGCCAGCAGCAGGATGGCCATCTCCACGACCATCAGCATCGAGGCGAAGACCACCAGTTTCTTGCGCCCCAGCGTATCGGCCAGCGCACCGGACGGCACCTCCAAGACGAAGATCGCCAGCGCCCACACCAGATTCAGCAGGACAAAGCGCTCCAGCGTCAGCCCGAGGTCGGTGAAAAAGACCGCCAGCACCGGGTAGTAGGCCCGTGCATTGTAGAGCACGGTGAAGAGCACATAGAGCCGCGCATTCCGATGGGCAAAGGGCCCGGTGCGGCGGAGAAGCGAGGACACGGGCTAGGTGTGAGCGTGCGTCGCGGGTCTGTCATGCGAATTGTGGCCGGACCGGAAATCGTGTGTTCTTGTCATCGGTGGAAAAATCCGGCATCAGGCATCGCTTAATCACCGGGCTCCGTCTGAAACCATGACCGAAGATCGTTCGCAGGAAAGCGACAGGCGCAAGGACCGGGACATCGCCGCCCATATCTTCACCACCTCCTCGGTCATGGTCGGGCTCTGCCTCACCATCATCAGCGTGGTTCGCTCGCTGCCCCGGCCGGGCCAGCTTGAGACGGCGGTGGACGACCTCATCGCGATCGCAGCGCTGGTCTTCCTACTGGCGTGCTTCCTCAGCTACGCGGTGCTGCGGTCCCGACATTTGCGGCGGATGCACCGGGTCGAGTCCTTGGCAGACGGGGTTTTTCTGCTAGGTTTGACTCTGCTCGCCGTCGCCTGCGGGTTGTTCGTGTGGACCATCCTTTGAGCCTCCTTTCATGAGCGGAAAGCGAAAGTCGATCTGGCGGCGGGTGATGTGGCTGCTGCTGGCCATCGTCGTCGCCTTGCTGGTGAAATTCATCCTGCACCTGCTGCTGCCGCGCAATGTCCCTGCGAGCGGCGAGATGCTGCGGCTGGAGCTGGCCGGCGGACCATTCGACGTGCCGTGTTTCACGGGCGAGGAGAGGCCGAAGGGCATCGTCATCCTCGGCACGGGCGATGGCGGATGGTCTTACTGGGAAGAGAATACGGCGAAGCACCTGATGGCGCAGGGCTATGCGGTCGGTGGCTGGGACTGCCGGAAATTTGCCGACACCCGCACCTACGGGCAGACTGAGCTCGCCGCCGGATATCTGGCCGCGGTGGATGCGGTGAAGAAGCGCACGCATGCCGCCAAGGACGTGCCCATCTGGTATGGCGGATGGTCCACCGGCGCGGAGCAATCGCTGGCAGCAGCCACGGCGCCGGACCGCCCGGAGCATCTGGTGGGCCTGCTGCTCGCCGCGCCCGGCACGCGCGCGCGCTACGGCATCACCACGGGAGACCTGCTGGGCGCGACACCCACCGGCCCGGATACCTTCGCGCTTGAGGACATGGCGAAGAAGCTCTCCGGCGTGGCCGTGGCGCAAATCGCCGCCGGGCTCGACCCGATGGATGACACGGACTGGATCAAGACCATCTCCGTGCCGCACCGTATCTTTGACCTGCCCGGCAAGCCGCACGACATGGGTGGCGCCGGACCGGAATTCCAAGCCAAGCTGGACGAAGCCATCGCATGGACCCTCGAGACCCGACGCTAACTCCCGAGCCGGACGAGATCGAAGCCGCACCGCCACCGCTCTGGCGCGCACGCCTGGCGCGGATCGGCGCGATGCTATGGGTGCTGCTCTGCGCGTGGGCGCTCTATGGACTGCACAAGGAGTGGTCAGGCTTTCACCTCTCGGATCTGGATGATGCGCTGGCACGCATCGGCCCGAGTCATCTGGCCATGGCGCTGGGATTCACCGTGCTCAGCTACGCTGCGAATGCGGCCCTCTCGCTGCTCGCGGAGCGCTGGCTGGGCCACCCGCTGCGAAGGCCGTGGCGGGATCTGGCAGTGGCATTCATCTCGAGTGCCTTCAGCATGAATGCCGGGGGCACAGTCCTCGGGGGTGGCAGCATCCGCATGCGCTTCGCCGCGTCGCAGGGCCTGAGCGTGCCGGAGGTGGGGAAGATCATGATGTTCGGCGGACTGGCCGGATGGGCCGGGCATCTCTTCCTGTGCGGCGCGCTGCTGACCTTCGCAGCGCCGCCGGTGGAGTGGCTGCCGACGGGAGCGGCCAGGGGCATCGGCATCGTGCTGATGATCGTGCCGCTCATTGGCATCTTCGTCGGGAAGCTCTGGCGGAAGGGATGGCCCTCACCTGCCCTCGCACTGCTCACGTTGGCAGTCTCGATCATCGACTGGCTGGGGGCGGGCCTCGCGATGTGGGCGCTCTTCCCCGATGGCATGCCGATCGATGCGGCGTCCTTCGTCGCGGTGGTCGTGATCGCCCAAGCGGTGGCTGCATTCACCCACGTGCCGGGCGGTGTGGGTGTGCTGGAGCTGACCATCACGAAGGCGGTCGGCACTGCCATCGCCGCACCGGTGCTGGCCGGAGCGCTGGTGACGTACCGCATCCTCTACTATCTGCTGCCATTCTTCTCCGCGATCCTGCTGCTCGGCATCCGCGAGATGCGGCTGAGGAGGACCGTGCTGAAAAAAGGCGGCACGCTGGTGATGCGCGGCTGGAGCATGGTCGCGCCGCGGCTCGCCTCGCTGCTCGCGCTCGGCGGTGGCTTCATGCTGCTGCTTTCGGCAAACACGCCGATGGAACCGGCGCGCCGCGACGGCATGGCGGACTGGGTGCCGCTGCCCTTCGTGGAAGGCTCGCACTTCATGTCCAGCCTCGCTGGCGCCCTGCTCATCCTGCTGGCCCGCGGACTCCAGAGGCGGGTGCAGGCGGCGTGGTGGCTGACCGTCGTGCTGATGGCCGCAGCGATTCCGTTCTCACTGGTGAAGGGTTTCGACTGGGAGGAGGCGGTGGTGCTCTCGGTGATGCTTGGATTCCTGCTGCCCTTCCGCGGCTACTTCCATCGGCATGCACCGCTGTGGACGCAGCGCTTCACCTTTGGCTGGTGGCTCATGCTGCTGTCGCTGGCGGGAGTGGCGCTGTGGCTGGGATTCTTTTCCGCGCGCCATGTCCCCTACGAGCGCGGGCTGTGGTGGGACTTCACGCTGGATGGCGATGTCCCGCGCTTCATGCGTGCAGCGGTAGGTGCAGGCTGCGTCTTCATTCTCATCGCGCTCGCTCAGGCGCTGCGACCGGGAAGACCACGCGAACTGGTCCGCACCGATCCGCAGGTGATCGAGCGCCTCGTCCACGAGAGCAGCCACACCTATGCGGCGCTCGCCTTCCTCGGCGACAAGGAATTCTCCGTCTCCACCGATGGACGCAGCGGCCTGATGCATGCGGACCAGGGCCGCAGCCGCATCGTCATGGGCGACCCCATCGGCGATACCGAGGAGGCGGACGACCTGCTGTGGCGCTTCGTCGAGCAGGCGCAGGACGAGGGGCGTCGGCCGGTCTTCTACCAGGTCTCCGTGGCGGAGATGCCGCGGCTCGTTGACATGGGCTTCAAGCTCTTCAAGCTCGGCGAAGAAGCGCGCGTGCCGCTCGCCGGATTCACGATGGAAGGCGGCGATGCCAAGAAGCTCCGCAAGGCACGCGGGCGCTTCCAGCGCGACGGCCTCACCTTCGAGATCTGGCCCGTGGAAAAGGTCGCCGCAGAACTCGGCACGCTGCGAGCGGTCTCCGATGCATGGCTTGGCGAGCACAAGGCGGGCGAGAAGGGCTTCTCGCTCGGACGCTTCGACGATGACTACATGAAGCGCTTCTCCTGCGCGGTGGTGCGCGATGCCGCGGGCAAGGTGATCGCTTTCACGAATCTCTGGGAGACCGTGGACAAGAGCGAGCTCTCCGTCGATCTCATGCGCTCGCTGCCGGAGGGCCACGGCGTGATGGAGGCCGTCTTCATCGAGCTGATGCTGTGGGGCCGCGAGCAGGGATATGCGTGGTTCAATCTTGGCATGGCTCCCCTCTCCGGCCTCTCCACACACGCGCTCGCGCCGCTGTGGCACCGGCTGGCAGCGCGGATCTTCCATCGCGGGGAGAGCTTCTACAACTTCCAAGGCCTGCGCGCCTTCAAGGACAAGTTCGACCCGGAATGGCAGCCGCGCTATATCGCGGTGCCGAGCGCGTGGTCGCTGCCGCCCGCCCTGCTGGACGCCACGGCGCTCATCGGCGGAGGCATCCGCAAGACCCTCTCGAAAAGCTGACCCTCACCCTCTCCCATGACCGATCCCAGCGACAACCGCACCTGTGCCATCTCCGGAAAGACGGTGGCCGCCAGCGACTGCATCCCGTGTGCGTCCCTCCGTCCGTCGCTGCTTGCCTTCATCCGGAAAAAGCATCCCGAACTCTCCGATGATGAATGCATCTCGCGGGACATCCTGCCGGAGCTGAAAGCCGCATTTGTTGAAGAAGCACTGAGCGAGGAGATCGGCGAGATCACCGACCTCGAGCGAAATGTCATCGAAAGCATCCGCGAGCACGAGGTGATCTCGGAGCACCCGGACGATACCGAGGAGCTGTCCACGCGGAGCTTTGGCGACAGGCTCGCGGACCGCATCGCGAGCTTCGGCGGCAGTTGGAAATTCATCATCATCTTCGCGACGTTCATCTTCGGATGGATCCTGCTAAACGTGGTCATCCTCACGACCAAGCAGCCGGACCCCTACCCCTTCATCCTGCTGAATCTGCTGCTCTCCTGCCTCGCCGCCTTCCAAGCGCCGGTGATCATGATGAGCCAAAACCGCGGCGAGGCCCGCGACCGCAAGCGTGCCGAGCAGGACTACCAGATCAATCTGAAGGCCGAACTGGAGATCCGCCACCTGCACGAAAAACTGGATCACCTGCTGCACCACCACGGCGAACGCTTGCTGGAGATCCAGACGATCCAAACCGAGCTGCTGCGCCAGCTCGTGGACCGGGGAAAGGAAAAGGAGGGGGCATCCTCCCCCCCCGGGGAGGATGCCGGTCGCTGACCGATGGCGGGTGCTTTCAATCCGCCATCTTCAGGGACATTCACTGTTCCGCCCCCAAGCTAGCAGCAGGATCATTAGAAATTGATGAGAGAGGTTCAGTTGGCGGATTTTTATCGTGGAAGAAGTCCCACCCGCCTGTGGCCTATCAGACCGACCATGAGAGATTCATGAGAAAATCCGCCATTGCCCGGAGGCCCCGCCACCTGCTTTCATGACGATTGCATGCGCCTGTTAGTCATCGAGGATCACCCCGCCCTGCGCGAGGGACTTTGCCAGTTCCTCCGCGAGGCAGGCTACCTCGTGGACAGCGAGGCGAAGGGCGAGGAGGGCCTGTGGGCCGCCGAGGGCAGCGAGTATGACCTGGTGATCCTGGACCTGATGCTGCCCGGCGTGGACGGCATGACCATCCTCCGGCGGCTGCGTGCGCAGGCGAATCCCATCCACATCCTCGTCATCAGCGCTCGCGATGGCTTGGAGGATCGCCTGGAAGCGCTCGACGCCGGTGCCGACGACTATCTGGTAAAGCCCTTCGCACTTGCCGAGGCATTGGCGAGGACGCGTGCGCTGCTGCGCCGGAGCTTTGGCAGGAAATCCCCGCTGATCACGATCGGCGATCTGGAGATCGACCCCGCACGACGTGCCGTGAAGCGGGCAGATCGCGCGGTGGAACTAACCGCGCTTGAGTATCGCCTCCTGGAATACCTCGCCTATCGGCATGGGGAAGTCGTCGCGCGCGCGGACATCTGGGAGCATGTCTTCGAGGACGGCAGCGGCGGCAGCAGCAATGCGGTGGACGTCTATGTCGGCTACCTGAGGAAGAAGCTCAATGCAGGTGATCTGCCGGACCTCATCCAGACGCGACGAGGCCAAGGTTACGTGATCGAATCGCCCCCACCATGACTTCCCCGTCCATCCGGCGAGCGCTTCTGATCCGCTGCGGCCTCGGTATCGGCGTGCTCTCCGCCGTCCTCGCCGCCGGGGTCTATCTGCTGGTGAGGGAAAGCCTCTACAGCGAACTCGACGACTCGATCCGCGAGACCGCATCCATCCTCGCGAACCAGGTCGAACTTGAAGACGAGGCGATCACCTACGAATGGCAGGAGGGGCTGGGCACCAACCAGTCCTTGATCGAGGGTGCGCTTTTCCAATTCTGGGACGAAACGAACGGAACCACCACCCGCTCGCCGGCGCTGCGTCGCAGGGACCTGCCCAGGTTCAGCGGGGTGGACGGAGCACCGCTGCTGCGCGGCATCCAATTGTCCGACGGCCACCACGCCCGGGCGATCGGGCTGAGGATCTATCCCTTCGTTCTGGATGATGAGAAGCAGGCGATGGCCGAGCGAGGGAATATCATCGATCCGCAAACGCTTCCACAGATCCTGGTCGTGGCCCGCGATGCGGAATCCGTCCACCGGTCGCTGGGCAGGCTCCGCTGGATCCTCGGCGCGGGATGCCTGCTGACCCTAGGGCTGGGCTTCGTGCTGATCGAGCGGGCGATCCGCTCGTCGCTGCTGCCGATCCACCAGCTTGCCTCTCAGGTGCAGGAACGGGCCGAGCATCAGCTCGATGAAGCGCTCGAACTGCCAGAGGCACTACCCTCGGAACTCACCGGGCTGGCCACTCATTTCAATCTCCTGCTGGAACGCGTGGCCGCCATCCGACGACGCGAGCGGGACTTCATCCGTCACGCCGCGCACGAGCTTCGCACGCCCATCGCCGGGCTGCGGGCCACCACGGATCTGGCACTCTCCCAGCCACGCGACGCAGCCGCCTACGCCGCCCATCTGGTGACATGCCAGACCACTGCTGCCGAACTCAGCGAACTCGTGAAGCGCCTCTCGGCACTCGCCCGCATCGGCCAACCGGCCGCGCCTGCATCCCGTGAAACCGTGGACCTGGCCAAGCTGCTGCGTGAACGTGCCGCAACATTCATCGAAAGAATCCGCGAGCGGAAACTGGAACTGAAAGACGACATCAACAATGCGCCCCTGCTCGCCACGGCAGATCCCGCACTGGTGAAGATCATCTTCAACAACCTCCTCGACAACGCGGTCTCCTACGCGAGCGGCGGCGTGATCCTGCTATCGGCGAATCTCACCACACGCGGGGTAGAGGTCTCCATGACCAATCCCTCGTGCGACTTGAAGGACGAGCCCGAGCGCTTGTTCGAGCCGCTTTTCCGCGAGGAATCATCAAGACACGACGCTGCCTCCCACCTCGGCATCGGGCTCACGCTCAGCCGGGATGCCGCGCATGCCATGGGCGGCATGCTGGTCGCCGACGCAGGGAGCGACTGGATCCGCTTCACCCTCGTGCTCCCGCGCGCGATGGAGTGAAAGGGAATCTCGCGGCTCTCACCGGATTCTCATGATGGGACTGCTACCACCACGGGCAGATGCCCGCGTTTGCCCGTAGATTGTTCTCACCGCCCGTGCTGCTGGCGGTGTTGCTCGCCTGCCGTTTTGTCCTGCTGATCGTCGCCCCTCACACCGATCCCTCCGAGGCGCGCTATGCGGAGATCGCCCGCAAGATGGTGGAGACCGGCGACTGGATCACACCACAGTTCGACTACGGCGTGCCCTTCTGGGCCAAGCCGCCGCTTTCCACGTGGATGTCGGCGCTGGGCATCGAGCTTTTCGGCGTGAATGAATTCGGCTCGCGGATCTTCATCTTCATCGGGGCGCTCGGAGTGCTGGCGCTGGTGGCGGATGCAGCGCGGCGGGAGTTTGGCAAGGGAGCGGGCTGGACCGCGGCCGCAGTCCTCACCGGCATGCCGCTCTTCTTCTACTGCTCCGCAGCGGTCATGACGGACCTCGCGCTGCTGATGGGAACGACGCTGACGATGGTCTGCTTCCGCAGTGCGACGCGCGGCGGACCAAGGTGGCGCGGCTATGGCGTCTTCGTGGGGCTGGCCATCGGGCTATTGGCGAAAGGGCCGCTGGTGTTGGTGATCGCGCTGCCACCTATCGTGGGGTGGATCGTTCTAACAGGTCGATGGCGGGCAACGCGGGAAGCCCTGCCATGGGTCACCGGCACGATCCTGATGCTCGCGCTGGCCCTGCCGTGGTATGTCGCCGCGGAGCAAAAGACCCCGGGATTCCTGAACTACTTCCTGATCGGCGAACACTGGATGCGCTTCACGGTGCGCGGCTGGCAGGGGGATCTCTATGGAAATGCCCATCCGGTGATGCCAGGCACCATCTGGATATTCCTGCTTCTCGGAGCCTTCCCGTGGTGCCTCGGGCTGCTCCGTGCCAGGCCCGCCGGCTGGCGCGCATCCCGCCGGTGGGCGATGGCCCACAATGGCCGCGGCCTCTACTGGCTGCTGTGGATGATCTGGCCGGTCGCCTTCTTCACGCCCGCGCGGAACATCATCGCAACCTATCCGCTGCCCGCCTTGCCCGCGCTGGCGATCCTGCTGGCCGGAATGCATGCGCAGAGGAGAAACGCGGTAGCGAAAGAGGAGGACACCCCGCCATTCGCCCCGGTCTCGGCAAGCATCACCCTCGCCATCGTGGGAACGGTGATGGTGATGTCGATCTTCTTCCCGGAGTTCTCGCCGAAGCGATCCGAGCGGACGCTAATCCGCCGCTTTGAAAAGGAACGCGAGCCCGGCGACCGGCTGATCTACTACGGACCTCGTAAATACTCCGCGGAATTCTACACCGAGGGCGGGATCGACCACACCACCTCGGCCGAGAACATCGCGAAGCACCTCGATACCCCCGGGCGTACCTTCGTCGCCCTGCCGTCCTACTGGATGCCGCTCGTGCCACCACGGGTCCGGCGACGGCTCGTGCCCGTGGCCTCATGGGGCCCCGGACCATCCCTCTACGTCGAACGCACCGACCTGCCGGACATGGCCGGCATCGATCCATCCCGAACCTCGCCCATCGGCAACTGACGTCACTGACATGAAGACCATCGCTTTCCCGGTCCCCGCCGCACCCGCCACCGGCACCGTGCGACCCTCCATCACCTGCATCGTCCCCGCCTTCAACGAAGCCGAGGGCATCGCGGGATTCCTCAACGGCCTCTGCGATCACCTCGCGGGCCTCACCTCGCGCTACGATGTCATCGTGGTGGACGACGGCAGCCGGGATGGCACCGGGCTGGAAGTCATCGCGGCATCCGGTGGCCTGCCGATCCGCCTGCTTTCCCTGTCGCGGAACTTTGGAAAGGAAGCCGCCATCAGCGCCGGGCTGGAGGAGGCATCCGGCGAGGTGGTGGTGATCATCGATGCGGACTTCCAGCAACCCTTCCACGTCATCGACGAATTCATCCGCCAGTGGCAGCAAGGCTACGACATGGTCTATGGCCTGCGGACGAATCGCGATACCGACCCGCCGGTGCGGCGCTTTCTCAGCCGCAGCTTCTACCGGTTGCTCAGCCGCTGGTCGTCCGTGGACATCCCCGCGGACGCGGGCGACTTCCGGCTGCTGGACCGCCGCGTGGTCACGGCGCTGAAGGAAATGCCGGAGCGCAGCCGCTTCATGAAGGGCCTCTACCACTGGGTCGGCTTCCGCTCGAAGGCCGTGCCCTTCACCTACGGCGAGAGACACGCGGGCACGTCAAAGTTCAACTTCTCCCGTCTCTTCGACCTGGCCATGACCGGGCTCACATCCTTCTCCGCCTTCCCGCTGCGGCTGTGGGTGGCGATGGGCGCGCTGATCTCAGGGTGCTCGCTGCTTTACGCCGGATTCATCATCACCCGCACGCTGCTGCGTGGCACGGATGTCCCGGGCTGGGCGACGCTGGCCGTGGCGGTCTCATTCCTCGGCGGCGTGCAACTCCTGTCGATCGGCATCCTCGGCGAGTATGTCGCGCGCATCTTCACCGAGGTGAAGGGCCGGCCGAACTACGTCGTGGCGGAGCGCCATGGATTCGGCAGCGACACCGGACACGGATCATGAGCCTGCCGGGTCAGTTGGTCCGCTTCGGCTGCGTGGGAGTGGCCGCCTCGGCGGTGCATCTCGTGGTGGTGTCCGCACTCGTTCCCGCCGGGATACTCCCGCTGGTGGCAAATGTCGCGGGATTCGCTGCGGCATTCCACGTGAGCTACTACGGTCATCGTGGATGGACCTTCCGCAGGCGCGGCGGATCGCGGGAGTATGGGCGAATGCTCGGCGTCTCTCTGGCCGGCTTTGCCATGAATGAAGTGCTCTACGCCGGCCTGCTGGCATTCACGCCGCTCGACTACCGGGTGGCGCTCGCCATCGTCCTGCTGGCGGTCGCCTGCGGGACCTTCCTCGCGGCGCGCGGCTGGGTCTTCACGCGACCGGTGGAAAGCCGCTAGCCGCTGCATTCCCGCTTTATCACTTGGCTAATCCCGGGGAGAGGCGATGGATTGCCCACGCCTCCATCACGCCCCGGTCACTTGAGCACAAATCCGAATCCCTACGAAACCGAGCGTTTGCTCGGGGAATACCTGCTTTTCCACTACGGCAGCGCGGAGGATATCCTCCCCGCATCGGCTCCGGACGGAATGCGGGAGGCGCTGGACTTCGCCGTGCGGACGACGCGCCATTTCTCCCCCGGTAGCGTGGAAAGCACGCTGGACCTGGGCTGCGCGGTGGGCCGCTCGACCTATGAGCTGTCCCGTAGTTCAGCCCTAACGGTGGGAATCGATTTCTCGCAGAATTTCATCCGTGCAGCCGCGGCGATGATCGATGCCCCCCTATCCTACCAAAGGCTCGACGAGGGGCATCAGCGGACCCAGCTCATCGCCAAACTGCCGGACGGACTGCCAGCAAACGAGGTGAGCTTTGAGACCGGCGACGCGATGGACCTGCGGGCGGATCTCGGAAGCTTCGACCGGGTGCATGCGGCCAACCTGCTCTGCCGTCTGACCGAGCCGGACCGTCTTCTGGAACGCCTGCCCGCGCTGGTGCGCCCGGGGGGCGAATTGGTCATCGCGACGCCGTGCACCTGGCTCGGCGAATACACTCCGCCGGAAAATTGGCCGCAGGGCAGCACGCTGGATTGGCTGCGGGAAAGGCTCGGCGGTGCCTTCGAGCTGATCTCGGTGGCTGACGAGCCATTCCTGATCCGCGAGACCGCGAGGAAGTTCCAGTGGACGGCCTCGATGGTAACGGCGTGGAAGCGGCTATCGGCGTAGCAGCGGGTGCCCGCCCTTTGCCTCCGTGACGTGCGGCGGGCGCAGGTAGGCCGGCTGCACGGGCTGGGCGGCCAGTCTCGCGCGATCTTCCGCGGGAAGAGCGAGCCACGCCTTCGCGAGTTGCGCGGCGGTCGGTTGCTCGGTGGTCACCTGCGAGGCCAGATCCTCGGGCAGGCCGACCTTTGCCACGGACTCCAGGGAATACACTGGCAGCCCGGCACCCAGCACCCCGCGAATCTCATTGGCCAAGGTGTCCACGTCGCAGAGCACCGGCTCCTGGCCGTAGCCCGCCCGCCATGCGCTGCCGCGCCGGGCATCCCCGACGGCCAGCGCCCCCGCCCGCGCGGATGGCACCGCGAGCAGCGAACTGAGCCCGATGGCCGGGCAGCCGTGGACCAAGGCCACACCCTGGCCCGCGGCGATCCCCACACGGGTGCCGCTGTAGCTGCCGGGGCCGGTGCCGATGACGATCTCGGCGAGGGCTTCACCCTGATTCAAACAGGCAAGCGCCCGCTCCAAGGGATCGAAGAGCAGGGCATTGTGGCTACGGTCCCCGGTGAAAGTCTCCTGAAACACGATATCCGCGCCCCTCAGCAGGGCAAGCGAAGCTCTGGCGGTGCTGCTTTCGATGAACAGTCGGGCGGTCTCCGGCACGGCCCGAGCATCCGGAAATCCACCAGTTCCGCAACCCGCAAACCTTCCGGAATCATTGATACTTCAGGCCATTCTGCCTCAGCGTGGATTCTCCCCTTGCCAGCCCCCCAACCAAACCGCTTTCTTCCGTACAAATTCCGCACCCGTAACCCCTGATTTTCCATGACCGACTACGCCAAAGGCCTCGAAGGAGTCATCGCCAATGAATCCGCTCTCAGCAACGTGGAGGGCGCCGAAGGCCGCCTGAGCTACCTCGGTTACAGCATCGAAGATCTGGTCGAAAACTGCTCCTACGAAGAAGTCGTTTACCTGCTTCATCGCGGTGCGCTTCCGACCCGCGCCCAGCTCGCGGAAGTGGAGGCCAGCCTGCGCGCCGAGCGCAGCCTGCCGGACGGCCTGATCGACTTCCTGAAGGCCGCGCCCAAGGACGCGAACCCGATGGATGTGACCCGCACGGCGGTCTCCATGCTCGGCCTGTATGACAAGCGCGCGACCATCGGCACGCCGGACCTTGAGAAGGACGCGGCCATCGCGCTTTCGATTTGTGCGAAGATTCCGATCATCGTCGCCGCCTTCCACCGCTTCCGCCAGGGCCTTGAGCTGCCGGCCATCCGCACCGACCTCAGCGAAGCCGGACACTTCCTCTACCTCATCACCGGTGAGACGCCGACGGACGTCGCCACCCGCACGCTGGACGTCGCGCTGACCCTTCATGCCGACCACGGCATGAATGCGTCCACCTTCTCCGCCCGCGTCACCGTCGCCACGCTGTCGGACATGTACTCCGCCATCACCTCGGCCATCGGCACGCTGAAGGGCCCGCTCCACGGCGGTGCGAATGAAGGCGTGATCCACATGCTCCAGGGCATCGGCGAGCTCTCGAAGGTGGACGACTGGGTGGAAGACAAGCTCACCCGCAAGGAGAAGATCATGGGCATCGGCCACCGCGTCTACAAGGTGCTCGACCCCCGTGCACCGCACCTCCGCAAGCTGGCCGTGCAGCTCACCGAGGAACTCGGCGAGCCGAAGTGGATCCAGATGTCCGAGCGCATTGCCGAGATCATGCGCGAGCGCAAGGGTCTCAATGCGAACGTCGATTTCTACTCGGCCACCGTTTACTACTCGCTGGGCATCCCGACGGATCTCTTCACCCCCATCTTCGCCATCGCCCGTGCCTCCGGCTGGACCGCGCAGGTGCTGGAACAGCTCCGCGACAACCGCCTCTATCGCCCGCTGACCCTCTACACCGGCGAGCAGGGCCCGCTGGCGATCACGCCGATCGACGAGCGCTGAAATAGTGGCTGCGGCATCTTGCCGCAGAACTCACCTTCTAACAAAACGGCGGGCTTTCCAGTCCGCCGTTTTTCGTTTCCTTCCTGCATTCCCCACGGACACTTCGTGCCGGACTACTACTCCTTCAACTTGATCGTCAGTTCGCCGGAGGAAACCTTCATCTCCTCGATCCCGGCGACCTTGCCGCCTTTCGCACCGAGGATTTCGCCGAGGATGTCCTTGCCCTTGAGCTGACCGAGCCAGTCATTTGGCAGGGAGACGCCCCAGAGGGTGAAGTCGTCGAGGACGAGGCTGGGGATGCCTTCGGTGGTCTTCACGATGAAGCGGGCGCGGGCCTTGAGTTTCTTGCCCCCGACCACCGGCATGTCGGGATCGAGGTCGGCCTCGTAGCGCGCGTGGACGGCGTCGGTGGCGAGCTCCAGCTTCAGCTTCTCGCCGAGCGTGGTGTGCTCGTTGAGCAGCCCATTCAGCTCGCGCTCGGTGAGCACGATCTCCTTCTTACCTTTCTCGTAGGTCGGCTCGGCGGGTCCTTCCACCTGCTGGATCGCCTCCACCTTTTGCTGCACCACCGCCTTCTCCTCGGCGCTGAGCTGCACCGGCTTGATCGGGCGATTCGTCCACCAGACCAGACCGATGCCCACGAGCAAGACGGCGATGATGCCGATCAGCACGGGGACGAGACAGGACTTCTTGCGGGGGATGGGAGGCGGCGACGACTCGGACATGGCAACCGGGAATCTAGCGGCAGATCGCTTTCCCGGAAGGATAAATCCGCTCACGGATTGGAGTCACCCGCAGCACCACCGGCCACCCGGCGGATGCCGTCGAGGGCCGCCTGGCTGACCGCCAGCTTGAAGTCCTTGCGATTCCGCGGATGGATCTGGCGGACACACAGCGTCTCGCGGCCCTTCGCGGCCCAAGCGAGGAAAACGGTGCCGACCGGCTTCTCCGGGGTGCCGCCATCCGGCCCTGCGATTCCCGTGACGGCGACCGCGATGTCCGCACCGCTCACCCGCAGGGCACCCTCGGCCATCGCCTTCGCGACAGGCTCGCTCACCGCACCGTGGACATCCAGAAGCTCCTGCGGAACCCCCAGCACATCGCGCTTCGCCTCATTCGCATAGGTGACGAAGCCATGGGTGAAAACAGCGCTGCTGCCGGGGACGTCCGTGAGCCGGTTCGCCACCAGACCGCCGGTGCAGCTCTCCGCCGTGGCCAGCTTCAGACGGCGCTCGATGGCCTGCCGCACGACCGTGGCCTCCAGCGACGAGCCGTCTTCGGAAAAGATGTTTCTCGCGAACTTCGCCATCGCGATCGCGCGGCCCGCGGCAATCGCCGGAGGCTCCCCGATCAAGCGCAAGTCCACCTCGCCGACGCGCGCGCAGTAGCCGACCTCCAGCCCGGGGATGACGGCCAGCTCTGCATCGATCTCCTGCTGCAGGTCGCTCTCCCCCACCCCCGCGATCTTCATTTCGAGAAGCCCGGGCGGCATCGAGAGACCTGCCAGGCCGATCAAGCGCGGCGCGACCTCGGTGCGGAACATCGGATAGAGCTCCCGGGGCGGCCCGGGCAAAAGGAAGACCGCACAATTCGCCGCGCCATTCAGCCGGGGTGGGATGTAGAGCCCCGGGGCGGTGCCATTGGGATTTGGCAGCACATCCGCGCCCACGGGCACCTGTGCCTGCTTGCGGTTCGAGTCCGCCATCACCTTGTTCCGCGCGGCGAAAAAGGCCTCCAGCGAACGGATCGCCGCCTCGTCCTCGATGAGCTCGATGCCCAGCACCTCGGACGTCGCCTCGCGCGTCAGGTCATCGCTCGTGGGGCCGAGGCCACCGGTGACGATGACCGCGTCGGCGCGGGAAACGCATTCGCGGAGAGCGTCGGTGATAGCATCGCCATCCGGCACCGTGGTCAGGCGCTGGATGCGCATGCCCAGCTTGAAAAGCTCCTCGCCGAACCACTTGCCGTGGGTGTTCAGGACTTTCCCCAGGAGCAACTCCGTACCGGTCGTCAGGATCTCGATGCGCACGCACCGAGACAGAAAACGGGATCTGCCCGGAGGCAAGGCCGAAGGTGGCATTCACCCCGGCCGGGAGTCACTTCACTTCCAGTCGATCTCCTTGGCGTCCGCCCAGAGGTCTTCCAGTCCGTAGTATTCGCGCAGTTCCTCGTGCATCACGTGGACCATCACGTCGATGTAATCCAAGACGACCCACTTGGTGTCCGCGTTGCCCTCGGCATTTGCCGGTTTCGCGCCATGGATCTCCTCCACGGTGCCGCGGACGTCACGGAGGACGGCGCGCAAGTGGGGCATCGAGGTGCCGGAACAGACGACCATGTAGTCGGTCAGATTCGACAGACCGCGGAGGTCCCACACGCGGATCTTGTCCGCTTGGATATCGTCCGCGGCTTTCGCGCACGCCTTTGCCAATTCTAGTCCTTCGACAGCCATATCGTCCCGCTCGGGGCGCGGACCCTAACGCGTCCGGGCGGCTTGGCCAATCAATTTCAAGGTGTTTCCGGGGTTGCCTCCCCGGGCGGCTTCCGGCTTGCTGGCCACGTGAAACTCGTTTCCTGGAACGTCAACGGTATCCGCGCCACCCTCGGAAAGGGCCTGCCCGAATTCGTCGCCACCGAGCGCCCGGAGATCCTCTGCCTCCAGGAGACCAAGGCCCGCGAGACACAGGTGGCGCTGCCGCTGGAGTTCGGCGGCTACCACGCCTACTGGAATTCCGCGGAAAAGCCCGGCTACTCCGGCGTGGCGGTCTTCACCCGCGAGCAGCCGATTTCCGTGAAGCACGGCATGGGCATCGAGGACCACGACCGCGAGGGCCGGGTGCTCACGCTGGAGTATCCCGACTTCCACCTGGTGAATGTTTACACGCCGAATTCACAGGATGAGCTGCGCCGCCTGCCCTACCGCATGCTCTGGGACGAGGCCTTCCGCCTCTACCTGCTGGCGCTGGAGACCTCCGGGAAGCCGGTGATTTTCTGCGGCGACCTGAATGTCGCGCACAACGAGATCGACCTCGCGCGGCCCAGGGAAAACCGGAAGAGCGCCGGCTTCAGCGACGAGGAGCGGGCGGGCTTCACGAAGCTGCTCGGCAGCGGATTCCACGACACTTTCCGCCATTTCTACCCGGACAAGGCGGGAGCCTACTCGTGGTGGAGCTTCCGCGGCGGTGCCCGCGCGAACAACGTGGGGTGGCGCATCGACTACTTCGGCGTGACCCAGGGCATCCTCGGCAGCGTGAAGGACGCCGCCATCATGCCGCACGTCACCGGCTCGGATCACTGCCCGGTGACGCTGACCCTTGGGTGAGCGACGACCGGAATCCAAGGCACCGCAATGGTTCCGGACGTCACGAAATCGCAGGTTTGCAATTGATCCGGATTTGTGAAGGATTCGCGCGATCATGTCGCGGTTCTCCTTACGCCTGCCCGCACTTCCGGTCCTCCTGGCACTCGGCCAGACCGCAGGAGCAGCGACGACTCCCGCCTTCCAGGCGATCTGGCGACTCGGCGAGAACAATGGGAACCCGAATGAATTCGGCAGTCCGACTTGGAACTCGAATGCGGCCCCCGGCTCGCCGACCGCGCGCGATGACGACTACTACCGCCCCGGCACCTACCCCGGATTCGGCGAGGTGGCGGGCGAGCCGCTGACAAATCTCCAGCGCGGGGTGGTGTCGAATGACCCGCGCACCCGCATCCACTTCCCGCTCACCGCGGCCCAGGCATCGTCATCGTCGCGGCTGAAGCTGACGGTGGACCTGCTGTGGGGCGGCTCCTCGGCGGTTGGATTTGGCACGCATGACATCGCTATCACGATGAATGGCCGCCCGGTCGGCAGCTACCCGGCGATCACGTGGAACCGCACCCTGGAAGTGACTTTTCCTGCCTCATCGGTGAATGCCGTCGCGGGAGCGAATGTCATCCAGATCGAGCGCACCGGCGGTATCACGGGCGGGACCATCAGCTTTGACTACTTGCAGCTCGATCACGATCTGACCGGGATGGCGGATGCGGACAGTGACGGGCTGCCGCTCTGGTATGAGGAGGCCTTTGGCCTCAGCGACAGCGACCCGACCGACGCCGCGGCCGATCCCGATGGCGACGGACGGACCACGCTCCAAGAATTCATCGCCGGAACGAATCCCACCAACGCGGACACCGACAACGACGGGATCTCCGACTCCGCCGAGATCGCGCTCGGCACGAATCCCCTGCTCCGCGACACCGATGGCGACGGGATTCCCGACGGCGACGAAACGACCACGAGTCCGCTGCTCGCCGACACCGATGGCGATGGCTACCCGGACAACATCGAGATCGAGCAGGGCACCAATCCAAACTCGGTGGCGTCCAAGCCCTTCGATTTCCCCGGGGCGATCGGCCTGCAATTCATCGCCGAGTCCCATCAAGCCGCCGTGCTGCCATCCGGCGATCCCGCGGGCTACTTCCGCTTTCCCCACTGGAATGCCTCGCCGCCGCTGAGCCAGTGGCAATCGGACGGCATCGTTTTGACGGGAAGCCAGACCGGATTGAAGAACCACCGCGGTCAGGCAACGGCGGTCGCGGCGAACTGGAGCTACCACTTCGCCAATCCGGGGCTTCACAAGGGCGTCAGCGACGAGCGGCTTTTCTCCGGAATGCTGCGCACCCAGCGGACCGGCACGATCAACTCGAACAACGTCGCCACCACGGTGATCAACACGCCCGCATCCGTGACGCTGACCGGCATCCCGTATGCGACCTACGACCTGCTCGTGTACGCGGGATACATCTATCCCGGCTCGCGCGCGGTGGTCTCGCGCCAGGGTGATGCGGCGAGCAGCCGCTACCTGATCTCGGCATCGGAGCCACCTTTTCGCGGATTCAAGGAAGTCACCTCGACCACCACGCCCCAGTCCGGGAACTACGTCCGCTACCGGAATCTCGGAGGAGCGAACCAGACCATCACGCTGACCTCGCTGCCCCCCCTCCCGCCCGCCCCGGGCAACGGTGGCGCCGTGGTGACGAACAACTATGGATCCTACGCCGGCATCCACGGCATCCAGATCATCGACACCGGGACGGACACCGATGGCGACGGAATCAAGGACGCCATCGAGGTGGAGCACCGGCTGAACCCCGCCGTGCCCGATGCCACCGCGGATGCGGACGGAGACGGACTCTCGAATGCGGCGGAACTCGCCACCGGCACCGACCTGCATCACCCGGACAGCGACCGCGACGGCATCCCTGACGGAGCCGATGCCGCCCCTCTCAATCCCGACCGCGATGGCGACGGCTTGCTCGATGGCGACGAGGTGAACGGCTCACCCTTCCCTTCCCTGCCCGACGATGCGGACAGCGACAACGACGGCTACGATGATGCCGACGAACGGGCCGCGGGATCGGACCCGATGTCGGCCAGCAGCGTGCCAGCGCCTGCGCCGACTTGGAATGCCGACACCCGCACCTGGACGTGGCGCATCGACAATCTCCGGGTGATCTGGAATCACCCGCAGTCGATGCTCGGCGCGCTGGATGGCAGCGACACCATGCTCTGCGAAGCGGTGGCCCAGGTGCATCAGGGCAGTTCCAACAAGTCCGTCGGCATCGGCCTGCGCTATCGGGATGGCCGCGTGACGTATCGCTTCCGCTGCATCGAGGGCCTCTTCCGAGTAGCGGAGATCCCGGACAATCCATCGAAGGCAGACGCGGGCTTCTGGGGCAGTGATTGGGCCAATCCACCTGCCGACCGTTCGCGGGACTTCGGCTTCAGCGGCGTCGGCACGATGGACGACACGAAGCCGCTGCGCATGCAATTCACCGCCACCCGGCCGGATCCGGCAGTGAATGCCTGGACGCTGAATTTCCTGATCGCGGATCTCACAAATCCAGCCAGCCCCGTGCCGATCGCCACCCAGACGTGGTCCGGCGCGCAGGCCATGGAGCCGACCATTCTCAGCGGCACCACGGTGTGGTCGAATTCGGCAGGGAAGACCGCGAGGGTCAATATCGTGTCGGAAACGGGCGTGAAAACCTACATCAGCCCGACGCCGCTCGGCATCGCCGATACCGACAACGACGGGATGCCGGACGCATGGGAAGCAACCCATTCCTTCAACATCAACAGCGCCGCCGATGCCGCGCAGGACGCGGACAACGACGGCCTGAGCAACCTCAAGGAATATCTCGTCGGCACGAATCCGCACAACGCCGACAGCGATGGCGACGGCGCATCAGACTCGGTGGAACTGCTGCACGGCACCGATCCTCTCTCCGCGGCGAGCAAGCCCGCTTGGTTCAATTTCACCGGCAACATCGCCGACCTCGATGGCGACGGGCTCTCCGATGCATGGGTGCTCTGGTCCGGCGGCGGCACGCGCCATCCACATGCCGATGACGACGGCGACGGCATGACCAATCTGGAGGAGAGCGAAGCGGGCACCGACCCCGACGATCCATCGTCGAAGCTCGACATGAGATCGTGGCGCGATGGCGATGACCTCGTGCTGTCGTGGACCGACTTGCCATTGAAGGCCTACGACATTGAGAGCAGCCCGACATTGGCCGGATGGCAGAGCGCTACCGGCTTGCCCGCGTCCGCCATCGTGGGAGGGCGGCGTCAGTTGACCATCCCGGCAGCTTCCTTGCCTGCGGATAGGAATTACTACCGCGCATCCATCACACCGAAGGATTCCGATGGCGACGGTGTGGAAGACTGGGTGGAGGCGATGGTGCTGGGATCATCGAGCAGCTCCACCAACTCGCTCTCGCAGCCACTCGTCCGCGCGAATGGCCAGACGCTTTCCGGGGATGCACTCGCACTTCTCGACAAAATTCAGGGAGCCTCGCCGACAGGCAGGATGCCGGGGTCGAGCGCTCCCGCCACGCCGTCGCCCGTCAATGCCTCGCGCTTTCTGATGCAATCCACCTTCGGCCCCACGCCGGACGACATCACGAAGGTCCGGCTACTCGGCTACGCGGGCTGGATCGAGGAACAGCTCGCGCTGCCCGCCACCTACCACACGCCCTACATCCGCGAGGTGAAGCGTGACGCCGCCGGCGCGCACATCGACCACACCTACAACTACAACGAACTCGACAAGTTCCTCTTCGGCAACAACGCCACCACACCCTTCGCCCGCGCGGCGATCGCGGGCGAGGACCAGCTCAGGCAGCGCGTCGCCTTCGCCCTCTCGCAGATCCTCGTGGTCTCGCGCCGCGATGCGAATCTGGAGGAGAAGCCCGAGGCCATCACCAATTACTACGACACGCTGCTCCGCCACGCGCTGGGCGACTACGGCGATCTCCTGTTAGAGATCGCGATGCACCCGGCGATGGGTGCCTACCTGAGCCACGCGGGCAACCAGAAGGCCGACCCTAGCATCCCTCGCTACCCGGATGAGAATTTCGCGCGCGAGCTGATGCAGCTCTTCACCATCGGCCTGTGGGAGCTCAATGCCGATGGCAGCCGCAAGCTCGACTCCCAGGGCGAGCCGATCCCGACCTACGACAACGGCCACATCACGGAATTCGCCCGCGTCTTCACCGGCCTCTACTACGACTCGCCCTACGGATGGGGTGGCGGCGGCTGGGCGGACGACCATTTCACAAAGCCGATGGTGATGCATGCGGACCGCCATGACTTCGACTCGAAGAAGCTGCTCCACGGCTTCGTGGTGCCGCCTCGCGAGGTGACCGAGGGCAATGGCCTGCAAGACGTGCGCGATGCCGTGGACTCGCTCTTCCGCCATCCGAACACCCCGCCCTTCGTCTCGCGGCAGCTCATCCAGTTCCTCGTCACTGACAATCCCACCCCCGCCTACATCCGGCGCGTGCAGGACGTCTTCGTGAACGACGGCAGCGGCAAGCGCGGCAATCTCGGCGCCGTGGTGAAGGCCATCCTGCTCGATCCCGAGGCACGCGAGCAGCCGCTCTCGCCCGGCTTTGGCAAGGTGCGCGAACCGGTCGTGAAGACGATGCACCTCGGCAGGCTCTTCAAGCTGGCCGACACCCATCCCGACTTCGTCTGGTGGAACTGGACGGACACCTACTACGGCTACAGTAAACAGGAGCCGATGAACTCGCCGAGCGTGTTCAATTTCTACACGCCCGTCTATCAGGCACCGGGCGAGATCCGGAATGCGGGCCTCTTGAGCCCGGGCTTCCAGATCGTGGACACCTACTCGTCCATCTCCTACCCGAACCTGATGTGGGAGTATCTCCGCCGCGGCTTCCGCTCCTCCTACGAATGGTGGTATCCGCTCGACTACTCGGCCACCCTGCTGCTGGCCGAGAATCCTGCCGCGCTGGTGGATCACGTGAATCTCCTCGTCTGCTCCGGCAGCATGACGGCACGCACGCGCGCCGCGCTGCTCACCGCGATTTCCCAGCCGAATATCGCGCCGAAGGAACGAGTCGCCCTCGCGGTGTGGACCGCCATGACCTGCCCGGAAGGATCGATCCAACGCTGACATCCGCCATGAACCGCCGCAAATTTCTCGGAGAAGCCAGTTGTGCCGCGATCGGCTCGACTTCGGTGCTCTCGACGCTGCTGAACCTGACGATGGCAAACCATGCCGCCGCGCAGGGCGGCTTTGGCACACAGCGGAAGACGCTCGTCTGCGTCTTCATGTCGGGCGGATGCGACACCTTCAACCTGCTCATTCCGCGCGGTGCGGGCTACGGCGAGTATGCCGCAGCACGCTCGAACCTCGCGATCCCCGAGGCCCAGCTTCGCACGCTGAACGGGACGAACTTCGGCCTTCATCCATCCTGCACGCGGCTGGCGGAAATGTTTAACGGCACCGGCACCGGCGTGATGGCGGGAAAGAAGCGTGTGAGCATGCTGGCAAATGTCGGCTCGCTGATCGAGCCCATCCCGAACAAGGCAGCCTATCTGAATGGCAGCGTCTCCATCCCGAAGGCGCTCTTTTCCCACCGTGACCAGATCGAGCAGTGGCAGACCTCCGTGCCGCAGGGCATGCAGGTGCTGTCCGGCTGGGGAGGCCGCGCCGCGGACGTGATCCACTCGACCTACAATACCGAGCAGACCGGCGGCTTCTACATGCCGATGAACTACTCGGTGGCGGGCAACTCCGCCTTCCAGATCGGCCAGAGCGAGGGGCAATTCGTCATCACCGGCGGCGGTGCGCTGGCCTTCAGTGGATCGACCGGCGACTCAGCCGTGCTCAAGGCGAAGAAGCAGATCATCGAGCAAACGGTCTCCGGCCCGCTAGAGGAGCACTACTCAAATCTCTTTCACCGCACGCACGGCCGCATCACCGCGAACTCGATGGCGCGCGGCCAGGAGTTCCAGCAGAACTTCTCGAGCCCCGGCACCTTGAATGGGCAGAACGTGAACACGGTGGTGGCAAACGCACCCTTCCCGAACCATTGGATTTCCTCGCAATTCCGCGCCGCGGTGAAGACCATCGCCATCCGCCAGCAGCTCAAGCTGATGCGGCAGACGATGTTCATCGACTTCGGCGGCTGGGACCATCATGCGGAGCTTCTGCAAAACCACGGCAGCATGCTCGCGGTGCTCGATGGCGCGCTCTACGCCTTCCAGTACTGCCTGGAGACGCTGGGCCTGGCGAATGACGTGATCACCTTCACCGCCTCGGACTTTGGCCGCACGCTGCGCTCGAATGGCCAGGGCACCGACCACGCGTGGTCGAGCAACCAGATCGTGATGGGCGGCCCGGTGGCGGGCGGACAGGTCCGCGGCAGCTTCCCCTCGCTCGTCATCGAGGGTGCGGACGATATCGGGCGCGGCGGGCGCATCTTCCCGAAGCTCTCGGCAGACGAATATTTCTGCGAGCTGCTCCGCTGGTTCGGCGTCACCGCGGGCGACATGGACATGGTGCTGCCGAACATCGGCAACTTCTACGATCCACGTAGTAGTTCAAATCCCGTCGGCTTCCTCGCGTGAGACCGGGCCGGATGCCACTCCTGCTCGCCGCAGGCATCGTCATTGCTGTGATCGCGTGGATGTTCTTTGTCAGAAAAGAGCCACTCGCCTCTCAGCCTGAGACAGCGCAGACGACGACTCAGCCCAAGCCACCGGAAGCTTCGCAGGAACCCACCGCAGCCGAAAAGATCCTTGAAGGATACGCCGACCCGGCCACGCCACCCATCGATGACCTGCGAAAGATCCATCGCGTCACGAGCGGCTACTTCTCCGTGGTAAAGGATGCCAGCCGCTTCCCCATCGGCGGCAATGCCGACCTCGCCGCCGCCCTGCGCGGGGAAAACCCGAACCGCGAGGTCTTCGTGCGCGATGGCAACCCCATCTTCTCGGGCGACGGCTTGATCATCGACCGCTGGGGCTCGCCGGTGATCGTTCATCCGGAAGGCTGGAAGCAAATCGAATTACGATCCGCCGGCCCGGACAAGACCGCCTACACCGCGGACGATCTCGTGCTCGCAGCGTCGGGAGCAGCTTCAAACTGAGCTTGGCAATCGTGCGCCAAGATTACGCAAGGGGCCGTTAGCACGATGACACGCGGCCATTCACGCTCCGCGCCGCATGAAGAAACGCACGTTTGCCCCCTTGGTGGCGCTCACCCTGTCCGCGATGACGGGCAGTGCCCTCGCCACCACCATCGGTCTCCCTGGTGGCACCTTCGCCACCACCTGGGATACCTTCCCGTATGTCCCGGGTCCCCCTGCTGCACCGAATTTCACGGCGGACACGCCAGACAGCTCGACCGGCCAAATCACCGCTACGCTCGGCGAAGCAATGAACGGCGGCATGATCACCGGCAGCGGTGACCGCATCTACGCCATGGGCACCCCGTTCGACCTCACGGTCAGCGGCACGGCCAACACGACGATCCCTCTCATCGGCATCGTGCTCAAGTTCACCCCGCCGTCCACCGGCGTCGCGGATGCGGCCAACTACTTCAACGTGCTGCTGGACGGTGTGGCCGCTGACGTGAAGGTCCTCAAGGGTACGTCCCTGGAAGGCACGAATGATTTCCAGATCTATCACTGGTATTGGACCGACGCCAATCTGGTGAACGGCAACTCTTTCCAGTTCAAGATCACCGGCGGAGCCGAGCACGTTTCGCTCGACGCCATCCAGGTGGTCCCGGAGCCGGGCTCCGCAGTCCTCGGTGCCCTCGGTGCCGCGCTGCTGGTGATCCGCCGCCGTCGCAAGTAAGCTGAAAGGCTTGCGAGCATCTCATCCAGCCGCACTCGCGACTCCGGTCGCAAGTGCGGCTTTTTTGCGCCCACACAGCGGATACGAAAAGGCCGCAGCGCCGGGATGTTGCCCGGGCTGCGGCCAGTGAGAATCAGGGATCGATCCGCCTTACGGCTTCGACAAGCGGAAGAAGCCGCGGCCGGATGAATTCCGGGGTGTGGTCACCTGCCACGTTCCTGCGCTCTGGGTGGCACCGGTCACCGCGGTCCATGGGCCCGCTAGTGTCTCCGAGGTCTGAAGCACCCAGCCGGTGCTACCTGCCACTGGCCAATGGAGAACCATTGAGGACGCTCCGGAGGTGGCAATAGTCAGCACCGGCGGAACAGCAGGAGCCACCGCCCGGGTGATGGCGAGCTGTGGGGCGTAGCCGTTAACAATCGTCGAAGCGAAGCTCACATTGAAGGACTTCGTCTCGCTCTCAGATTGAAGCGCAAAGCCGTAATTCGGATGCGCTCCGGAAGCCCACGAAACCACCAGAGGCGTGACATCGATCTCCCGCCAGAAGCCCTCGGACCCGGCAGGCACCGCCAGCAAGCCATAGGACTCGCCCGCTTTGAAATCGTTCCAGCGCAAGCTGGGATTCTGCAAGGTCCACGTCCACGCAGCCGTCTGGCGGAACACCTCGGCATTCCCCGGCACGAAGTCACCGTAAGCTGGATTCGGCGGAATGACGAAAAGCCGGAGCTTCGCCGAGCCGATCTCCGCGGCAGGAATCGAGAGCCCGGTGAGGTTGAACTCGATCAACGTGCGCTGTGAGTGGGGAGATCCCGGACCGCTCGAATTGATGCCCAAGGTGGCAGTCGTCGACGTCGGCTTGTCGGAGTAGGAGTAGATGTCACTGGCCTTCGTCGAGTTCAGCGTCACGGTTTCAGCGGTGGCCGCGAGAGTGCAGGCCAGCATCAAAAAAGCGGTTCTCATCACGTTTTGTTAGAAGGTCTTGGTGACGGATAGGCTGAAGTTCCTGCCCGGAGCCGTGGATCGGTCGGTGGTGGCACTGCCACCGAGGTGGCCATTGCCGCGCCTGACCGAGCCCCAGGACCAATATTTCTCATCGAGGATGTTGTTGAATCCGGCGTGGATCGCCACGGTCTCGGACGGCTCCCACCACGCGGCAAGGTCCAGCGTGAACCACGACGGAGGACGGAAAAATGTCCCTTGGTTCGTGGTGTCGTCCACGCGTGTCACCGCGGCGCTGTAGATGCCGGAGAGGCGGGCTCCGAAGCGTCCTTCCGGATCTTCATAGCCGAAGAAGCCTGCGGTCTTCCATGGCTCGACGGAGTTCAGCGGGACATCGTCGGTCAAGTTGTTGCCGATCGACTTGCCGGTGCTCATCCCGATCTGCCAACCGCGGAGGCGATCATGGAAATGACCGGCTTCCAGCATACCACCGAGTTCGAAGCCGTAGATCTCGGCCTCACCGCGATTCATCGTGGTAACGATGTCGCGTCCCTCGTCGTCCAGCTCACCAGTCGGGACACCGTTCTCGATGAAGTCGCGATACCGGGTGTAGAAGACCGAAGCTTGGAAGCGTCCCGCGTCCCCTTCGGATTTGAAGCCGAGCTCGAAGGCATCGCTCTGCTCCTCCTGCAGTGAGGTATTCGGAACGGTCAGCGAGCCGGCGGGATTACCACCCGAGGGAGGGTGGTCGAAGATCATGGAGAGCTCTTCCGCGGATGGGTTCCGCACACCGTGCGCATAGGTGCCGTACCACTGCATCGTCTCGGTAGGCTTCCACGCGAGATTCAGACGGGGCGAAACGGAGAAATTGTCGTAATCGGTCGGCGGCTCCTGGCCAAAGCGGCCGAGCGAGGCGAGACGATCGAGATAGGCTTGGTCGGGATCCGGGGTGATCTCCTGCCAATCCATTCTGAGCCCCGGAGTGATGAACCACTTCTCGTCCACCTTGATCTCATCCTGCAGGAAGAATCCCGTGCGGGTGGTATCCGTCGGGGCGAAGGACGTGCGGTTCACATCCTGCGGCGCTCCGGAGTCGAGGCGCGTGAAACGATTGGCTCCGGACTCAATGGAGAAATCCAGTCCCGCCATTCCCGCGTGAATCACGCGACCGCTGCCGAATTCCTTCCGGGCGACGGACGAGAATCCCAGGATGTCGGTATCAAAGCTGATGCGTTGCTGCCGGGTCCGATCCGTTCCCGGGATAGGCATCCCGCCGATCACCAGCGGGCTTGAAGCCGAGTCATTCTCGCTGACGGTGCCGGCATGCTGCCAATAGGCATGCGAATCGAGCTGATCGACCCATGCGGATTCGGACTGCGGAGTCCACTGCCACTTCAAGCTCGCACGCTGGCGATCGAGAAGCTGGTTGTTCAAAACGTATCGGTCGAAGACCGGGAAGTCGGAGGTGGCCGCGCTGCGGACATCGGTGAATGCCTCGCGTTCGAAAAGCTCAAGGGCAAGACGGAAGGTGTGATCGCCCTGCACGTGCTCGGCCTTCAGCAAGGCGGAGTTCGAAGTGAAGTCCGCGGGATTCGGCGGCTCCACGCCGTTGTTCGCAGTCTCTTCACCGTGGCGACCTGCATAAAGCAGCATTACGGAAGTATTGCCCGCTTTCACCGCACCGCCCACCTGGCCGGCGATGCTTTCGTTCGCGGAGAAATACTGGAGGCGCACCAGGCCACCGGCATTGCGGCCGGTGAGCATGGTCTCCGGATCGGGTGTGCTGAAGGCGACGACGCCGCCGAGGGCATCGCTGCCGTAGAGGGCGCTGGCACCGCCCTTCAACACTTCCACCAGATCAAACATTGCCGGATCGAAGTAATCCCGGCCAATGCCACCCGCGCCGTCCCCGCTGCCCATGTCGAATGACGTGGACACGTACTGGGGCGGCTGGCGGATGCCATCGAGCTCGATCGCGATGCGGTTACCTTCCGCACCACGGATATTGATACTGCCATAGCCGGATTGGCCGTAGCCAAAGGCACCGTCGCCACTCGAAAAGTCGAAGGGCAAGGACACCGTCGGGTCATACTTCGCGAAGCCGGAGAGATCCTGGCTGCCGGTGCGCAGCAGGTCCTCGGAATCGGCTCGCAGGGTCGTGCCCGATGCATCGATCCATCGTTGTTCGGTGCGGGTGCCGACGACGATCAGCTCACCGAGGTCATGGACCACGGAGCCGTCGTCTCCGGCGGCGGATACCTCCTCAGGATCCGCCGCCGGGGCCGATTGCAGCGCCATACCGATGGCGAACGTTACCTGGAAAACAATGGATCGGGACACGATGACGATGGCAAGGGGCGTGCGCTTATTGCGCGACGACGAAGGGCTTCAGGGTCTCGCGGATCTTGTCCACGGTCGGGCTCTTGCCTTCTTCGGCTTCGTCCACCATCTCGGAGACGAGGTCCTGGAGACGACCTTCGTCCGCCTTGGTCAGCACCTTGATGCTGCCCTGTGCCGGGGAAAGCTCGTCCCACACGTTGCGGACGTCCTTCCAGAAGGACTCGGTCTTGGTCCAGTAATCATTCGACTTGGCGAAGTCGTGGTCCTTCACGCGGATGTAGGGATTGAAGCCGACCTCGCGGACGAGCGGGTAGGAGGCGTCCTCGCGCTTCACCCACTTGGTGTTGTCCTGCTCGTGGAACCAGCCTTCCGGCGTGATGGTGTGGCGGTTCATCACCAGCAGCAGGTCGTAGTCACCGCGCTTTTCCTCGCGGCGTGGCTTCGGGCGGTTGGCGGCGGCGGTCCACTCGCTGGTGCCACCTGCATTGTGGACCCATGCGGCGAAGCCCTCATAGCGCGGGGAGTCGTCCACCTGGGTGACGCGCTGGCTCCACTTGCCCTTCGCTTCATCGGCGGTGAGCTTCTTGGTGGTCCACACGCGACCGCCTTGGAATTCGAGGATCTCGGTGTCCTCGTAGGTCCAGATCTGCGCCCAGTGCTTCACGACCATCGGGCCGACCTGAAGGATGTGCTGGAGCACGATGCGCTTGCCGCTATCCTCGACGACCTTGACGGTCTCGAAGGCGTCTTCGGTATAGGCCTTCTCCTCGGCCTTGTAGCCTTCGTGCATGGAGAAGGTTTCCTGGAAGTGGAAGCCGACCTTGAAGTCGCCAGCCATCGAGAGGATGGCCTTGCGGTCTTTTTCAAACGTCGCGTCGGCGGCGAAGGCGGAGCCGCTGATCAGCAGCACCGCAAGCAGGGATGACAATGATTTCATGAGTGGATAAGTGGGGAATTTAGACGGAGGCGCGGCGACGGCGTGCGAAGAAAGGAACCGCTGCGAATGCGAGGAGCAGCGAGGAAGGCTCGGGGATCACCTGGGTGAACGCGTTCGCGACATCGATCTGCGAAGCGGAGACCGAGGTGTGGATCGAGATGGGAGCGTTCAGCGTGATCGAGGTGATGGTGTCGTCGATCGAGGAGAGGTTCCACTGCCACGCGAAGGCCGTGTAGGTGATCGGCTCGGCACCGTAGTTGTAACGTCCCTCCGAAAACCCGGAACTGAAGGCGACCGGCTGCAGGATCTGGCTGCCGGCAGAGGTCATCACCGTCAGCGTCGGGCCATCATTATAAGGCCACGCGAGATCCGGATTGGGCGAGGCTTCGATCTGCCACAGCACGCTCTCGATATCGAAGCTCGCTGACTGGGTGCCGGTGACGCTGTAACCGTTCGCCGCCAGGCTGTAGAAGCCGAAGCTTCCCTGGAACGCCGTGTTTGAGTGAGCAATCGTGCCATCCCCCGAGGTCGGCGTCAGGCTGAAGTTGGCTCCCGAAAGGTCGTTCCACGTCGTGGTCACCTGCTGGGTTCCACCGAGATTGAAGCTTCCGAGCAGGACGGCCGCTTGTGCAGTCGCCCCGGTCAAAAGGATGGCAAGCGATGAGATCGCGAGAAGAGAAGGGCGATGGAGGTTACAGGCTGGGCGGCAAATTTGCATGTCGAGTCGGCTGAAGAACGCGCAGACCTTCGTCCCCTCCCCCCTCTCCGTGCTCACGGCATTTTGCTATTTGCTGGCGGAAAATTGCTCTTGAAGGCGTTTAAAAGCAATTTAACGCCAAGATGGGTCGATTAATCGCCAAATCGAAACCTTCTTCTTGAGACTCATTCGCAATTGATTTGAGTTGGCCGCGTTTCCCGACTGATGGCCGCCATTTTCCACCCCATTCTCCTTCACGAAGCACCCGGCGTGGAGATCAAGGGCGTGGACGCCGAAGTCGTCCAAGCAGCCGACTGGAGCAGCCTGCTGAAGCCGGGAATGGGGCATTTGGTGCTGAATCTCAATGGCCACGGCGTCATCCTCGGCCGCCAAGCCCGCCTCGGCATCGTACCCGGAACCGTCTCCCTGCTTCGGACCTCGGCGGACGAGATGATCCACGCCAGCCGCCTGGCGGGAGATGGCCGCCACCGCTTCGTCATCCTGTCAGCGAACCAAGCATGGCTGATGGCGAACTTCGGCGATGCCAGTGTGGCCATGCATCCGGTCTTCCGCGAACCCTCCCTGCCCAGCGCATCGAATGCCGCTTACTTGCGCTCGATGACCCTCGCGGAGCGCGATCTCTGTGAGTCACTCCTCCAGCCACCGGTCCCGCGCGCGCTGCGTCCTGCGTGGTTCCGCGGCAAGATGCTGGAGTGCTTCAGCCTCTTCGGCAGCGCACCGAAGGACAGCAATCCCTCGACCGATCCGCTGCGCCAGCGCATCGATGCGGCAACCCTGTGGCTGCGCGAGAACTTCCGCGATGACCTCGACCTGCTCGCCGTGGCGAAACACGTCGGCTGCGCACCCCACTACCTGAGCCGACTTTTCAAGCAACACAGCGGCAAGACGCTCAGCCAGAAGCTCCGCGAAATCCGCATCGACCGCGCCGCCACCCTGCTCCGCGACGGCAGCAGCAATGTCACCGAAGCTGCATTCGAGGTCGGCTACAATAGCCTGAGCCATTTCACGAAAGCCTTCGTCGCCGAGAAAGGCGTCCGCCCGTCCGACTGGCGCGCGGGCTGATCTCGCTACACCTTTCCTCCGTCATGGAGTCAGCCCCCATGGCAGGCCGACGACACGATGCCGCGGCCACTTTCACGAGCGCCGATCAAGGCTTTGCCACCACCCACGTCAGCGAGGCATTGTGACTCGCTACGGAGTAAGGCTGGCCATTGGCAAAGCCGGGGACTTCCTCGCTGTAGCCGGGAACGGTGAGCACCCAGCGACCGGTATCATTCGTGGTGAATTTCACGATGCCTTCGGCGTCGGTCTTGAGCGGCGTGTGGCTGCCATCCGGCGCATTCAGGCGCGCCTTCGTGTCCGGCAGCGGCTTGCCGCGGAAATAGACGCGCGCCTCGCCGGGCTTGCCGGTCGGCACGATATCCAGCGTCAGCGAGGGTTGACCGGCGACCTTGTCCCCGCCCTCCGGCAGCCAGCGACTGTAGAAAATCGGACGACGCGGAG
Organism: Luteolibacter flavescens; assembly: GCF_025950085.1. Taxonomy (NCBI): domain Bacteria; kingdom Pseudomonadati; phylum Verrucomicrobiota; class Verrucomicrobiia; order Verrucomicrobiales; family Verrucomicrobiaceae; genus Neoluteolibacter; species Neoluteolibacter flavescens. The sequence continues at coordinate 153,242 of NZ_JAPDDS010000003.1, forward strand.
CTCCGCCACCGAAGGACATCACCGGGAAGGCCGTCTCCATCACCAGCGTCTGGTCCGGCTTCGTGCCTCCCAGCGTGTAGTGATCCGCCTTCTTTTGCGATTCCAGCAGCTTCGCCTCCTCGCCCACGGGCAGGATGACGGCGGCAGGAATCTCGAGCGCGTCGAGGTGACCCGGTGACTTCTCCACCTCACCGTCCAATTCGCCGAAGCGAACGACCAGCGCCCCATCCGGCCCCGGCTCCACCCACACGGAGTGAGCGAGGGCCGAGGACGCAAGCACGAGGCAGGCGATGATGCCTGAGCGAAGGGATCTTTTCATGGATCAGCCGGGATCGCTTTTGGAAAAATCAGGCCTCCTTCTTGAGCTGCGGCAGCACACCGGCGTCGATGGCTTTCTTCGCAGCCTTCTCCGGATCCTTTTCCCAGGTCGCCTTCGCCTTGTCGTTGAAGAAATACACCTTCTGGCCCTGATACTCGACGAACGGGCTGGAGGGCGAGACGAGGGACTTCGTGTGGATCGCGCAGTAGCGCTGTGGCAGCAGCTCGATGGTGTCGAGGCCGAGTTCCTTTTCCTTGCCCTTGAATTGCGGGAGCAGGCCAAGCTCGGTGGCCACCTTCACATAGTAGGCAGCGGCCTTCTCGTCGGCTTTCCAGAGGCGCTCGCACTTGCCGCAGCAGAGGGCGACTGGCGTGCCCTTGAAGTCCACCAGGCTGTCTTCCTCCACGTCGTCCTCCGTCATCATCGGGCACTTGGTGTTTTTCGCAGCGGCATCATCCGCGTGGGAAATGCCGGAGGAAAGGAATGATACGGCGACGATGGCGGCGCGGATCGGCAGGGAAAGGACGCGGGAGATCATGATGAAGTGGCGGACATCGTAGCACGGCCCGCGCGTTTTGTTCCCGGTCGCTTGCCAATTTTTGGCGCTAGGTTGCCACACGCCTCACTTCACCGGCGGGTGCAGGTAGGCCCCGCAGCTCTCCCGCACCACCAGCCGCGGCGTGAGCATCACCGTCCGCGGCGGCAGCGTGGGATCCGCCAGCCGATCCCGCAACGCATGGAAAGCCGTGACCGCGATGTCCCGGCACGGCTGCTCCATCGTGGTGAGTGGCACCGTTAGCAGGTTCGCGAAGCGCACGTCATCGAAGCCGACCACCCGCAGGTCGTCCGGGACTTTCATGCCGAGACGATTCAGCGACTGTAGCAGCAGCGCCGCGATGTGATCGCTGGTGCAGAGCAGTGCATCGTACTGGCGACCCTGCGTGATGGAGCGGACGAATTTCAGGTCGCCCGGGTCACCCGCGTGGACGAATTTCCGCGGCACCTCGAGGCCATGCGTTTGCATGGCGATCCGCGCGCCAGCGATGCGGGCCTCGACGGTCGATGCGGTCAGTGGCTTCACCACATACGCCAGCCTCCGCAGCCCGAGCTTGATCAGGTGCTCGGCGAGCTGATAGCCCCCGGAGAAATTGTCCACGCCGATGAGGTCGAAAGGACTGCGCGCGGGGAAGGCACCGAGATCGCGGTCGAGCAGCACCACCGGGATACCCGCCTGGCGGAGCTTCGAGGCGATGCGGCGATTCGACGCCTCGCGGTCTGCCTGATGCTCGAAGGGGACAAAGAAGACACCCGCCACTTCCTGCTCGATGAAACGGTCGCACAGGTCCTCCGCCTCCTGCACGGTCATCTTCGCCTCGCTGACCGGCGAAGCCTTCGCGCCCCACCAGAAACCGAAGTCATGCACCCGCGCCAAGCTGGCAAGTTCGCCGCAGATCGACTCGAAGATCTCCGTCTGCCTCAGGTTCGGCACGATCATCCCGATCTGCAATCCACCGAGCCGCTTGGCCGAATGGCCCTCCTTTCCGGCGGAGACATAAGTACCGGATCCCGGGCGACGCTCGATCAGCCCCTCGTCCTGCAGGGCACGCAGCGCGTGGCTGATGGTAGGCCTCGAAACGCCGAAGCGCTTCACCAGTTGGGTCTCGCTGGGGAGGCGGGTGCCGGGCCGGAATTTGCCGGCGAGGATTTCCGTGGTGAGCTCGCGGGAGATCACCTGATGCTTGGGAGAGCTGTCCATTGCACGGGAGGCGGACCTAGCCGCCTTTGAATCAGACCTGTCAGCTTTTCGCCGGGCTGTCAAATCAACTGCTACCTTCCCCGGTGAAATCCGGGAGGGTGTCACTCAACCCATGAACGTATCCGCAGCATCACCTGCCCAGGACGCCGGACCACCGGCGAAGCTCACCCCCGCCCTGCTCGGGGCCACGCTCGTCGGCGCGCTGGGCGGTCTGCTCTTCGGCTTCGACACCGCCGTGATCTCGGGATGCCAGGATCAATTGAAGGCCGTCTTCGATCTCTCGCCAAACGAGCAGGGCTTCATGACCGCGTCGGCATTGATCGGTGCCGCCATCGGCTCGCTCGCCGCGGCGAAGCCCGGTGACCTCTACGGACGCCGTGATTGCCTGAAGATCGCCGCCGCCTTCTACCTGCTGTGCGCCATCGGTTGCGCCTTCGCATCGGGCCTGTGGCTCATCGTCCTCGCCCGCATCCTGGGGGGCATCGCCGTCGGCGCGACCTCGGTGCTGTGCCCGATGTATCTGGCGGAGATCGCACCGGCATCGTGGCGCGGTCGCTTGGTCGCCTGCTTCCAGGTGAATATCGTGCTCGGCGTCCTGGTCGCCTACCTGACAAACTACCTCATCGGGTCGCTCGATCTCGGCGCGACCGAGTGGCGATGGAAGCTCGGCGTGCAGGCCCTTCCCTCACTGCTCTTCCTCGTGATGCTGTTCTTCATCCCGCGCAGCCCGCGCTGGCTGGTGATGAAAGGCGAGACGCAGGAAGCCGCCGACGTCCTGGAGAAAATCGGCGTGCAGGACGTGCCCAGTGAACTCGGCTCGATCCGCCAGTCCGTGCATGCCGATGGCAAGGTCGGCTCGGCACCGCTCTTCGGCGGCGGGTTCGCGAAGCCCATCTTTCTCGCCGTGGCTGTGGCGATGTTCAACCAGCTCGGCGGCATCAATGCGCTCTGGTACTACGCCGACACGATCTTCGCGATGGCGGGCTACAGCAAGGACTCCAGCGCGATGCAGTCGGTGATGCTAGGCGCGATGAATTTCGCCGCGACGCTCTTCGGCATGGCGATCATCGACAAGGTCGGGCGCAAGCCGCTGCTGATGTGGGGCACCATCGGGTGTGGCATCAGCCTGGCACTCGTCGCGTGGATCTTCAGCGGCACCGCGCACCGCGAATGGCTTGTCTGGCTCTTCGGCGGCTTCGTCGTCTGCCATGCCTTCGGCCAGGGTGCGGTCATCTGGGTCTTCATCAGCGAGATCTTTCCCACCGAGGTGCGGAGCAAGGGGCAGACGCTCGGCAGCTTCACGCATTGGTTCATGGCCATGCTCATCTCGTGGACCTTCCCGCTGGTCGCAAAGGACGTGGGACAAGCGGGTGCAGGCCTGCCCTTTGCCTTCTTCGCGGCGATGATGATTCTCCAGATCATCGTGGTCGGATTCTTCTTCCCGGAAACGAAGCGCGTCTCGCTGGAGGACATGAGCCGGAAGATCAAATCGAACTGAATCATGGACGACTGGCAGACATTCACGGCACAGGTGATCCAAGGTCACCGCGTGGCCTCCGGCCTCAATGGCAACCCTCGCTTCCCGGGTGGCACGCTGCGGATGCAGGCACCTTTTTTCCGAGAGCTCGGCATCGATCTCGCGGACTATCATCCCGGCACCATCAATATCAGCATCGCGCCCCACCGCTATCGCACGGGGATAGCCCGCCACACCTTCCGCGATGTGAAGTGGCATCCGACCGAGCCCGCGGAGGACTTCTCCTTCTTCGACGTCCGGCTCGTGCGGCCTGACGCACCGCCGCTCGCGGGCTTCATCTACTACCCGCATCCCGACACGAAGCCGACGCATTTCCAACAACCTGATGTACTCGAGCTCCTGCTGCCGTTTGTGGAAGGCATGCACTACGGCATGGAGCTCGCGCTGGAGGCACCGGCCAGCCAGATCACGATCGAATCGCTCTAACAGAAACCAAATCCCCGCCCCATCGAAACTCATGAAAGCCCGCTATTTCCTCGCCCCGCTCCTCACCCTTTCCGGCCACGCGGCCGGCATCGCCGGATTCACCGACTGGAAGAAGTCCGGCACGGCCTTTGAGAAAAGCCCTGCGACAGGCGACCTGATCGAGACGTTGGAGATCCGCAATGCGCCGGACGGTCCCGTGGCGACCAGCGAGATCGATGGCGATGGCCCGCGCGGCTTCCTCAGCTCGCCTGCATTCACCATCGACCGGAATTTCATCGCCTTCTCCATCTGCGGCGGCGACTATGAGAAGCACTGCTGCATGAACCTGATCGTGGACGGGAAGATCGTCCGCAGCGCGACCGGCAGGAACCACGACCGCCTCACGCCCGCGAGCTGGGACGTCTCGGCATTCCGTGGAAAGGAGGCACGCATCGAGATCGTCGATCAGGCGAGCGGCCAATGGGGGCACATCAATGTCGCCGGACTCTCGCTGACGGACGCACCGGCCGCCTATCCCGTGGCGACCGAGCCGCTCTATCAGGAGGCCCTTCGCCCGCAGTTCCACTTCACCGCGCGCCAGTGGACGATGGACCGGCTGAATCCCGGCATGCGCCAGGAGGGCTGGATCAATGACCTCAACGGCCTGGTCTATCATGACGGCGAGTATCACCTCTTCGCCCAGCGTTGGCACAAGTGCTGGCTTCACGCCGTGAGCAAGGACCTGATCCACTGGGAGGAACTCGAGCCCGCCTTCTGGGCGACGGAACTCGACGAGGGCGTGCAATCCGGCTCATGCGTGATCGACCACGACAACACGTCGGGCCTTTCCAACGAACCGAAGAACCCGCCCATGATCGCCTTCTGGTCCACGGTGGACAACCGCAGCCAGTGCATCTCCTACAGCCTCGACAAGGGCCGCACCTGGACCATCCGCGACAAGGATCCCGTGCTGGTCTTCCCCGAGCGCGACCCGAAGGTCTTCTGGTACGAGCCGGGCAAGCACTGGGTGATGTTCCTCTACGGCAACGGGAAGTATCACGTCTTCACCTCGAAGAACCTGCTGGAATGGAAGGACGAGAAGAACCCGATCGACCACAGCTACGAGTGCCCTGACTTCTTCGAACTCGCGGTCGAGGGCAGCCCCTCCAAGAAGAAGTGGGTGCTGGTGCAGGCGGACGGCAAGTATTCCATCGGCAGCTTCGACGGCGTGAAATTCACTCCCGAATCCGACAGGATCGCCGCCGACATCCACGACCATACCTTCTACGCCACGCAGAGCTGGAACAACATGGAGCGCAGCGACGGCCGGCGCATTCAGACCGCGTGGATGCGCGGCAGCAATTTCCCCGGCATGCCCTTCAACCAGCAAATCAGCTTCCCGTGCGAACTGACGCTGCACGACACCCCCGTCGGCCTGCGTGTCTTCCGCAAGCCGATCCGCGAGATCGAGAAGCTCCACGCTTCCGAAAAGACAGCGAAGGACGTGAAGCTCGCGAGCGGCGAAACGAAGGAGCTGGCAGCTTCCGGGGATTTGTTCCGGATCAAGGCGGAAGTGGATCTGCCGGAAGGCTCGCGCCTGAAATTCCTGCTGCGCGGCGTGCCCCTGGTGATCTCCGGGAAGTCGATCCAGGTCGGCGAAACGCGCGGCGAAGCCATCGGCACGGTGAAGAACATCGAGATCCTGCTGGACCGCGGATCGCTGGAAGCCTTCGTGAATGACGGCGAGATTTCCTCGACGAACTTCGTGCTGCCAAATGTGGACGGCCTCTCCGTGACTGCGGAAGGTGGACCCGCCACGATCCACAGCATCTCGGTCTATCCGCTCAAGTCGATCTGGCAGAAGTGAGCGGGGCGGCCGCGATCAATTCGCTTCCTTCTCCGGCGCGGGGACGGGCGGTGACCAGGCATCCTCGGAGGGATGGTGCTCCTGGAGATCCGCCCGCATCACCTCGTCGAAGATGACTCGGGCATCGCGGGCGGCGCTGACGAAATTGTCATGCTCATGACGATGCGCGGCGACCTCGCGGACGAATGCCTCGTCAGCCTTGCGGTAGCGCTTCGCGGCGCGGTGCGCGGCATGGGCAGGCTTGCCCAGCGCGCAGAGGACGTCGGTGCCCATGCGCAGCGAGGAGTCGAGCGTGTCGCGGTAGATCCCCTGCTCCCCGGCATCGAGGAATTGATACGCCGAGCTGCGGCTGTAGGCGCGCAGGAAGATCCGCAGGTGGGGGTAGTGCTGCCGCGCCGCCGAGACGATCTTCATGGTCACATCGGCATCGCGTAGGGCCACGACCAGCACCCTTGCCCGCGCGGCTCCGGCCGTGGAGAGCAGGTCGGGACGCGAGGCATCGCCATAGAAGACCGGCATGCCGAGCGCCCGCAGCGTCTCCACCTGGTCGGAGTCGTTGTCCAGCACCGTGCTCTCGATCCCCTGCGTCTGGAGCAGCCTGCCGATGGCGTGGCCGAAGCGGCCGAAGCCGCAGATGATCACCGGTGCGCCCTGATCATGCACGTCGCTCTCCCGCTCGTCCGCATCCGCCGCGACGCTGCGCGCGGTGAAGCGATGTGCGGCGAGGATGAGCAGCGGTGTCGCCGCCATGGTGAGCGCGACGACCGCGACCAGCGTGCGCGAGATTTCCAGCGGGAAGACACCCGCATTCGCCGCCAGCGCGATGAGCACGAAGGCGAACTCACCACCCGCCGCGAGTGCCGAGGAAAAGACCAGCGAGCTGGCGCAATTCGATCCATTCAGGCGGGCCAGCGCGAAGATCACGCCGCCCTTCACCACGAGCAAAGCCAGCGCGCCACCGAAGACCACACCCCAGTGCGAACCGATGTGTCCGAAGTCGATGCCCGTCCCGACCCCGAGGAAGAAGAGGCCTAACAGCAAGCCCTTGAAGGGCTCCAAGTCGCTTTCCAGCTCATGGCGGTATTCGCTGTTCGCCAGCACCACACCGGCCACGAAGGCCCCGAGCGCGGAGGAGAGACCGACCTTTGTCATCAGCAGCGCGATGCCGATGACCAGCAGCAGTGCCGCCGCAGTGAAGGCCTCGCGCTGTCCCGTGGCGGCGATGGCCCGGAAGATCGGCCTCACCGCGAGGCGGGCGATGGCGACGACGATGACCACCGCGGCAATGGTGGCGAGCGCCTGGGCCCACGCCGGCCAATGCTCCATCCACGCGGCACTGCCATGCCCGCCGTGGTCGCCATGGCCGGTCACCGCCTGACCTACCGCGAGCAGCGGCAGCACCGCCATGATGGGGATGACGGCGAGGTCCTGGAAAAGAAGCACCGCGAAGGAATTCTGCCCCGCCTCGGTGCGCAGCAGGTTCTTCTCGGAGAGGCACTGCAGCACGATCGCCGTGCTGGACATCGCAAGGATGAGTCCGATGCCGAGCGCCGTCTTCCACCCCGGGCCGAGCAGGAGCACCACTCCCGCGATGGCGAGCGCCGATACGACGACTTGCAGCGATCCGAGGCCGAAGATCTCGCGCCGCATTTTCCAGAGATGCACCGGCTGCAATTCCAGGCCGACGAGGAAGAGCATCATCACCACGCCGAATTCCGCGAAGTGCGTGACCTGCTCCCCTTCCCGGCCGATCCAGCCGAAGCCCCACGGGCCGATCAAGGCACCCGCGATGAGATAGCCGAGGACCGCGCCAAGCCCGAGGCGCTTCCCGACAAGGATGGCGACCAGCGCCGCGGCGAGGTAGAGGAAGGCTTGGGCGAAGGCGCTTTCGAAGGCCATGGATGGATGTCAGGGAGGAAAAAGCCAGAGCGGTGCCGCACCGTCGCCATCGCGCAGGCTGCCGAGCCATGCCTGGTAGCGGAGTGACTCGGCGGCAAGCGCTGCGGCATCCAGATGATGCGCGCCGTGGACGGCGAAGGCCTCGGCATAGCCCATGCCGCACAGCCGCGCGGTCTGCTCGAAGGGCGCAAGAAGCTCGCGGACCGAAAAGTGATTTGCCCCCTCGCGGCAATACGCCGCCTCCGGGCCACCGGCACTGATCGCGTGCGCGAGGATCTTCCCGCGCAAGGCGGTGCCGCCCTCGCCATATGCCCAGCGGTAGGAGAGCACCAGATCCAGCCACTCCTTCACCAGCGCCGGACTGCTATACCAGAAGAAGGGATGCTGCAGCACGATGGTATCGTGGCTTTCCAGAAGCCGTTGCTCCTCGCGCACCTCGATCAGGAAATCCGGATACGTCTCGTAGAGATCATGCACCGTCACGCCCTTCACCGAGCGCGCCGCGGCGATCAATGCGCGATTCACCCTCGACCGCTCGAAGGCTGGATGAGCAAAGATCACGAGCACGCGCGACATCGTCTGCGGATGATCTGGCAAAGCCCGGGCGACTTGGCGAGAAAGGAAGCGCTTCCGGCATTCATCGCAGAGCAACTGCGCACACCATCCCCATCCTTATGCCCCTGCTCCGAGAAAAGCGCTCCGTCACCTATGCCATCGTCGTCGGCATCTGGTTGCAGGTCTTCCTCTACTGCCTGCTGCATGACCAGTATCTGATCCGGATCGCACCGGAGCACTTCACGGTCTATCATGCGCCACTGTGGGGAATCACGGATCTCACGCTGCTCGCGGCCGCGTGGGCATTCCGCGCCTCGGTGGGTCCGGGATTGGGACTGGGCCTCGTCGCGCTTTTCGTCGCGAGGGCGGGCAGCAGGCCAAAGGTGGCGCCGAAACGGCTGCTCAAGGTGGTGCCCTGGCTGCTGCTGGTGACCGAGGCCGCGGGGCTCGCGACCGGGGCGTGGGTGTGGAAGTCGGGGCGGCCCCTGTATCCGGAGATCGTCTATCCGGAATTCACCCTGCCCCTGATGATCACGCAGACGATCCAGCTCACCTGCTACGGGGTGGGCATGCTGGTATCGCTGGGATACCTGATCTGGATCGCCCGGGTGAGATGTCGGGAAGCAGGATTTACGGCGGGGTGATCACGCCCCGTGCCGTCACTCCGACTTCACCTTTTCGATCTGCTCCTTGATGAGCTTCGCCTGCTCCTTCTCCCCCGCTTTTTCGAGGGCCTTCTGGAGGCGGCCGAGGATTTCCACGTCGTGCGTGTATTTCGCCTGGGCCTCGATGAGGATGTCGATGGCGGCCTTCGGCTCATTCCGCGCGATGTAGTACTCGGCCAGGCGCGTCTCCATCGGCAGCAGCGCGATCGGCGGCATCAGCATCGAGGCCGAGGTCTGGCGGTCGAGGGCGGCGCGATACCAGTTGAAGGCGGACACAATGCCGTCCTTCGGCCCGGCCATTGCCAATGCCCCGCGCATCTCACTGGCTGCGATCTCCAGCGCATTGTAGCCGCGCGACCAGGTGGAACGCTCGCCCGCCACACTGGCGGACTGGCGCGTCTGGCCCATCCGCTCGCCATGGAGGGTCAGCGCGTCGACGATCTGGCGGGCATCGTTAATCTTGCCCTCCTCCAGCGACTTGCGGGCTTCGAGGACGATGGCGAGCCCCTGGTAAAACCACACGGCGTGGCTGACCTTTTCGTAAGGCTTCTGCTTTGCCGGGTCCGGCAGCGTCTTCAGCGCCAGCGCGGCGTCGCCCTTCAGCCCGCGGCGCATCAGCAGGCGGGCCTCCAGCGTGCGTCCCTCCCACATCACGAGCTGGCCGCCTTCGCTGCCTGCACGCTCGGGCTTCACCTCGATGGCGGCGACTGCCTTCGCGGTGGCGAGGGCATTCGCATAGTCGCCCTTTGCGGCGAGGGCGGCGGCGCGATAGCACTCGGCCTTCACCCAGCCGGGGCAATCCACGCGGCCCAGCTTCGTCTCCTCCATCCATTCCTGATAGAGCTTTGCTGATCGGGCGAAAGCATCGGCCGCCTGGGTCGCATTGCCATTCCGCAGTTGATAGTGACCCAGCAGGTGAAGGAAGGGCGCATAGTCCGGTGCCAATTGGCAGAGCCGCTCGGCCCGCGCCAGATCCCCGCGCAGGTCCGGTGCCTCGGCGCGGATCGTGAGGTAGGCGTGGAGGATGAGCGGGTGGTCCGGAAAGCTGGTCAACAGCTCATCGAGCAAAGACTCCGCCTTCTCCTGATCCGGATTCGCCTTCCCCATCTCATCGTAGCCGGAGCGGCCGAATGCGGCCGTGAGCAGCTTGAGCTGCAGGTCATTGGGAAATTTCACGGACGCCTTGCGGATGGTCTCCGCCGCCGCAGCAGCACCCCTTTCGTAAAAAACGGCGATGGAATAGGCGTAGGCCTGCTCCAGATCGGTGCCGACGTCCGCCTTCACCAGCGCGATCATGCGCTTGAGGGCGGCATTGCGCTCATCCACCAGATCCGGCTCGGCATTGATCAGCGCCACCGCCACGCCCCAGTGCGCCATCAGGCAATCGGGATCCAGTGCCAGCGCGGCACAGAAATGGCGGTAGGCCTCGAAGTCCCAGCCGCCGTGGATATTGGTAAGGCCGGCCAGAACGTGCTTCTGCGCCTCCGGATCGGCCGAGGTCACCGCCATCACGATTCCCTTCGGGATGGGCGGGGGGGTTGGCACGGGCAGGCCCTTCAGCCGCCCGGAGATCACCGCATCTGCTTCAGGAACGGCATCAACCTGCCCGACAGGGGCAGCCTTCTCCTCCGCCACAGCGGGAAGCCCGACCGAAAACGCAAGAGCCAGCAGCAGATAACGCATGCGCCGACGATGTGCCGCGAGGAAAACGCCTCAAGGAAAATCATGAGCGCCCCGGAGTCAGGCAGGACGCCGGACTGTCATCACCGGGCAGATATTCCAGATCTACCAGAGCGGCAGCCCATATCCATGCCCGAAATGGCGCTCGCGCCACGCAAAACCTGCGCCTAACTTCCCGCCGCATGAAACTCGGCGTCATCGGCTGCGGGAAAATGGGCAGTGCCTTGGTGGAGGGAGCGATCCGCTCCGGGGCCATCGATCCGGAAAACGTGAGCGGCTGTGACGCCTACCCGGAGGCCGCGAATATCTTCGCCGCCGCGACCGGGGCTACCGTCGCCGACTCGATCCCGGGGCTGAATGCCGACGTTTATCTGCTCTGCACGAAGCCGAATCAGGCCGGGTCCGCCCTGTCCGCGCTGCCCGAGGGCGATGCGCTGCTGATTTCCGTCGCGGCGGGCCTCACCACGGATTGGCTGGAGGCCCGGGTCCCTGCCGGAGTGCGGGTGATCCGCTGCATGCCAAATACCCCCGCGCTGGTCGGAAAGGGTGCCGCAGCCTTTTGCAGCGGTCGGGCGGCGACCTTGGAGGATGCGGAAGTGGCGAAATCGTTGCTTGGCTCCGTGGGCCTCGCCGTGGAGCTGCCGGAAGTGCTGATGGACGCCGTCACCGGCCTGTCCGGGAGCGGCCCGGCATTCATCTACATCGTCATCGAGGCCATGGCGGACGGTGCCGTGCGCGCCGGCCTGCCGCGCGCGGAGGCCCTGAAGCTGGCCGCCCAAACCGTGCTCGGTGCGGCCACGATGGTGCTCGATACCGGCCTCCACCCCGGAGAGCTGAAGGATCAGGTGACCTCACCCGGCGGCACCACCATCGCAGGCATCGCCGAGTTGGAAAAACACGGCGTCCGGGCCGCATTCATCGAGGCGGTGACCACCGCTGCACGACGCTCGGCGGAGCTCAGCGGCTCCTGAATACCGCGTGAATTTCGCTTTCCGCCCCCTGCCCCATCTTTCTAGTTTCCCTGCCATGCGAATTTCTCGCCTCGCTCTGCCCGCCCTCGCCGCCTTGCTCGCCTCCTGTGGCGACAATGCCGATCTCCCGCCGCTGGTCGGCAGCACGTCCGCGCACCATAAGCTGGCCGAGGCCAAGTTCGGTCAGGCGCAGGCTGCCGAGAATGCCGGCAAGCGCGCCAAGGCGATCAAGATCTACGACGAGCTCGCCGACTCGATGCCCATCGCCGAAAAGGCCCCGGATGCGCGTTTCCGCCAAGGCGAACTGCTGGAGCAGGAAGGCAAGATCCGCGAAGCCTTCGACGCCTATCAGGAATTCATCAGCCGCTACAACTCCAGCAATCTCTACGAGAAGGCGCTCAACCGCCAGGCCAGCATGGCCCAATCGGCGGCTGATGGCCAGGTGAAGACCAGCTTCCTCGGCCTGAAGTCCAGCATCTCCGACGACAAGATCACCGAGATGCTCTCCAAGGTGCGCCAGAATGCGCCGCGCTCGCCGCAGGCATCGAAGGCACAGTTCACCATTGGCCAGGTGTGGGAAAGCCGCGGCAACTCCTCCGGCGCGGCCAAGGCGATCACGGCTTACCGCGAGGTGGTGCTGGAATTCCCCGACAGCAAGGAGGCTCCCGAGGCTCAGTTCAGCATCGGCAAGGTCCTCATGGATGAAGCCCGCCGCGGCAACCAGGACCAGGCAAACATGGAGCGGGCCCGCGAGGCCTTCCAAGACTACCTACGCCAGTATCCCGGCCACTCGAAGAATGGCGAGGCCCGCCAGCTTGTCTCGAACCTCGGTGGGCAGGACATCCAGCAGTCGTTCAATGTCGCCCAGTTCTACGAGCGGAAGGGCGACACCGGCTCGGCACGCTTCTACTACGAGGAAGTGATCCGCAAGACGAAGTCCGGCGATCTCCACGACAAGGCGAAGGCACGTCTGGCCGCGCTCGGAAACTAACGCCTCTCCCGCCATGCGCCCGCTCCTCCTTCTCGCCACCCTGGCCTTCAGCTCCTGCGCCGGCTACCAGCTCGGCGGTGCCAAGCCGGCCATCCTCCGCGACGTGAAGAACATCAGCATCCCGATGTTCCACAACGATACCCTGCACCCGCGGGCGGAGGCGCTGGCCACCAGCTCGGCGGCCGATGCCATCGTCCTCGACGGCACCTACACCATCACCTCCGACGGGAAGGCCGATGCCGTGCTGGAAGGAACGGTCCATCGCATCGACTACACGCCGCTGCGCAGCACCCGCCTGGACACCCTGCGCCCGGAAGAACTCCAGAATACGGTCATCCTGAACTGGAAGCTCACCGACGCGCGTGACCGCACGAAGGTGCTGGCCTCCGGCAGTTCCACCGGCACGAGCCGCTTCTTCGTGGACTCGAATCTGCAGACTTCCCGCACCAATGCCCTGCCTGACGCGCTCGAGCGCGCCAGCGAGGCCATGGTCTCGCGCCTGTCGAACGGCTTCTAACCGTGGCCGCGGCATCCTGCCGCCAGCCCTTCCTCCATCTAAAATCATGAACCGCTGGACCGCCCCGTGCCTCGCCAGCGCTTCCTTGCTGCTGGCAGCCTGCCAGTATAATCCCCACGCGCACCGTTTCTCGAAACGCCAGCCGACCGTGGAAGAAGCGGCGGGCACCTACGTCTTGACCGAGGCGCTGGTGGACACCGTGAAAACGGGGCTGAGTGCCGAGATCAAGGACTACGCGGCGACTTCTCGCATCATCCTGCGGCACGATGGATCGGCGAAGTTCGTCCGCTTCCCGGACTTCAGCCGCGCGGACGACTTCACCTACAGCTACAAGGGCCCGAAGGATTTCGAGGGCCGCTGGTCCATCGTCGCCTCCGGCACCGTTTCGTCCGGCGGGGATGATTCGCAGACCGTCTATGGGATCGACTTCAGCTTCGCGGATGGCCGCAAGTTGTTCGAGTCGCCGACCTTCACCGGCTCGTCCGCGGTGGATGGCGTTATCTTCACCCTCGGCGATCCGGACATGGGAGAAATCCTTGGCTTCAAGAAGCAGTAGTGCCATCACCCGCTCTCCCTTTTCTCCGGTAATCCCACGCATGAGCACTCCCGGCCGCTTCGTCCTCGTCCCCACCCCCATCGGAAATCTCGGCGATATCACGCTGCGCGCGATCGAGGTGCTGAAGGAAGCCAGCCGCATCGCCTGCGAGGACACGAGGCACTCGTCGCCCCTGCTTTCGAAGCTCGGCATCACCGGCAAGCCGCTGGTCTCGCTGCACGACCACAATGAAGTACGACGCCTGCCGGAGTTGCTGGATGCGGTCCGCGGCGGCGAGACGGTTGCGGTGGTGACGGACGCAGGAATGCCCGCCGTGTCCGATCCCGGCTACCGCGTGGTGCAGGCCTGCATCGAGCAGGGCATCCCTTTCGAGGTGCTGCCCGGACCGTCCGCGGTGCTGACAGCGCTGGTCGGCTCGGGCTTCCCCGTTCACGCCTTCCGCTTCCTCGGCTTCCTGCCGATCAAGAAGGGCAAGCGTCTCTCCGTGCTGGAGGAGTCACTGGAAACCGAGGGCTCCAGCATCTTCTTCGAATCACCCCACCGCCTGCTTTCCACGCTGGAGCTGCTGGCGGAAAAGCACCCGCAGGCCCCGTGCTGCGTGGCCCGCGAACTGACGAAGAAATTCGAGACCTACCATCGCGGCACCGCGGCGGAATTGCTCGCGCACTTCCAGGTGCATCCGCCGAAGGGCGAGATCGTGTTCCTCGTGAAGGGGCCGTAGCGCTCGCTCAGACCGGTCGGCAGAGCACGAAGGGCGAGACGACCAGCGCCTCGAATTCCGGCGAGTCCTTCTCCCACTGCGACGCGTGGACCTCGCTCATCTTCACCAGATCACCGGACTTCAGCCAGGCGTCCACGCGGGCGGATTCGTTGCGGGAGATCGCTGCCCCTACCACGGTGAGATCCAGCGAGGCATCCACGTAGAAGAGCACGCCATTCTCACAATGCGGACGCAGGTAGCTCCACGGCACCACACCGGTGTATCCGGCGAGCTTTTCCTCCGTGCTCGTCCCGTCCTCGCCAAAGAGGACGTATTTCATGGACTCCGATCCGTAGTGCTCCGGCGCGATCATGGTGCGCGGAAGCTAGGCGCTCACTGCGGCACGGAGAAATCAAAATTCCTCATCGCCGTGCCGGTCACGCGGAGGTGGTCCTCCTGCCACTCGATGCTCACCACGGTGACCTGATAGAAAAGGTCGTCCCCCGAGGAAAGCTGTCCGGTCGCGCCCGTCTCCAGGCTACCACCCGAGACGCAGAAGCGGATCGACGCCCACTCCGTGGTGTAGCTCACCGCGCCGGAGCGGACACTGCCATCGGGCAGGTGGACGAACGATGGCCGGCTCTCCCGACGCCGCTGCCAGTCCCCGAAGCGGAGATCCCATGCGGAAAACAGTCTGCCATCGGGGAGGGCGAAAGCTTCTCGGTCCATGAGACCCGCATCTATGAGAGTGCGCGGAGGATTTCAAGACAGCAGCGCGACTTTTGCCATGGACGCCGCTGCTCCGCGGCTAGAATGGGGCGCATGCCTGAGCTGCCCGAAGTCGAAACCACCCGCCGCGGGATCGAGCCTCACCTCGTCGGACAAGCGGTGACGGAGGTGATCGTTCGTCACCGAGGACTGCGGCAACCGGTGTCCGAAACGCTCGACTCGATCGCAGGCGAGCGATTCACCGGCGTCACTCGGCGGGCGAAGTATCTCATCCTGACCATGGAAAGCGGTGGCTACCTGCTGATCCACCTCGGCATGTCCGGCAGCCTCCGCCTCGCCGATCCGTCCGCCGATTTCAAGAAGCACGACCATGTCGCGCTGACCCTTGGCTCCGGGAAGCAGCTCCGCTTCCACGATCCGCGGCGCTTCGGGATCTTCCTGCACCTGCCATCGGGAGATCCACAGGCGCACCCTCTCTTGAAAGGCCTGGGGCCGGAACCGCTCGACGCCGGTTTCACCGCGGCCCATCTCGCGAAGGCCTGCGCGGGTCGGAAGATCGCCATCAAGCTGGCAATCATGGACCCAAAGGTGGTGGTCGGCGTGGGAAACATCTACGCCAGTGAGGCGCTCTTCCGCGCGGGCATCCGCCCCGCCACCGAGGCGGCGAAGATCACGAGACCGAAACTGGCCAAGCTCGTGGAGGCGATCCGGCAGGTGCTCACGGACTCCATCGAGCAAGGCGGCACGACCTTGCGGGACTTCCTGAACTCGGACGGTGAGCCCGGCTACTTCCGGCAGTCGCTCTTCGTCTACGAGCGGAAGGGTGAGCCGTGCCGCGTGTGCGGCACGGCGATCAACCATGCGGTGATGGGCCAGCGCTCGACCTACTGGTGCCCGAAGTGCCAAAGATAGGTCGGGACACCGGCCCGCCCGGAGTTCACTGCTTCTCGAGGATCAGCCAGCGCATCATGCGCGAGGATCCCACACGCGGGGCGCTGGCGATGATCTTCCCGCCTTCGATGCGGATCTCGACCCCGGCCTCGGACCAGTTCTTGAGATCGTCCGACCATTGGGCGCGATAGTCCACGTCCGGGCGCTCCACGGGCAGATCCCGCGAGATCTCGAAGCGCGCGGCATTCACGGTCACTTCGTCGGCGGAAACCGTCGGCTGGGTGGGATCGGTGGAGAAGGCGTACTCCAGTCCATCCGGCATGCCGTCTCCATCGGCATCGCCCTCGAAGGAAAGCGTCACCGAAGGATATTCATAGACCTGATAGGCGGCGAAGCCGGTGAGGGCTGCCGAGCTGGAGGTGGGCGTGACCACGAAGCTCGGCCCCCACGCTCCGGCAGTCGCTCCATTCATCGAGCGAACCCGCAGATGGAGGATCTGCCCGATGACCAGCGGATGGCCTGCGGAAAACTCGCTCAGGCTGACCGTGGTGGCACCCGGAGACACGGACGTTTCCTTTGACCACAGCACGGGAGACGGCGACGTCACGGTGATGTCATCGATCCAGACACCGGACGTCTTGGCATTCCACTTGAGGTTGCTGCCGCTGGAGTTCCGGAGGGCGAAGCGGACCTTCACCGTCTTGCCCGCATACGCGGACAGGGAAACGCTCTGCTTGGTCACCGCCGAGTCGGCCTTCGTCGTGCCTGGAAGGCTCCAGAGCGAGGTCCAGGTGTCCCCTCCGTTGGTCGAGACTTCGGCATGGAGCAGGTTGGTCTTCGCCATCGGACCACGGCGGGTCCAAAATTCAAGGGTGCTGGCAGAGGTCGGGATCGTGTCCCGCTCGATGGTGAAAAGCTCTTCCGTATCGGTCGTCGTGGCCATCCCGAGCCGGAAGGAGCGGGCACCGCTTTTCCGATAGCCGGCGAGATCGCTGTAGAGCGAGTAAGCCGTGGAAATCTGGGAGGAGACATGCGGCACGGGAGAAGTCTCCGCGCCCTCGGTCCAGACGCCGCCACCCGGCGCCGACACTTCCAGAAGGTAGGAGGTGGCCTGCGGATCGGGGATGAAGTCGTAGTTCGCACCGCTGAGGGGCGGCGCACTTGTGCCGCTCAGCTCGAGGACGCCACGTGGGCTGACCACTTTCGCCGCTCCCCACGGGAATGCCCTGCCGCCGAGATGGGCACGTGCCCGCAGCCACCAGGTCTGGCCGGAGCTGAGCGTGGTGCCCGCCGTCGCGGAGCTGAAGGTGAAGGACTGGAGACCGGACGACTTCACCGAGCCCGATGACTCCAGCCAATCGGATCCGCTCACAGAGATGTCATCAATGAAGATGCCCGTGGGATGGCTCGGATAGTCCTCATGCGCGTAGAGCGCGGCCGTCGAGTCCGAGAGATAGTAGCGGAAGCGCACCATGGTCGGCACGCCGACGTGAGCCAGTGGCACGGAGGACGACTGGAAAGCAGAGTCCCCGCTGCTGCCTGCGCCGGAGATGCTCAGCAGGCTCACCCAGGTGAGGCCGCCATCCGTGGAGCTCTCGACCGCAAGCTTCGACGCCGGGGTCATGAGGCCGCGGCGATAGTGGAAATTCAGCGTGGCACCATTGCCCGGGAGGATCTCGCGATCCACGCGGAAGAGCTGCCGCGGGACGCCATTGATCAGAGGATCATAGCGCGTGGGGAAGGTCAGGCGGAATGCCTTCGAACCGCTCTTCGCGTATCCGGAGACAGCCGCATTGAAGGCGTAGGTGGAACTCGTGGAAGAGATGATCTTCGCGGTCGTGCCATCTTCCGAGCCCTCGGACCAAGTAGCGGCCTTGCGCTGGAACATCCCGGCCTCGATCTGATCAACGCCATTCAAGCCTCCGACCTGATAGGTTGCACCGCTCGCGACCGGAGAATTCCCCCCGGTGATAACACCGGATTCATTCAGCCGGTTGGGATTGATGAGCGTGACCTGATAGGTGTATTGCGACGGAACCTTATCACCTTTGATATTAGAAACCGTCACATGGAAGGTGGTATCCGCCGGGAATGACGGAGCCGAAACTGAGGCCGGCACCTGCCACACGAGCGAATTGTCACCGCTTCCCTCGCGCCTGGAGACCACGGTCACCGGCACCGCTGTCATGGATGAATCGCTCATCGTCACGGTGGCGGAGGAGAAGTCCGCCTCGGAGTGCGATAGCGACCAGTAGGGGGTATTGTGCCTCGCCGGGAAATAGCCCGCGGCGGGGAAGGCGTGGAAAAGCGGAGCCACGCTGAAGTCCACCTCGGAGACCTTTGGCACCACGTAGAGCGCATTCGTCGGCGGGAGAACGGAGTTTCCGCTGAAACGTCCGGGGGTATCACCCGTGGCGAAGTCCGTGGACCAGTGACTCATCAGCCAGCGGCGGTGACCCACGTCCACGTTCCAGTTCGACACGCCGGAAACGTCTTCCTTCACGTAGGAGTCGACCGCGCCGGGACCGAAGTATCCCAAGGCGAGATTCCCGTTCCTGTTGGCATTCCAAGCGGCGGCGGTCCAGGCGACATTGCTCTGGGCCGGATTGTGATTCATGCCCGAGGTGCTCGGGTAGTTCCGCACGATCATCAATGCCGAGCGCTGGGCGGCAGCGGCTTTCGTCGTCGAGGCATCGGGCTTGTGGGCATCCGCCGCCTGGATATTCACGGTGGAGCCCGAGTTCACCCGCACGTTGGCCGGGACGCCGCAGAGCGCGCGGAAGTAGTTCACCCGACGCTCCACATCGCCGACGAAAGTCGGCGAGACCGTTCCTTCCGCGCCTGCGGCGGTGGAAGTGAAGTTGCCGGTCCATTCCATCCGGTCCCGGTAGCCTTCGGAGGCGCGGTAGACGGACTGGAAATGCGCGACAACGCTGTTGCGGTCCGAGGTGTCAACCTCGAACCCTCGGGTGGGGACCGCACTCGCAGCGGCCAACGTAGCTGCCATGCAGCACGCAGACACGACAGGGAGCGGCCAGATGAATCTGGTCGTTTGGGACAGCACGCGGCGACCTATATTTAGAAGAAACTAACAATCAATTGTTAATTTCTAAAAAATATCTACTTACGTAAATCTACACCTTCAATATTCATATCGGATCGCCGATATCCCAAAAAAAGCCGCAGTTTCGGCCCGCAAGATAATCTCGCCGAGGCTGGCGGGCTGAAATCCCCCCTCTATCGCCGATTTTCCCTCTTCCGGGGTGAAGTCCCCTTCCGGCCCGACAAGGAGGATCACGTCCTCCGGGGACTCGACCGACCGCAGCACCTCGCGCAGCGGACGAGCACCCGGGAAAAGGGACGCGATCACCCGCAGCCCGCCGCCGGACTGCGGCAGCCACTCGGCAAAGCTGCGGGCCGGTTCCACCACCGGCAGCAGGTCCTGCCCGCATTGCTTGCACGCCTCCAAGGCAACGCGCTGCCACTTGGAGGACTTGCGGTCGGCATCGTCCGCATCCACCTGCACCACGGTGCGGCGGGTAATGAGCGGCTGGATGGAATGGACGCCGAGTTCCACCGCCTTCTGGACGATGAGGTCCATCGTCTTCCCCTTCGGCACGGCCTGCGCTAGGTGGATGCGCGGCCGCAACGGGGGACGCTCGACGGTCTCGCCGAGAGCGAGGCGGACCTCGCTTTTCGAGACGTCCTGGATCTCCGCGGAGGCGGAGTGCCCCGCGCCGTCGAAGACCGTGATACGGTCGCCGCGGCGCAGGCGCATGACCTGCGCGGCGTGCTTTGCCTCGTCGCCGGTGAGGGCGGGAGCACCGCCCCAGCATTCCGGTGGGAGGAAGAAGCGCGCCATGCCGGGAGGTCAGAGATCGAAGAAGCGGCGGGCCTTCTGGAAGAAGCCCTCCTGCATCGGCGAATTGTGCTGGCCGATCGACTCGGAGAAGGCGCGGAGCTTTTCCTGCTGCTCGCCACTCAGCTTCGTTGGCACCTCGACCTGCACGCGGACGTGGAGGTCGCCCTTCTTGCCCCCGGAGAGGGCGGGCATGCCGCGCTCGCGGAGACGGAAGAGCGTGCCACCCTGCGTACCGGCAGGGATGCGGATGGAGGCCTTGCCATCGAGCGTGGGCACTTCCAACTCGCCGCTGAGGGCTGCAGTGCTGAAGGGCATTGGCACCTCGCAGAAGAGGTCATTCCCTTCCCGCTCGAAAACATCGTGCGCCTTCACATGGAGGAAGACGTAGAGATCACCCGCCGCGCCGCCGCGGACGCCCGAGTCACCATTGCCCGTGGAGCGCAGGCGCGTGCCATCCTCCACCCCGGCCGGGATGCGGATCTTGATGCGGCTGGTCTTGTGCGTGCGGCCATCGCCACCGCAATTGCCACAGGGATCGGCCACCGATTCCCCGGCGCCGCGGCACTCGGGACAGGTGGTCTGCTGGATGAAAATGCCGGCCTGGCGGGCAACGACGCCGCGTCCGCCGCAGGTGGTGCAGGCCTTCGTGCCGCCGCCGCTCTTCGAGCCGCTGGCGTGGCAGGTGCCGCACGCGCCGTAGTGCTCGATCTCGAGCTCCTTCTCCGCGCCGCGGGCCGCTTCCTCCAGCGTGATCTCCAGATCGTACCGCAGGTCGCTGCCGCGCTGCTTGCCGGAACGCTGGCGACGACCGCCGCCGAAGAACTCCTCGAAGCCGCCACCGAAAGCGCTGCCGAAGACCTGCGAGAACAGGTCCATGGGATCGTGGAAGCCACCGCCGCCTCCCCCGCCCCCGCCGCCACCACCGAAGGCGGCATGGCCGAAGCGATCGTAGGCAGCGCGCTTGTCCGCGTCGCTCAGGGCCTCATAGGCCTCGCCGAGCTCCTTGAATTTCTCCTCGGCCTCGTGGTCCCCCGGGTTCTTGTCCGGGTGGAATTTCACCGCGAGCTTGCGGTAGGCCTTCTTGATTTCCTCCGCACTCGCGTCGCGGGAGACGCCGAGGATTTCGTAGTAATCGCGTTTTGACGCCATCTTCAGCCTTCCTCTCCGTCGGTTTCCGGGGATGCCACCTTGCCCACCACCACCACGGCGGGGCGCAGCAGGCGGTCGCGCAGCATGAAGCCGCGGCGGTTCACGCGCAGCACCTTGCCGTCCTGCTCGGCGGCGCAGTCTTCCTGCGAGATCGCCTCGTGGACATTCGGATCGAAGACCTTGCCCTCTGCCGGGATCTCCGTGACGCCCTGGGCAGACAGGAAGTCATTCAATTGGCGGCGGACCATGTCCATGCCGATGTAGATCATCGAGCTCTTGTCCTGGGCGGCGGCCATCATGCCCATCTCGAAGTTGTCGATGACGGGCATCAGGTCCTCGAGCAGGCCCTGGTTGGCATAGCGCATCGCCTCCTCGCGTTCGCGGGCGGAGCGCTTGCGGAAATTGTCCAGATCTGCAGCCGTGCGGACTGCCAGCTCCTTCCACTTGAGCACGTCCGCCTCCAGCTCGGAGTAGGGGTCGGTGTCGGCGGGGGTGCCATCGGGGAGTTCATCCTCCACGCCGGCAGCCGTATCCTTTTCGTCCTCGGGAATCATATGCGCCGCTTCCTGCCACTCCCCGGGCGGATCGTCAACGGTTGCTTCTGCCCGGGAGTCCTGTCGAAACCGTCTTCTCGCCAGATCAATAGATGTCTCCACGCGGCCCGACCGCTTGGATCAGGATCAGCAGAAACCCTGCTCCTGGGGCCAATTCCGGATCAGGAGCGATGGCAAAGATCGCGCGATACGAACCAATCCTCATCCGCCAACTCCCAGCCCAGTCACCTTTCATCGCCTTCACGTGCTGGTGGGACGTGGGATCAGGCAAAGCCGCGAGTTCCTCGAACGCACCGAAAATCTGGCGCACGCGATCTTGGGGAATCCGTCGCAACGAACGGACGGCACTGCGAGTCAGCTCGATCCTGTGCATCAGAGGCCGAGTTGCCGCTTGGCCTCATCAAGTCCGACGAAATTGTCGTTCCTCTTCTCCGCGAGATCGCGACGGGAGCCCTCGATGGCGTCCTTTTCTTCCGACGTCAGATCGAGTCCGTAGGTCTCAACGAAATCGATGAAATCCTCGTAGGGAATCACCACTTCGAGCGGCTTCCCGTTCCGGTCGTATCTGACGCTTTTCTGTAAAATGGCTTCCGCCGTCACATCGTGAGGATAGCCTCTCATCGGGTGATTGCGAGCCAGAAGGTGCAGGCGCGGGTTTGAAATCATGCGCCCCGAATAGTCACACCTTCTCGCTTGGCCGGGGCGGGTTTTCCGCGGAGAGTCGGGGCGTCCCATGCCTTCCGACTGCCGGATTTCCGATTCACCGCTGACCGAACAAGACGTGCGCGACATCGTCCGCCTGCTCGGAGAAGTGATCGCGGCGTCGGGTGGCTTCCCTGAAAAGCGCCGGCTGCTGATGGACGGCCTATGCGGGCTGGTGAATGCCTCGAGCTGGGCCTGGTGCATGGCGGAATTCGACCCGGACAAGCCGCCGTCCTTCATCGGCTTCGAGCATGGCGGCTGGGGCGAGGAACGCTTCGCCCGCTACATTGAAGCGATGAATCACCCGGAAATGGAGGAAATCACCCGCCCGTCCTCCATCGAGCTGAAGGAACGCGGCACCCACCTGACCCGGACCCAGCGGCAGCTCGACCCATTCATGCGGTTGGAAAGCTCCGAGGCCGGGAAATTCTGGGCAAAAGCGGACATCGGCTCGCTGCTGATCTCCCAGCGGCCCATGGACGGCGGCGGGATCTC
Source organism: Luteolibacter flavescens (assembly GCF_025950085.1). NCBI lineage: Bacteria > Pseudomonadati > Verrucomicrobiota > Verrucomicrobiia > Verrucomicrobiales > Verrucomicrobiaceae > Neoluteolibacter > Neoluteolibacter flavescens. The sequence continues at coordinate 176,042 of NZ_JAPDDS010000003.1, forward strand.
CGGGGTCGCGGTCTATCGCCGCTTCGGCGAGGCACATTTCGATGAACGGGAGGCACGGATCGCCCACATCATCCTCAGCGAGGTGGCGTGGCTGCATTTCCAGTCTTTCCCGGACGAGCCGACCCGGGAGATCGCCCGGCTCTACCCGCGCCACCGCACCGTGATGAACCTGCTCTGCGAAGGCTGGGGCCGGAAGCGTATCGCCGACCACCTCGGCCTGAGCGTCAATACCGTCCACGGCTACTCGAAGGTCATCTTCCGCCACTTCAGCGTCCATTCCCAAGCGGAACTGGTCAGCCGGATGACCAAGGGCGACGGCGGCGACCGCTGACCGGGACGGACCGACACCCCGCATTTGGGTACTAGTAGGAAACATCCTCCTACTGCAATATTCCAAGGCGAACCGGGCCTGTCTGGCAACCTTCCTTCCCCTTGCCTCGCTCATGACAAGCTGGCTTTCCCGCCCGACAGGCCCGGTCGCTCGATTTCCCCTTTGTTGTGAGGTCGCATCTCATCGGATAAGACGCCGATTATCCGAGTGCAGAAAGATGCGTTCGCGGCTAGCCACGTCTTACTGAATGGCACGCCGACGGGAATTGAAGAGCATTGCGAGCGGTCTCGCTGCTTTTTGCGTAAGCCGCATCCGGATGTCTCTTCATGTTTTTCGCCAAAGCGAAAAACTCAAAAATTTGCGTTTAATTAACAAATTTCACTATATTCGGCCCTTCGCGACGCTCACGTCCATGAGCCTAGTCATTTCTCGCTAGACTTATTAAACGGCTCGAAGCGACGCGGCCTACCTAGCACCTCAAAGTAAACTTTTGAGCCTGGATTCCAGAAAGCACGATACTTCTCTGCAAATTCTTCTGGAGTGATCGAGTCATGCAGTGTCACGGTCCACCACTGGCCTCGCTTTTTCACCCTACTCCCCCCCACTCCGACGATTCCATGCCGCCTCCACCCGAACATATGATCACCACAACGTTTCAACAAAAATTCCTCAAATTCGATATTCTTAGAATCTGAACCCCCTCTCTGCCATTCATACTGGGGATCAACAGAACTCAACATATCCTCTTGAGTAAATTGATCGGGCGTCCAGAAACCCAGATTGTAGCTATTTTCCGTGTAAAGGTTTTCTTTCCCATCAGGAGTAGCCACAAGCGTGGAAATCGCTCGGCGATGATTATCAGGGGCATACCCAACATAATAGACCAGCCCACCCAAGCAAAGAGCAAGCATGATAAGGAAGCTGGCAAATTGAAGCCGATTTGAGGGCCAAAGTGAGAAGCCATTGTAATTTTCCATGTTCGGGAGGATGGCGTTTAATTTATTATTCTTAAGACACGAACTTGATACCACCTCACCCTGAACCCTTCGAATACAAAAAATCGTCCAAATTACATTCCCTTTTTATGGGTTCCTCCTTTGCTCGAAAAGCATCGCCGCCCTTTCATGTTTACTGCTCTACGAAAGATCCGCGCATCCCTGCTTCTTGCCCAAGTGAACCCGCTTCTTGTCCACCACCCAGCCTATTCCGCTAACGCCGAACTGACCTGAACTTCGCCCACAACTCCGCTTCTGAAGTGCACGCTTGACGAGAAAGCCATCGTTTTACCCGATGGATTTTCGGAAAGTTCCGTTCACGGGCTCTTCTAAGCAGGACCCTTCCAGATGGTGATACTGCCCGACGCGAAAAAACACCGCTGCTTCATGGTGGCCGATCTAGCGACATCGAAGACCCGAAGTGACAGAGCGGATTCCTCGGAATGTTGCGCTCCTGCCGCCTGAAGCTTGTCGAAGAAAATTTCCATGAGGTCATTCAATGCTTGATGACGATATCAGGCGACCTTCGCTCCGCTAAAACGATCAACCATGTAAATGATGAACGAATTCTAGAATCTTGCACCTCACGCGATGCTGGGCTTTCGAGCCAAATGGGATGCTTCGTCGGAACCACTTGATTTCGATCGATGATCAAGCCCAGCTCGAAAAATGGGTATATATCATTGAGCAGTCTTTCCTATTGACCATCGATTCGGCTCCTCTGACGAAGCGTTCTTTGAATATAGAAATCACTGCGACGGCACCTTCGCGATCGAAGTCAAAACGGTGCGGCTATCGGCAGCCCAAATTCGCTCACCCCAGCCACTCCAGGATCGCCCCGGCTGTCTTTTCGGAGATGCCGGGGATGGCGGCGATGTCCTTGATGCTGGCTTTGCGGATGCGGTCAACGCTGCCGAATTTATGCAGCAGCGCCTGCTTCTTCTTCGGCGAGACGGCGGGGCAGTCGTCGAGCAGGCTTTCCTTCATCCGGCGGCGGTAGAGCAGGGCATTGTAGCCGTTGGCGAAGCGGTGGGCCTCGTCGCGGATGCGCTGGAGGAGCTTCAGCGCGCCGCGGTCGTGCGGGATCAGCAGCGGGTCGCTCTCGCCGGGGAAGAAGACTTCCTCGCGCTGCTTGGCGAGGCCGATGATGGGCAGATCATGCAGCCCGAGCTGCTGCAGCTCACGGGTGGCCGAGGAGAGCTGGCCCTTGCCGCCGTCCACGATGACTAGGTCGGGCAGGACGATCTTTGCCCGGCCTTCCTTCGCCAGCCGGCGCTGGATTTCCACCGGGTCCTCCTGCGACTCGGCGAGGTCGGGATTCGCCGAGAAATTCTCGCCGAGGATGCGCGAGTAGCGGCGGCGGATGACCTCGGCCATCGACGCGAAGTCATCCTGCCCCTGCACCGTGCGGATGCGGTAGCGGCGGTAGTTCTGGTTGTCCGGCTTGCCCTCGGTGAAGCGGACCATCGAGGCCACGATGTGATTCGACGAGACGTTCGAAATGTCGAAGCACTCCATCACCCGCGGCGGCCCCTGCAGGCCCAGCGCCTCGCCGAGATCGGCCAGGTCCTCCGTCGGCTTCACGGTCGTCGGCACGCCGCGCCCCCGGGTGAATTGCCGGGTCGGATTCAGCGTCTTCCTGAGATTGTCCACCACGTCGCGGAGCAGCGCCGCCTTCTCGAAGTCGAGGCGCTCGGCGGCCTTCACCATGTCTGCCTCCAGATCCGAGAAGATCTCGCGGCGGCCCCTGCCCTCCAGCACCTGGCAGGCGTCGTCGATGCGGGCGAGGTAGGCGTCCCGGGTGATCCGCAGGATGCAGGGCGCGGAGCAGTTCCGGATGATGTCGGCGTTGCAGTGCTTGTAGTCGTTCTCCCCGGGATTGAGCGGGCGGCAGGCGCGCAGGCCGAATTTCCGGTTCAGCCAGGAAATCGTCGCCCGCAGCGCCCCCGAATGGGCGAAGGGGCCGAAGTACCGCGCCCCGTCGTCCTTCTTCATCCGCGTCAGCACGAAGCGCGGCCACGGCTCGGACGGCTGGATCTTCACCAGCAGGAAGCGCTTGTCGTCTCGGAAGGCGACATTGTAGCGCGGGCGGTAGTCCTTGATCAGCTTTCCTTCCAGCAGCAGCGACTCGGCCTCGTTGCGGACGGTGTGGAATTCGAAGTCCGCGATGGTGTCGATCAGCGCGCGGGTCTTCAGGTCGGCGCGGGTTTTCCGCGACGCGAGGAAATATGAGGACATCCGCTTCCGTAGATCGCGCGCCTTCCCGACGTAGATGATCGAGCCGAGGCGGTCCTTCATCAGGTACACGCCCGGCTGGTGGGGAACCTCCCGTAATTTTTCCTTCAATCCCGCGGCTGCCACTCCCCGAAATGGACAACCGTCCCGCGAATTCCGCAACCGCCAATCCGGGCCGCCGTGCTTGCGTCCCGGGGGTAGCCCGTTAAGCTCCACAAACTTTCATGATCCGGCACACGAAGATTCTCCCGGCAATCCTGCTTGCCATGGCCGCCTCACCGGCATGGGCGCAGGAGGCGCCCGCCGCTCCTCAGCAGCAACAGCAGATGGATTTCATGGAGATCTTCAAGGCGGGCGGCGCCATGATGCCCGCGCTGGCCGTGCTCTCGGTGCTGACCGTGGTGCTCATCCTGCTCTACCTGATGATCCTGCGGCGGAATGCCGTGGTGAGCGACCGCTTCATGAACCAGGCTGAGGCGCTGATCCGCCGGAATGACTTCCTCGGCCTCATCAGCTACTGCAAGCGGCGGAACGAGTGCATCTCCCAGATCACGGAGCGGGCGCTGGAATTCATGACGCGGAACAGCGGCGCGCTCTTCTCCGAAGTCCGCGACGTGGCGGAGGCGGAGGGCTCGCGGCAGGCCAGCATGCTCACCACGCGGGTGTCCTACCTCGCGGACATCGGTGCCATTGCCCCCATGGTCGGCCTGCTCGGCACGGTCATCGGGATGATCAAGTCCTTCATCCAGGTCTCGGATGGCGGCTTCCAGGGTGCGCGGCAGATCGCCTTCGCGGGCGGTGTCTCGGAGGCGCTCATCGCCACGGCGGCCGGCCTCGGCATCGCCCTGCCAGCGCTCGTTTTCTACGCCTACTTCCGCGGAAAGGTGCAGAAGCTCATTTCCGATCTGGAAGGCGCGGCCACCCACCTCATGGCCATCCTGCGCGCCCAGGTGGACCGGCACAATACCTCCTCGGGCGGCCATGGCCACGGACACCCTTCCCTGCGCGCGCCGCGCGAGGAATACGCGATGCCCGCGCAATCGCCGCTGCACGATGACCGCCCGGACCTCCACGGCATCTGACCCGACTCCCGCGCGCCGATGAAATTCCGCAATCACAAGATGGCCCCGGCCGAGCTGCAGCTCGCGCCGATGCTGGATGTCGTCTTCCAGTTGCTGATCTTCTTCCTGGTGAGCTTCGAGTTCCAGCGGTCGGAATATGACATGAAGGTCTCCGTCCCCAGCGCCCAGGAGGGTGCGGACCCGAAGCGGGCGCTCGGCGAGATCATCGTGAACGTCCAGGCCTCCGGCGAGGTGACCGTGGAAGGCCAGACGATGACCCAGGTGCAGCTCCGCGAGAAGCTCTCGGCCATCGCCGCCCTCCACAAAAACCAGCCCATCCGGCTGCGGGGCGACGCGAATGCCACCTACCAGACCATCGTGGAGGTCATCGACACCTGCCAGAAGGCCGGCATCTGGAACATCTCCTTCGCCACCCAGCGGAGATCCGAGCAGTAACGGTGACAGCGGCGATTTCCGGGTGAAAACCCCGCCTTGGCAAAGGACGTAAAGAGCGCGATGCTCCGCGCCGTGGTGACCATCCGAACCGTCCTCTGCCTGCTCGCCTCAGGCACCGTGCTAGCCCAGGAGCCTCCTCCCCGTGCGGAGCCGGTGGACCCAGCCCTGCGCGCCGATCCCGGCCAGGACTTCTACCAGCACGGGCGGAATCTCTACGAGGCGGCCAAGCAGATCAACGATCTGGACCAGCGGATCGCGGGCTTCGAGCGGGCCATCGACGTCTTTTCGCGATACCTGAACCAATTCCCGAACCACCCGAACTCCGAAGCCGCGCTCTGGTATCTGGGCGACAGCTACTACAAGAGCGGCCGGGTGGACGACGCGAAGCGCTGCTACAACAACCTGCTGCGTAACAACCCGAAGGGCAAATACGCCTCGGCGGCCGCCTTCATGCTGGCGGTGGATCATTTCAACAACCGCCAGTATGCTCTGGCCGCCCCGCTTTTCGAGCGGATGGCCGCCTCGGCCCAGACGGCCCCCGAGCGCCAGCGCGCGCTCTTCCACGCGGGATTTTCCTACGAGCTCCACGGTCGCACGCGCGATGCGATGGACTACTATCGCAAGGTCATCGACGACGCGGACAAGCCGAACGCCTTCCTCGAGAAGAGCCAGCTCTACCTCGGCCGCCTGCTTTCCCGCGCGGAGAAGCTGGATGAAGCGCTGCCGCTGCTCGACAAGGTCGTGATGTCCCGCAGCACGCCCGACCTGCGCGGGCCTGCCGCGATCGAGGCCGGCGCGATCGCCGCGAAGCAGGGAAATGCCGAGCTTTCCGACAAATACCTCAAGCTGGTGCTGAATACCGCGGGATTCGAGGAGTATCGCCCGGATGCCCAGATCGCGATGATGAAGACGCGGTTTGACCGGAAGCAGTATTCGGAGGTCGTCCAGATCTTCCGCCAGAGCGCCGAGAAGGCGCAGGGCGAGCAGGAGGCGCTGCGGCTGATGATCGCCGCACGCTCCTACATGCAGATGGAGAAGAACGTGGAGGCGCTGGAGCTTTTCCGCGAGGTGGAGAAAATGATGCTGCCGAACAACAGCTTCGCCTTCGAGGCGAACTACCTGCGGCTGCTCTGCTTCTACCGCATCGAGGGCCGCCACGTGCCGGAGCAGGTGGACGCCTTCCTCCAGCTCTATCGGAAGAACCGCCCGCGCGACCCGAAGATCCACACGGCGCTGCTCATGAAGGCGGAGACGCTGATGAGCGACAAGAAGCCGGACGAGGCGGCGAAGGTTTACAATGAGATCGAGGCCAGCCTGCTCTCGAAGGAGAACCGCAAGGGCTACCTTTTCAACCGGGCGAGCTGCCAGCTTCTCTCAGAGGATCCGCAGGGTGCCATCCGCTCGCTCAGCGAATTCATCGACAACTACCCGGACGACAAGCGCTCGGCCTCGGCACGCCTCCAGCGCGCCGGTGCCTACCGTGATTCGGGTGAGCCGACCAAGGCGCTCGCGGATTACGACAAGCTGCGCGGGCAGGAGACCGAGCCGGAATTCCGCGCGCTGGCCATGCTGGAGTCCGCGGACATCTGCAAGCAGGAGAACAAGCTGGAGGAGATGATCACCCGCTACCGGGCCTTCCTCGAGGCTTTCCCGAGATCCACCGAGGCCCGCAAGGCGAAGGCGAACTACTGGCTGGCGTGGGGCTTGGTGAAGACCAACAAGGTGAAGGACGCCATCGCCCCGGCGGAGGCGGCCCGCAAACTGGACGCAAAGATTTACGGCAAGAACGCGGGCACCCTGCTCGCGCTGGCGAACTGGACGCTGCAGAATCCCGACGCCGTCTGCACCGAGGTGGACCGCGCGATCGAGGAAAGCAACGTCGCCTCGCTGCCGGACCAACTGATCTCATGGGCAGCCATGCAGGCATTCAGCTCGAATCGCTTCGACCAGGCCGCGCGCTTCTACTCGCTGGTGTCCGACGCGGAGAACCCGCGCGCCACGCCGAAGGAAGTCTGGCGCAACTACGGCAAGGCATTGCTCGCCGCCGGCAAGGCGGAAGCCGCCCTGCCCGCGATCAACAACGCACTGGAACTCGAAGAGAACGAGGGCTGGAAGACCGACGGCCTCCTCGACAAGGCCAATGCCCTGCTCGCCCTGAACCGCCTCGACGAGGCCCTGAAGGTGGCGGAGGAATGCCAGGTGATGCGCCCGCAGGGACGCGTCAATGCCGGCATCCGCATCACCAAGGGGGACATCCTCATGAAGAAGAACAGCCCCTCGGAAGCGGTGAACGAATACGTCGCCGTGGTGGTCTTCCTCGCCGATGAGGACCGCCTGCTGAAGCCCGAGGTGCTCTGGAAGCTGGAGCAGGCGCTCAAGAAGAAGGGCGACAATGTCGATGCGGACAAATACCGCGCCGAACGCGAGCGGAAGTATCCCGACTGGAAGCCCGCGAGCGCCTAAGCCGCCCCGGCAACAACCACGAAGAATCCGAAGGCCCGCCACTTTCCCGGCGGGCCCTTTCGCGTTCTGAGGCCGCGCGGGAAAATCCGCGGCAGCGACGCCACGGACCGTTTCAAGCTTGTCAGTTAGAGGGGATGATCCAAGTTACTAGTTGAACCCATACGCGTACATCTCCCATGCAGCGCTTTCTAACTGACTACGGCATCGCCACCTCCCTAACCCTCGGTGCCGTCGGATTGGCCGGGGCCATTCACCTGATACGGATGGTGAATTCCAGCGATGCGGGGAACGACCGCATGACGGAGATCGCCGGGGCGGTGCAAGCGGGCGCCAAGGCCTACCTGCACCGGCAGCTCGTCACCGTTTCCATCATCGCGACGATCCTGTTCTTCGCCATCGGCTTCCTTCGCGACTGGCCCACTGCCGCCGGATTCGTGCTCGGGGCGGTGTGCTCGCTGGCCGCCGGATACATCGGCATGATGATCGCGGTCCGCGCCAATGTCCGCACGGCACAGGCGGCCTCGGTCAGCCCGCATTCCGCGCTGCGTGTGGCCTTCAATGGCGGAGCCGTGACCGGCCTGCTGGTGGTGGCGCTGGGGCTGCTCTCGGTGGGCTTTTTCTTCCGGGCGGTGGAGGAATACAGCGGAGATACGAGGGTGGCGATCAACTCGCTCGTAGGCCTGGCCCTGGGCAGCTCGCTCATCAGTGTCTTCGCCCGCCTCGGCGGAGGGATCTATACGAAAGCCGCGGACGTCGGCGCGGATCTCGTGGGAAAGATCGAGCAGAATCTCCAGGAGGATGACCCGCGGAATCCGGCCACCATCGCGGACAACGTCGGTGACAATGTCGGCGACTGCGCGGGCATGGCGGCAGACGTTTTCGAAACCTACGCCGTGAGTTTGATCGGTGCCGTGCTGGTGGGATTCCTGACCGCCGGTGCCGATGCGAGGGAGGTTCTCATCTATCCCTTCGTCATCTGTGGCGTCTCGATCATCGGGGCCCTGCTGGGCATCGGCTTCGTCAATTTCACGCGCCTCTCCCCCACCCGCGCGCTCGTGGGCGGCGTGGTCATCAGCGGGGTGGTTTCCGCAGCGCTCCTCAAGCCGGTCACGAGCTCGATGTTCCCGCAGGCCATCGATTTCTCCGGCAAGCTGGTCGGTGCTTCCGAGCTCTTCAATTGCGTGCTGATCGGCATCGCCATGACTTTCGCCGCGGTGGTCATCACGAACTACTTCACCTCCACCGCGCATCGCCCCGTCCGGAGGATCGCCGAGGCATGCAATACGGGGCACGCGACGAATATCATCGCGGGGATCAGCACCGGCCACCACGCCACCGTGCTGCCGGTGCTGTGCATCGCGGGCTCCATCTGGATGTGCTACTCGGAGGCAGGGCTCTACGGCATCGCGATCGCCGTGGTCAGCATGCTCAGCCTGTCCGGCATCATCATCTCGCTCGATGCCTTCGGCCCCATCACGGACAATGCCGGAGGCATCGCCGTGATGAGCGGGCTCGACCCATCCGTCCGCAAGATCACCGACGAACTCGATGCCGTCGGCAACACGATGAAGGCCGTGACCAAGGGCTACGCCATCGCCTCCGCGGGACTCGCCGCGATGGTGCTCTTCGGCTCCTACGTCGAGGAGTTGAAAGCTCACCTGCACCAAAACTTCGTCTTCGACCTGATGGACCCGCGCGTTATGATCGGGCTCTTCATCGGCGGCCTGCTCCCCTACTCCTTCACCGCCTACGCGATGGACGCAGTGGGCAGTGCGGCGGGGGCCGTGGTGCGGGAGGTCCGCCGACAGATCGAAGCCTTCCCGGGAATTCTCACTGGCCAGGAAACACCCGACTACCGGCAGTGCGTGGATATTGTCACAAAGGCCGCGCTGCGCCAGATGATCATGCCCGCGCTGCTGCCGCTGATCTTCGTGGTGGGTGTCGCATTGATCCCGGAGCACGGGCTGTATCTCCTCGGCGGGGTGCTGGTGGGAACCATTGTCACCGGGCTCTTCATCGGCATCGCGATGACTTCCTCCGGCGGGGCGTGGGACAATGCGAAGAAATTCGTGGAAGACGGCAACCACGGCGGCAAGGGCTCGCCCGCCCACGCGGCCAGCGTAACGGGTGACACCGTGGGCGATCCCTACAAGGATACCGCAGGCCCGGCGGTGAATCCGATGATCAAGGTGGTGAATATCCTCGCGATCCTCCTTATCCCGATTCTTTTCCGCTGACACGCTAAAGACGAAATCAGGGCACCGGATCTGCTCATCCCTGCTTGCCGAGCCCCCGCTGGTCCGGTCTGCTTGCCGAGTCGCCCCCTGCATGCCCAGCCGATCCTCCGCCGAATCCGTCTCCCGCTCCCGCTCGATCCATGACAAGCGGCCGTTCCGGGTCGCCATGCTTTTTGCGCTGGTGCATTACCTTTGCCTCATCGCTTTCCTCACCTGCGGGGCGATCATGCTGCTGCACCCGCACCCCATGACGATGGTGCGGCCTCTGATCGCCTCGGCCATCGCTGTCGCGGTGAGCTGGCTGGCCTCCTTCCTCCGCAGGCGCACGGCCCGCTGCCCGCTCTGCAAGGGCTCGTCGCTGCTCGACACCGGAGCGTCCAAGCACGCGAAGGCGTTGCGGATTCCGCCGCTCAATTACGGCACCACCGCGGTGCTCAGCCTGCTTTTTCTCACCCGCTTCCGCTGCATGTACTGCGGGACGCCGTACGACCTGATGAAACGCTCCGCCGTGGAGCGCAGGCGCGATCAGTTCGGCCGCTGATTCGCGGGCCGGATGAATGACAGGCGAATCAGGGCCCGCGTGCGGCCTTGATACTTTCTTGATGCCTCCCGCCGGGACTTTGACTCCCCGGATCTGGGATCCGTGGGATCATGGCTGCGTATGAACGACGCCATCTACCTCGGCATGGCCGGGGGCTTCTTCGCCCTGGCCTTCCTCTACGCGAACTTCTGCGAACGCCTCTGATCCCATGGAAACCATCGTCACCGGCGTCATCGCCATCGCCCTGCTCGCCTATCTCTTCACGGCCATGATCCGGCCGGAAAAATTCTAACACCCGGTCATCATGCACGCAAACGACTGGCTCCAGTTCGCCCTCTTCCTCGGCATCCTCGCGGCGATCACCAAGCCCATGGGCCGATACCTCTGCCAGGTCCTCGATCCCGACGGGAAGACCTGTCTCGACCCCGCGCTCCGACCCGTGGAGCGACTCACCTACCGCCTCATGGGCGTGAAGTCTGGGGAGGAACAGGATTGGAAAGGCTACACGCTCGCCATGCTGCTTTTCAGTCTGGTCGGCATCGTCTTCACCTACGCGATTCTGCGCCTCCAGCACATCCTGCCGATGAATCCGCAGGGCCTGCCCGCGCTCTCCCCCGCGCTCGCCTTCAACACGGCGGTCAGTTTCACCACGAACACGAACTGGCAGAGCTATGGCGGCGAATCCACCATGTCCTACTTCTCCCAGATGGTGGGGCTCACCTTCCACAACTTCGTCTCCGCCGCCACGGGCATCGGCATCGCCGCCGCACTCGTGCGCGGCATCGCACGCCACACGACGAACGCGCTGGGGAACTTCTGGGTCGATCTGGTGCGCTGCACCTACTACCTGCTGCTGCCGATCTGTGTCGCCTTCGCGGTCTTCCTCGTATCGCAGGGCATGATCCAGAATTTCAAGAGCTACGACACCGCCCAGATGCTGGAGCCTCAGACCGTGCAGGTGGAATCCACCAACGATGCCGGTGAAACGGTGACCGAGTCATCCGTCGTGAACACCCAGACGATCGCGCAGGGCCCGATGGCCTCGCAGGCCGCGATCAAGATGCTCGGCACCAACGGCGGCGGCTTCGTGAATGTGAACGCCGCGCACCCCTACGAGAATCCGACGCCATTCGCGAACTTCATCCAGATGCTCTCGATCTTCGCGATCGGCAGCGGCCTCACCTGGTATCTCGGCAAGTCCACCGGCAATCAGGCACACGGCTGGTCCGTCTGGGCGGCCATGATGGTGCTCTTCACCTGCGGCACCCTCGCCTGCTGGTGGGCGGAGGCCGCGGGCAATCCCATCCACCACGCGCTTGGCGTGGCAGCGGCTGACGGAAACTTCGAAGGCAAGGAAGTCCGCTTCGGCATCTTCAATTCCTCGCTCTTCGCGGTCGTCACCACCTCCGCTTCCTGCGGTGCGGTGAATGCGATGCACGACTCCTTCACGGCGATCGGCGGCCTCATTCCCCTCTTCATGATGGAGCTGGGTGAAGTCGTCATCGGCGGCGTGGGGGCCGGTCTCTACGGCATGATCGTCTTCGTGGTGCTCGCCGTCTTCATCGCCGGCCTGATGGTCGGACGCACGCCCGAGTATCTCGGCAAGAAGATCAATGCCTTCGAGGTGAAGATGGCCATGCTCGCACTGCTGGTGCTCACGCTGACCATCCTCGGCTTCACCGCCTGGGCTTCCGTCTCCGGCTGGGGACTCGCGGGTCTCAACAATGCGGGCCCGCACGGCTTCACCGAAATCCTCTACGCCTACAGCTCGGCCACCGCGAACAACGGCAGTGCCTTCGGCGGTCTCACGGCGAACCCTTCCAGCGGCGATCCGCACTACAACGTGACCCTCGGCATCGCCATGCTGGTCGGCCGCTTCCTGATGATCGTGCCGATCCTCGCGCTCGCCGGATCGCTCGTGAAGAAGAAGGTCTCACCTCCCGGCCCGGGCACCTTCCCGGTCTCCGGCGGCACCTTCACCATCCTGCTCATCGGCACCGTCCTGCTCATCGGCGCGCTGAACTTCCTGCCCGCCCTCGCGCTCGGCCCCATCGTCGAGCACTTCCTGATGCACGGCGGCAACCTCTTCTAACATTTCATCCCTCAGACCATGTCCACCAAAGTCCAATCTCTCTTTGACAAGGCGATCCTGATGCCTGCCGTGGGGGAATCCTTCAAGAAACTCGACCCGCGCCTGATGGTGAAAAACCCGGTGATGTTCGTCACCGAGATCGCCGCGGTGCTCACCACCGTCTCGATCTTCACCACCAAGACCGACCACGGCTTCATCGTCCAGCTCGCGATCTGGCTGTGGTTCACCGTGCTCTTCGCGAACTTCGCGGAAGCGGTGGCGGAGGGCCGCGGCAAGGCCCAAGCCGACAGCCTGCGCAAGGCGCGCAAGGATACGATGGCGCGCCGCCTCACCCGCGATGGCCGCGAGGAGGTCATCGCTGCTCCCTTGCTTGAAAAGGGCGACCGCGTCGTGTGCGAGACCGGTGATGTGATCCCTGCCGATGGAGAGGTGATCGAGGGCATCGCCAGCGTCGATGAGGCAGCCATCACCGGCGAGTCCGCTCCGGTCATCCGCGAGAGCGGTGGCGACCGCAGCGCCGTCACCGGCGGCACCCGCGTCATCAGCGACCGCATCGTCATCCAGATCACCTCGGAGAAAGGCAATACCTTCCTCGACCGCATGATCTCGATGGTGGAAGGAGCCAAGCGCCAGAAGACGCCGAACGAGATCGCGCTGACGATCCTGCTCTCGGCGATGACGCTGATCTTCCTGCTCGTCTGTATCACGCTGAAGCCCTTCGGCATCTATGCAGGCATGGAATTCACCACGCCCGTGCTGGTCGCGCTGCTGGTCTGCCTCATCCCCACCACCATCGGTGGTCTGCTGAGCGCCATCGGCATCAGCGGCATCGACCGCATGATCCGCCGCAACGTGATCGCTACCAGCGGCCGTGCCGTGGAAGCCGCCGGCGACATCGACGTGCTGCTGCTCGACAAGACCGGCACCATCACCATCGGCAACCGCATGGCCTCCGCTTTCCTGCCCGCACCGGGCGTGACGGAGCAGGAGCTCGCCGATGCAGCCCAGCTTTCCTCGCTGGCTGACGAGACCCCGGAAGGCCGCAGCATCGTGGTGCTCGCGAAGGAGCAGTTCAACCTCCGCGGCCGCGAACTCCAGCAGCCTCACGCACAGTTCGTGCCCTTCACCGCGCAGACGCGCATGAGCGGCGTGGACTTCGACGGACGCTGCATCCGCAAGGGTGCCGCCGAGTCGGTGAAGCGCTGGGTGGAAGAGCAAGGAGGTCACTTCCCCGTGGACGTGTCGAATGCCGTGGAAGCTGCTGCCCGCGCCGGACGCACGCCACTGGTGGTTGCCGACGGCCGCAAGGTGCTCGGCGTGGTCGAGCTGAAGGACGTCGTGAAGGGTGGCATCAAGGAGCGCTTCGCCCAGCTCCGCAAGATGGGCATCCGCACCGTGATGATCACCGGTGACAATCCGATGACCGCCGCTGCCATCGCCGCGGAGGCGGGCGTGGATGACTTCATGGCGCAGGCGACACCCGAGGACAAGCTCAAGCGCATCCGCGCCGAGCAGGATGCAGGTCACCTGGTCGCGATGACCGGTGACGGCACAAACGACGCCCCCGCACTTGCCCAGGCCGACGTCGGCGTGGCTATGAACACCGGCACCCAGGCCGCCCGCGAGGCCGGCAACATGGTGGACCTCGACAGCAACCCGACGAAGCTCATCGAGATCGTCGAGATCGGAAAGCAGCTCCTGATGACCCGCGGATCGCTGACCACCTTCTCCATCGCCAACGACGTCGCGAAATACTTCGCGATCATCCCCGCGATGCTGATGGTCACTTTCCCGGCGATCGCCCCGCTCAACGTGATGAAGCTCGCATCACCACAGAGCGCCATCCTCAGCGCCGTGATCTTCAATGCGCTCATCATCATCGCGCTGATCCCGCTCGCCCTGAAGGGCGTGGCCTACAAGCCACTGGGAGCGATGGCCGTGCTGCGCCGCAACCTGCTCGTCTACGGCCTCGGCGGCCTGGTGCTGCCATTCGCAGGCATCAAGGCGGTCGATATCATCGTCTCCAGCCTCCACCTCGTCTGACCGTGGCCGCGGCATCCTGCCGCGAGCCTCATCCCAATCAACTGACATGAACTCATTCCTTTCCCAACTTCGCAGCGCTGCAGTCTCCACCGCCGTCCTAGCTGCCGTCACCTGCGGTGCCTATCCGCTGATCGTCACCGGCATTTCCCGCACCGTCTTCACGGACAAGGCGGACGGCAGCCTGATCAAGGACTCGTCCGGCAAGGTCGTCGGCTCGTCGCTGATCGGCCAGACCTTCACCGGCGAGAAATATTTCCACCCCCGCCCGTCGGCTGCCGGTGCAAACGGCTACGATGGTGCCAGCTCCAGCGGCACCAACCTCGGGCCGACCTCGCAGAAGCTCGCCGACCAGGTGAAGGAGCGCGTGGCCGCCTACCGTATCACCAACGGCCTCGCCGCGGATCAGGAGGTGCCAGCCGATGCCGTCACCGCATCCGGCAGCGGACTCGACCCCCACATCAGCCCGGCGAATGCCGCGCTGCAGGCAAGCCGCGTGGCCAAGGCCCGCAACCTGCCCGAGGAAGAGGTCCGCTCCGTGATCGATGACAATACGGACAAGCCCGACCTCGGCATCTTCGGCGAGCCTCGTGTGAATGTTCTGAAGTTGAACCTCGCGCTGGATTCGCTCGGTGGCACGCCGGCGGCTGGCGGGGCGAACTAAGGATTTCCGGCCATCATCCACGACTCGACCATCGGATGAAACACCCGCTCCTCATCACCTTCTCCGGGATCGCACTCGCGACCGTCGGATGGCTTTGGCCATGGGACGATGGGGAGCGGCTTCCCGATGGGACGCGAGCCGCGATGATCCTGCTGCAGAGCCAGCAATCCGGACCGGCCTACTTTCATCCGGAGAATGAGGTCCAGCCGGACGAGCAAGGCATCTCGTGGATCTCGCCACAGCAAGCCCTCGGCCAATTGGACCGGGTGATGCGCGAGCGGAAGCTGACCGCGGGCGACCGGCAGGCGCTGACCGAACTGATCAGCGAGGCATCGGAACCGCATCCGTCGAGAGCCATCGGCGGACAGAGGATCAATGTCGCGCGCCTGAATGTCGCGATGGATGCCCGGCAGGAAAAGCAGTAGCGCTTGCATGCGCCGGGAACATCCACACCATGCCTGCGGATCCACCTTCCATCCATGACCCACGACCGTCCTGATCCGGATCTCTTGCTCGCGCAGGTCCAGCGCGAGGAAGGAAGGCGTCGCCCCGGCCGTCTTTTCATCTTCCTCGGCATGTGTCCGGGAGTTGGGAAGACGTATGCCATGCTCCAAACCGCGCGGCAGCGGCGGAACGATGGGCTGCGCGTGCTCGTCGGCGTGGTGGAGACGCATGGAAGGGTGGAGACCGCCGCGTTGCTGGACGGGCTGGAGATCCTACCGCGCCGGAAGATCGAGCACGGCGGGCACTTGCTGGAGGAATTCGACCTCGATGCTGCCCTCACGCGGCGGCCGGACTTCCTGCTGGTGGACGAGCTTGCCCACACGAATGCCACGGGCAGCCGGCACGCGAAGCGATATCAGGACGTGCTGGAGCTGCTCGACGCGGGCATCGACGTGTGCACCACACTCAATGTCCAACACATCGAGAGCCAGGTCGATGTGGTCCGCCAGGTGACCGGCGTGGCCGTACAGGAAACGGTGCCGGATTCCCTGCTCGATCGGGCACACGAGATCCAGCTCGTGGACCTCAGCGTGGAGAAGCTCCTCCAGCGGATGTCCGAGGGCCGCGTGTATCTCGGCGAGCGGGCTGATGCAGCGGCGGAAGGATTTTTCCGCGAAGGGAATCTCACCGCGTTGCGGGAGCTCGCACTGCGATTCACGGCAGAGAAGGTGGATCGTGATCTGGAAGACTTCCGCCGCGCTCGACGTGATGCGACGCCATGGAAGACGAATGCGCGCCTGCTCGTGGGCGTCGCCCCCACCCCCTACTCGGAGAGCCTGGTTCGCTGGACCCGGCGGGCAGCAGCGAGGATCGGCTGCCCGTGGATCGGCGTGTGGGTGGAGGGATCGCGCATGCTCCGACCTGATGAAGAAGAGCTGCTTTCGCGCGGGCTCGCGCTGGTGCGCAGGCTCGGAGGCGAGGTCGTCCATGTGACCGGGGACGATGTCGCGAAGGCCCTGCTCGATGTCGCACAGGAGCGCAATGTCAGCCAGATCGTCGTCGGCAAGTCGGACCACCGGCGCTTCCGCCGCACCACGTTAACGGACCGCATCATCGCGGGAAGCGGTGACATCGACGTGTGCGTTGTACGGCCGCTCGCGGGAAAACGGGCGAAGCCGCCGCAGGAGGCCGTCCCTGCCTCCCGCTGGCGCGAGTATGGCAGCGCGCTCCTGCTCACCACCGCGGTCACGCTGCTCTCCATGCTGCTGCTTCCCTACAGCGGCTACATGGTCCCCTCCTTCATCTATCTGCTGGCGATCGTGCTCGGCTCAATGAAGTGGGAGCGCGGGCCGATGCTGCTGATGGCTGGCGCTTCGGCATTCGCGTGGGATTGCCTCTTCATCCCCCCGCGATTCACCTTCCACGTCAATGAACCGGAGGACATGGCAATGCTCGCGATGTTCTTCGTCGTGGCCCTTGCGATGGGCCAGCTCACCACGCGGCTGAAGATGCGCGAGCGCGCCGAACGCGAACGCCAGCTCCACACGGACGCGCTACTACGCGTGACCCAGCAGGCAGCCCTGCACCCCCAACCGGACAAGGGCTTGGAAGCGGCGCTGCGCATCATCGAGTCCATCCTCGGCGGCCAGATCGCGCTGTTGCTCCGCCAGGACGATCACTCGCTCGGACGGAATGCGCACCAGGCCAGCGCCTTCGCACCAGACGATGCGGAGTTCGCGGTTGCCGCGTGGTCATTCGCCAATCACCAGTTGGCCGGGCGCTTCACCGACACGCTGCCCGCTGCGGCAGCGACGTGGTTCCCGCTGCAAACGGCGACTTCGACGATGGGGGTGCTCGGCCTCAATCGGGAAGCGAAGCAATTCACCTTCACCGAGCGGCAGGCTACCGAGGCATTCGCACTGCAGCTCGCGCTGATCTTGGAGAAGGAGCATTTCATCGTGGCGGTGCAGCATGCGGAAAAATTGGAGGAGGGAGAAAAACTCCGCCGCGCCTTGCTCGACAGCGTTTCCCACGAACTGAAGACCCCCATCGCCGTGATCCGCGCCGCGGTGGATGCCAGTGACTCCGGGAACGACCCCTACCTCGCCGAGATCGATACCGCCTCCCGGAGGCTCCAGCGGATCGTGGAAGGCCTGCTTCAGATGACGCGCCTGGAATCCTCGGTGATCGAGCCGCGGATCGAGTGGTGCGACGCGACCGACATCGTCTCCGCCGCACTGGAGTCCACCGGCGATATCTTCCGCGAGCGCGCTTTCACCTCCCGCATCGTGCCCGACCTGCCGCTGGTGAAGACCGACCACTCGCTGATGGAACAAGTGCTGGCGAATGTCCTTCACAATGCCGCCGTCCACACTTCGCCGGATACCCCGGTGGAGCTTATGATCCGCCGACATCCCGGGGGCATAGAGTTCGTCGTGCGTGACCACGGCAAGGGCATCCCGCAGGGCGAGGAGAAGAAGATCTTCGGGAAATTCCACCGCGCTCCCGGAGCACCGGCGGGAGGCACGGGGCTGGGGCTCTCGATCGCAAAAGGCTTCCTCCGCGCACTCGGCGGTGAAATCTTCGCCCGCAATCATCACGGCGGCGGCGCGGAGTTCACCATCCGCCTGAATGCCGAGACGATGGAACCCGCCACCGTGGCCGAAGCATGACCGCACTAGTCATCGACGATGAAGTCCAGATCCGCCGCTTGCTGAAGCTGGCACTGGAGTCGCGCGGCTACGTGATTCATGAAGCAGAGAACGGCCAACTCGGCCTGCAGGCCTGCGCCGTCCACCGGCCGGATGTCGTCCTGCTCGACCTCGGCCTGCCCGATCTCGATGGCCTAGAGGTGCTCAAGCGGCTGCGCGAATGGAGCGATGTACCGGTGCTGATCCTTTCCGTCAGGGACGATGAGCCGCAGAAGATCGGAGCGCTTGAGGCAGGTGCCGACGACTACGTCACCAAGCCCTTCGCCACCGGCGAACTGCTGGCACGGCTCGCCGCGATCCAGCGAAGGCGACATGGCAATGACACGCCGGAGATCGTCTTCGGCCCCTTGCTCGTGCGACTGGACCGGCATGAGGCGATCCTGAAGGGCTATGAGCTGAAGCTGACGCCCACCGAATTCGCCTTTCTCCGCGCACTGGTGAAGCACCCGGGCAAGATCGTCACCCAGCGACAACTCCTCCGCGAAGTGTGGGGACCACAGGCGGAGGAGCAGACGCACTACCTGCGCGTCTATGCGAACCTCCTGCGAAAGAAGCTCGGCGACCTGCTGCTGATCCGCAACGAGCCGGGCATCGGCTACCGGATCGTGGAACCGCTCTGATCCTCGACGCACAGTCGCAGCCCGTAGCGATCCGTGCGGAAGAGCCGGAAGCCGGGATCCTGCACGTCCGCATGGACCACGTGACGGCGACCCCGATCGGCGATGCGCAGGACCGCGCCGCAGGAATCCACAAAGGACGGCTCGAACCGTGCGGAGCCCTGATTCCCCCGCGCGCTGACGGAGACCTCCAGCTCGCGGCACTCGTGGAGGATCTGGCAGGCCTGCTCCATGCAGACCGCGCTTTCATCCGCCACGGGGCGCTCCCATTCATCCAGCCACGCCCCGGCTCCGAGGCGTCGGCTTTCCATGCAATCCAGCGAGACGCCCTCGAAGTGATCGACGAGGTTCGCGACCACCGGTGAGTTCCACTCGTGGTTGTCGAGCCGGATGGAGGCGTGAAGCGTCCGCCCGGTTTCCGCGATGCCGATGACCGGCTTCCGGTCATCGGGGTTTGCCAGGAGATAGAGGGAGAAGGATCGCCCGGTATCCGTCTCCATGCCGCTGAGGTGATCGCGCAGCACCTGCCAGCCGCTCTCGCGCGTGGCCACGCTGAGGCCGAAGCGCGTGCACTTCGCCAGGCTGAGGCCCTGCTGCCGCAGCACCAGTGTGGACTCGCCGAGACAGCAGAGGTGATTCAGCAATTCCGGCAACGGCCCGCGCAGCAGGAACGCGCACGAGCACGGGGCCGAGGGGCTTTTCCTCCAGGAGCAGAACATGCCCGGAGGATAGGCCACACCCGCACCCCGCTGCTCGCGGTCGCTTGCGGAAATTACGCCCGTCGTTGCGAATCAGGGCGCTGCGGGAAAGGCGAAGGGCAGCGCGTAGCTTACAGCCATAGGGATGACCGACTTGTGGCTCTCACCCTCGAACATCCGGAAGCTCACCGGAAACTCCGGCGTGGACGCCTGATCGAGACGCCAGAAGAGCTCGCGGGTATTGTCCACCATCTTGCGGCGCGTGACCTTCAGCCGGTGCTCCTCGCGCTCGTCCTCCGCCCAGGAGGACTCGATGCGCGTGAGCGACTGCTCCTGCTCGCCCACGGTGAGGACGAGTGTCGCCTTCACCGGCTCCTTCGCGATGCGTTCGCGGAAGGCCGCTTCCTCCTTCAGGATGTAGCGGTCATTCCACCAGATCGACGGGCTGGACGCGATGTAGGTCTGGAAGAGTTCCGGCTTCGTGAAAAGCACGTGCAGCGCGAAGAGACCGCCGTAGCCATTTCCCATCAGGGTCTGGCGGGAGGTGTCGACCTTTTGCTGCTTCTCCACGAGCGGACGGACTTCCTTCAGGATGAAGTCGAGCAGCTTGTCCGCCCCGCCACCCGGACGCGGAGGATACGGCTTGCCATTGCGATACGTCTCGGGCGGTCCGGCGGGAGCGTCGAGGGTGTAGTCGAAGTCGCGACGCGATTCACCGGGATAGCCGATGCCGACGACGATGCCGGGGACGATGCCATTGTGCTTCGAGAGCTTGCCGGTGCCGGCCTGCATCTTCAGCACGCTGGTCACCACCGGGAAAAGCTCATCGCCATCCAGCACATAGGTCACGGAGTGACCGCCGGCCGGGGCCTCGCCCTCCGGCACGGAGATCATCACGCGGTACTCCTTGCCCTCCGCCGACTTCACGACCGTCTCGGTGCAACCGGGCAGCGTGTAGGGCTTGAACTCGGCGGCACTGGCAGCCGTGACGAGCAGGACGGAGGTGAGGATCGCGGGAAATGTGGGCAGCTTCATCATTACCAGGAGTAGCTCAGGTTCATGTTGATCACGCGGCCGGGGCCGTAGTTCGCGGAGATCGCGGTCTCGGCCTTCGCGACGTAGATCTCGTCGGCGATGTTCGTCGCGCTCAGCGAGACAGCGGCACCTTCGAGGGACTCGGAGAGCTTGCCAAGGTCGTAGCGGATCGCCGCGTCAAAGAGCGTGTAGTCCGGCACGCGGAAGGCATTCGCATTGTCGCCGAAGCGGGCACCCACGTAGCGCACGCCTGCACCGACGCCGAGGCCCTCAAGCGGACCACCCTGGAAGGTGTAGTCGATCCACAGCGAGCCGGTGTCTTCCGCCACATTCGCGAAGTCATTGCCTACATTGCCGTCGTTGTTCCGCTTGATCTCGGAGTCCATGAAGGTCCAGCCGCCGGTGATGGACAGGCCCTCGGTAAGGGCGACCTTTGCCTCGAGCTCCACGCCCCGCAGCTCGATCTCGCCGGTCTGCGCCTGGAAGAGCGGATCGACGGAATCCAGCGTGAGGACATTGGTCTGGTTAAGCTGGAAGGCGGAAGCGGTGAAGACCGCGTTGAAGCCCTTCGGTTCATACTTCACGCCAATCTCGACCTGCTCGCCTTCGGTCGGGTCGAAGGGCGAACCATTGCGATCGGTTCCCGCCAGCGGCTCGAAGGATGTCGAGTAGCTGGCATACGGCGCGATGCCGGAGTCGAAGAGGTAAAGCAGGCCCGCGCGACCGGTCCACTCGTCGGCATCGGTGTTCGACATGACCTTCGTCATGCGGTTCAGCAGCTCGATGTCCGAGTTGTCATAGCGGCCACCGAGGGTGAGGTGCCAGCCGCCCCACTTCAGTTGCTCCTGGAAATAGACGCCCTTCTGGCTCTCCACGGCGTCCTGGCTCACCTGGTTGGCGAAGACCGTGCCTGCGGGGATGCCAGTGTAGACAGGCAGGAAGATATTGATCGCCGGGACCGTGGCACCGGTGCGCAGGTGCGTCCAGGCACCGCGGATGTAGTCGAAGCCGACGATGGTGGTGTGCTCGACCGGACCGGTCTCGAAGTCCGCCTGCAAGCGGCTATCGATGGAGAAATTGTGAGCGTCACCGATGCCGCGGACGGCTCGGCGGGTCCAGTTGCCCGCCGCATTTGGCAGGAGCAGCGCGCCGCGGGTGCCGCCGACCACGCCTTCATAGAGGGTGCTGTTGTCGGCAAAGCGGGCATTCTGGTGGAAGCTCAGCGTGTCATTGAAGCGGTGCTTCAGCTCGTAGCCGATGGACCACTGGTCGCGGTCGAAAGTATTGTGGGTCGGCTCCCCGAGGAAGTTCTCGCGGCGGATGTAGCCGAGAG
This sequence comes from Luteolibacter flavescens, assembly GCF_025950085.1. Taxonomy (NCBI): domain Bacteria; kingdom Pseudomonadati; phylum Verrucomicrobiota; class Verrucomicrobiia; order Verrucomicrobiales; family Verrucomicrobiaceae; genus Neoluteolibacter; species Neoluteolibacter flavescens. The sequence goes on from NZ_JAPDDS010000003.1 coordinate 197,995, forward strand.
GCGCGGGGGTGAGCGAGCCAGCGACCGGGAGGAATTGGTAGGTCGCGCCGCCGCGGTCTTCCTGATAGGCGGTGAGCAGGGTGAAGGAGGTGTCCTCGCTGATGTTCCAGGTGAAGGACGGCGCGATGAACTTCCGCTCGAGGTCCGTATGGTCGATCTGCGAGCCACCGTCGCGATACAGACCGGCGATGCGGTAGAGGAAGCGGCCTTCGCCATCGATGGGACCGCTCACGTCAGCGGCGGCCTGCCAGGTGTCGAAGCTGCCGTATTGGAAAGAAGCCATCCCGCGATGGTCAGCGGTCGGGCGCTTGCTGACTTGATTGACGAGGCCACCCGGGGCGACCTGGCCGTAGAGGACGGCGGAGGGTCCCTTGACCACTTCCACGCGCTCGAAGCCGAAGAGATCGAACTGGCTGCGCGTCCACTGGCCGCCGGACGGAACCCGCAGGCCGTCCCGGTACATGTTCGTCGAAGTACTACCCGCATCGTAGCCGCGGATCACGATGTCGTCGAAGCGGCTGTCCTCGCCACCCACGCCGGTCAGCACGCCGGGAGTGTAGGTCAGCGCCTGCGCCACGCTCTGCGCGCCGCGGCGATCCATTTCCTCGCGGGTCACGACGGACACGGACTGGGGGGTCTCGATGAGCGGGGTGTCCGTCTTCGTCGGCGCACCGGAAAGCTTCGCCACAGGGCCCTTGTCCTTGTCGGCCGCGACCACCATCTCGTCGAAGGACTTCGGCGGCACGGCGGGGACCGGGGTCGCCTGCTGGCCGAGGAGCATCGCCGGGGCGAAGATGGAGACGACGGTGATGGAGGCCAAGCCGCAGACGGCTCGTCGAGGGGATGGGATCATTGGTAACGCTTTTGGAATGGTGATGGCCGCGCTTTTCCCCCGGAAGGAGACGGGTCGCGCGGACCGATCTCGGAACGATTTCCACGCAGTAATCTTAGGAGAAAAAATCTCAGAAATTCGCAGGCAAACTGATTCAAACGACGATTAGCGCCATATTGCGGTCCTACGATCCGCCACCATCCACTGCATCGTTCTGATCCATAACGAAAAAGCCCCGTCCATGGCTGGACGGGGCTGCTCATAACCAGAAACTTGCGGGGCTCAGTCGGCCTTGGAGAAATCTCCACACCAGTCTTCAGCGCCGGTGACGGGGAAAAGGGACTCGAACTTCACTTCGTCATCCACCTCGAAGGCGACGGTCTGAGGAGCGTGGCGACGGCACTCGCCGTTTTCTTCATCGAGCTTGTTCCAGTAGGCGCAGGCGGTGCAGGCGCGGGTAGCGGTCTTCGTATTCATGATCGTTAATGGTTGTTGGAAAGATTGGCCTAACATGCCCCTCCGACTCCCGCCGCGCAACCAAAGAATGACTTGAGAAACAGTCTCAAGTCTCAGTTCTTCAATGAATTGCGACGCATTCTCATTTGCCTTACGAAGCCAAATCGCAATTAACCGCTAATGTAATTCCTCGTCTGATCACCCCTGAAAACCCGCTCCCAACGCCAGCAAGAGGCCAAAAAAGTGCGGGCGCACCGGATGAAACCGGCACGCCCGCGATGCGTATGGGAAATCTGATAGCGGAGTGTTTCACATCTCCCTCCGGTTGTCTGGCGAGCGCTTGCCAAACATTGGCGCGCGCTTGCCCGCCATCGTTCAGAAGGCGTAAGTCGCAGAGAGGTAGAAATTCCGGCCCGGCGCGGTGGTGCGGTCGTCCACCGATCCTGCCTGGCCACCGAAGGTATCGAGCCCCATGTGACCGCCGCTGCGGCGGACGGTTCCCCAGTCCCAGTATTTCTCGTCGAAGATGTTGTTCAGGCCCGCATTGATGGTGAGCCCCTCGGTGGGACGCCACCAGGTGACCAGGTCGAGGGTGAACCACGATGGCGGGTGGAACATGCGGCCGTTCATCGTCGTATCGTCCGTGCGGGTCACGGCGGCGGTGTAGGTGCCCATCACGCGGGCCCCATACTTCGCCTCGGTTTCCTGCCAACCGACCCAGCCGACGGTCTTCCATGGCTCCACGGTATTGAGCGCGGTGTCCTTCGTCTCGTTCTCGCCGTAGGCGCGACCGGTATTCAGGCCGAGGGTCCAGCCCTGCATCTGCTGGAAGCTCTCTCCGACATTCCACTCCCCGCTCGCCTCGAAGCCGTAGATGATCGCCTCACCCTGGTTCTTCGTGGTGGAGAGTGCCGTGCCATCGGGCAGCAGGCCGACGGGGACGTTGTTCTCGATGTAGTCCTCGTACTTCGTGAAGAAGCCCTCGATCGCGAAGCGGCCGATCTCCTTCTCGCCCTTGTAGCCCACCTTGAAGGCATGGCTGACCTCTTCCTTCAGGTCGGGATTCGGGATCGTGACCTGCTGGAAGCCGCCGGACGGGTGATCGAAGATCATCGTCAGTTCCTCCGCGGTGGGATTCCGGATGCCCATGCCGTAGCCTGCGTAGACGCGGGTATTCTCCGTGGTCTGGAAGACGACATCCAGGCGCGGGGAAATACTAAAGTTATCGTAGCCGGTGGACGGTTGGATGTCCGAGCCCATCAGGTTCGACAGGCGCTCCAGGTACTGCTGGTTCGCATCCACCTTGATCTCGTGGAAATCGAAGCGCACGCCCGGGGTGATCGTCCAGCGCTCGGCGGGCTTGATCTCATCCTGCAGGAAGAACCCGAGCCGCCACGTCTCCGAGGGGGCGAAGGAAATGCGGTCCGAGACGGTCGTCTGCGTGTCCGCGTAGAATTGCCCCGTGTCCTCGTCAAAGCCGACGAGCCCGTCCGTTTCGATGCGGTCGAAGCGGTTCGACGAGTCCTCGCGCGAGATATCGATGCCGCCGAGCAGGAAGTGCTTCTGCCCGAAGAGATCGAACTCTCGCTCCGCGATCGACGTGATGCCGGTGATGGCCGTGCTGAAGTCGATGCGCTGGCGGCGGTTGCGGCCCTCCGTTTCATTGATTCCCCACCCCGGCGGGAATCCGGTGCGTGGCGGATTCAGGCTCCGGTTCCGGCTCGCGCTCGTGGAGTCCTGCCTGTAGAGATGGGTGGACAGCTTGTCGATGGGTGCGGCAGCGGGCGTCCAGTCCCAGTTCAGGCTGAGACGCTGGCGCTCGATGTCCTGCCAGTTGTCGATGCTCTTCTTGAAGATGTTGAACATCGCGATCTTCGGGTGCAGCGCGCTGCGCATCTCGGCGTGGACATTCCGCTCGTAGTTCTCCCACGTGAGGAGGAAGCGGTGGTCGCCGATGGTGTAGCCGGCCTTCGCCAGCCACGCGCTGCTTTCCATCTGGAGCGGGTCCGGCGGGATGATGCCGTTGTTCCCGGTCTCCTCGCCATCGCGGGCGGCGTAGAGCAGCATGAAGTCGAAGTTCCCCTTCCGCCACGCGCCGCCGAGCTGACCGGCCATGCCCTCGTTCCGCGAGAAGTACTGCGTGCGCAGTAGCCCGCCCCAGTCATCGTCGCCCAGCAGGTCCTCCGCGGAGAGTGTCTTCATGGAAACCATGCCGCCCAGCGCGTCGCTGCCGTAGAGGGCGCTCGCGCCGCCTTTCAGGATCTCCACGAGCTGGAACATCGCCGGATCGAAGTAGTCCCGTCCCATGCCGCCCGCGCCGGTCTCGGCCCCCGCGTCGAAGGACGTCGAGACATACTCGGGCGGCTGGCGGATGCCGTCCACTTCCACGCCGACGCGATTGCCCTCAGTGCCGCGGATATTGAAGCTCGCGGACCCGGTGGCCGCGTAGGCCACGGCACCGTCGCCGGTGGTCATGTCAAAGGGCACTACCACGGTGGGATCGTATTTCACGATGCCGCCGAGGTCCTGCGCACCGGTCTGGACCAACGTGTCCTTGTCCACGCGGGTCACGGTGCCCGCGGTGTCCAGCCAGCGCTGTTTCGTGCGCGTGGCGACCACGACCATCTCGCCGAGGTCTTCCACGACACTGCCGGTGGACGCGGCTGGCGGATCATCGGGGAAGGGCGTGATCTCTTCCTCTTCGGAATGGGCGACAGGCGTGCAGAGGGCAGCCAGCGCCAGGATGCGGAGCATGGGGTGAGGGCTCATGAAAAAACAAAGTCGGTCAGTAGGCGATCTGGAGACGCATCATCCGGCGCTGTTGCCCGGTGGTATCGTCAGCGACGGTGACGGGGACGCGACCCGCAGCCGCAGTCCCCAAGGTGACGCCGGATGCGCCGCCACCCGACCAGTTCCAGGCACCCGATCCGGTCTTCGTGGCGAGCGTGCGCCAGCCCGAAAGGGAATCCGATACCTGAACCCGGTAGATGGCATCTGCCGGTGGCGACGCAGGGAGGGAAAACGAAAGAGCGAGGCGGCCCGCCGTCATCACCGCACGCGGCGCGGCCGAACGCCCCTCGGTGGAAGACACCGGGCTCGTGCCGAGGGCATACTCGACGAGATTCGACAGGCCGTCGTTGTCGAAGTCGAAATCGTCAGCGGACTGGCCCGAATTGGCAGAGCTGCCGAAATGCGTCTCCCGCCAGAGTTCGACCGGCGTCTTCTCCACCGCGAGATTCACGAATTGCGAGGAGACATCGATCTGCGCGCCGACCACCGACGTGTGATTGGCGAATGGCATGTGGATCTGGACGGTCTGCACGTTCTCCGGCAGGCCGGAGAGATCCCACTGCCAGGTGATGCCGCGATACGAGAAGGACTCGATATCCTCCATCTCCGGCACGCCGGTCTCATTCTCCACCACGCGGGTGCCGTCCACGATCATCGGCAAGGTGGCGGCGATCTGCTGGTTGCCGCCATTGTAGCTGAGCTTAGGCCCTCCACTGGCGGGGAAGGTCGTTGCCGGGTCCCACGTCACGTCGAGCTGGAAGACCACCTGATGGATGTCGAAGCCCTGCGTGCTGCTGGTGTTCGACGAAGGCTGGTTCACCTTCAGCGAATAGCCACCGGTCCAGCTATACAGTCCCATCCCCGCACCGTAGCCGGGCAGGGCCACGGTCATCGTGCCCCTCATCCCGGGAAAGGTATCCGGGTAGCGGCTCGGATTCTGCGAGGCGAGGAAGGTCCAGCGCGTGTTCTTCACGTCGCCTTCCAGCGGGTAGGTCTTCAGCAGCGACTGCGCTGCGGCGGGCAAGATCACGGCAATGGCCGTGGCGAGAAGCGTGAGTGGGAATCGGAAGTTCATGGCAAAAATGGGAGGCCGGCATCACGCCGGCCTCCCCAGGGGATGGACGCGGGTTATTCCTCGCTGCCGGAGACGCGGAAGAATTTCGCGGCTCCTTCGATCGGCACGGTGGCCTGCTTGCGGATGTATCCATCTGGAACACCCTCCTGATCGTCAGGGGTGACCGGGACGATCTCGCTGGCAGGCCATGGGGTCTCGGCGAGGGAGGTGCTTTCCTGGAGCTGATAGACGCCACCGGCCACCAGTTCGTTCCAGCGCAGGATCAGGTCGCCACCCTCGCGGCTCGACTGGACCAGCGAGCCATTGCCGACCGCGGCGGACGTGCCGAAGAGGTATTCGTGGAGGTTGCTGATGCCATCGCCATCCGCATCCGCATCACGGTCGCGCAGGGCGGGATTGGTGATGCCAGCGGCCCAGGCCTCGAATGCTCCGGCGACGCGAATCAATCCCGTGCCGGTGATCAGCGGGCTGGTGTGCTGGGCACCGGATCCCTCCGCGCCCCACACGCCGGACGCCGCTTCCTCGCCGCCGAGGATGAGCGTGTCCACCAGGTCGATCGCGCTTGCGGGATACGCCAACTCGACCGTCGCACCTGCCGCAATGCTGAGCGTGCTGGCATCCGCGAGAGCGGCGGCGGTGAGCTTCAGCGTGCCACCCGTCACCGTGGTATTGCCGGTGTAGGTGTTCGCATTGCCGAGCACCCAGGTGCCGCTGCCGGACTTCGTCACGGAAACAACGCCCGTGCCCGCATTCCCGATGGCTGCGGCAAGGGTATTCTCACCCGCATTCGAGCCGCCGAGCGTCAGCGTGCGTGCGCTGGTTCCCGCGTAGGTCAGAGCGGCGGTGCTGTTGAAATTCACAGCGCCCGTGCCGGAAGAAGCGAGCCCTGCACCATTGATGCCAACCGTGAAGCGGCGGTCCGTGGCATCCCCCGCCCCGTCATAGCGGAGCGTGCCGCCATTGATCACGAGATTCGCCGGTGCCGCGGGTGCGGTGCCAAGCGTGCTCGGGTAGCCGGCAACCTTGTTGCGGCTGCTTCCTGTGGAGTAGGTGAAGGTCGCAGGAAGCGAGAGCGTGACGGTCGTTCCATTGATCGCGGAGATCGTGGTGCCAGCCGCGATCGCGGGACCGTTCACCGACATGCCGACCACCAGTCCGGTGGCGCTGGTGACGGTGGCCGTGGTCGAGTTGATCGTGGTATTCATCACCACCGCGATGCCGCCGTTCGCGATGCTATTCACCGCCAGCGTGCCGCCGGTGATCTCCGTGATGCCCACCCAACTGTTGCCGGTGTTCGACAGCACCCACGTGCCGGGACCTTCCTTGAAGATCCGGGAATTCGCCGCGATGCCGCCGCCGATGCGGGGCGCGAAGGTATTGTCCGCACCCGTGAATGATCCCATGAGGGTCAGCCAAGCACCGTTGCCGATTTCCTGCGTGGTGCCGCTCACGTCGGCATTCCGCAGCGAGCCGGTATTCGTGAAGTGCATCGCACCCGTGCCTGAGGAATCGATGCGCGGAGACTTGTCGAAGTCATTGACGTGGCTGCTGCCGGTGGTGATGGCAAACAAGCGGTCGGTGCTGACTTCCGGCCCGGTGTAGAGGAGACGGCCGCGCCACAGGACGAGGTTCGACGCGTCGCTCGACGAGGCACCGATGCTGCTGGGCTGGCCGCCATTGGCGAGCTTCGACACTTCGAGCGTGCCGGCATTCACCACGGTCTGGCCGGTGTAGCTGTGATTCTCGTTGCCGATGATCCAGTAGCCGCCCGTGCCTCCTGCACCGGAGCCGGCCTTGCGCAGCGAGACCGGATGCTGGCCGTTGTCGGTGATCAGGGGATCGAAGCGGCTCGGGGTATTGTTGATGCCGCGCAACTCCAGGATGGACGGTGCCGACGAGTCGAAGGCGATGGCTCCGGTATTCGTGAAATGAAGCGTGCCGGTGCCATCGACCGCGACAGAGCCGACGGTGCCCTTGATGGTGAACAAGCGATCGGTGACGAGATTCTCGCTGCCGGTGTAGTTCAGTATACCACCGCCGTAGCCATCCGACAGACCGCCGGTGAGGACGATGCTGGACGCGGCATTCGAAGTATTTCCGAAGGGACCGGAAGTGCCTGCAGTGCCGAAGGACTCAATGCCGAGCTTGCCCCGATCCACCACGAGAGGACCGGTGAAGTCATTGTCGCCGGTGAGGATCAGCGTGCCGGTGCCCGACTTGATCAGGCCGCCACTGCCGCTGATCTTGCCGGAGAGTTCCGCGACGCTGTTGAAGTCATTCACCTGAACCTCGCGGTCCGTCGATCCGAGGTTGAGGGCATTGGCCAGCACCACGCGGCTCGTGGCAAGATCACCGGTGATCACGAGCGGGGAGCCTTCCGCGATGAAGCCGGGCTGGCCCCAGGAAATGGAGTCGCCATTCCCGCCGAAGTTCACGCTGCGAGCACCGGCCACGGCACGCAAGGTGCCGGAGGTGAACTCGATCTGGCCGGGACCCGTGCCGAGGCTGCGGTTCAGGGACGGGATCGACTCGTTCACCGTGATGCCGTTGTCATTCTCACCGCCGGGAGTCATGTAGCTGAAGGCACCGAGAGCCAGCACGCCGCCCTGGAGCTTGATGGCGCTGTTTGCGGAGAGTGCTTCCTCGCGGTTCAGTTGCAGGGTGCCGCCGGGCTTCACGACCGTATCACCCACGTAGGTGCTGGTGCCCTGGAGGATGACATTTCCTTCGACCGAGAGTCCGAAGTTGTTCTCGTTCGTTCCCGTGCCGCCGAGCGTGCCGGAGTAGGTACCGCCCTTCAGCGTGAGCGTGGAAATCTCAGGCGTGCCGCTGACGACATGAACCGGAGGATTCGTCTGCGGATTCGGATTGAGATCCTTCACATACTGCGGCTTCGCGGCATTGAGCTCGGCGAAGGTCTGAGTGACGGCACCGGTCGTGGCGTCGCCAAGTTGGACCCACGCGGATTGACCCGCGATCGAGGTGCCGCTGAGCTTCACCTTGAACTCGTTTTCAAAGCGGTCGCTGCCCTTCAGGATAAGGCGCGCGTTCTTTAGATCGAGCACCGACCCGGCCGAGGTCAGGGACGTGCCGCTCGCCGTGGTCGTGCCGCCCGCGAGGATGATCGTGCCGCTAAAGTTGTTGCTGCCCGAAACCGTGAGCGGACCCGCGCCGCGCTTGTAGAAGCCCGAGCCGGAGACATCGCCGGTAATGGCCAGCGAGGTGTCTTCACCGATGTCCACCGTCGTGATGGCGGGGAAGACGAGGTCCGACGAGATCGTGTGGTCGCCGGTGTTCTCCGTGACGACATTGAGCGAAACCGTGAGTTTCGAATCATTCGCACTGGAGACCGTGAAGTCCGCACCCGGGCTCAGGGCCAACTGCCCCACCGTCACCGGTGCGTCGATGTTCACACCGCTGCCGGTGCCGAAGACCGCCTTGCCCACCGTGGTCGGCGGGGTGCTGCCCTGCCAGTTGCCTGCGGTGGTCCAGTTCGTGTCGGTCGCGCCGGTCCAGGTCGACGTGAGGTCGAAGACGAAGCTGCTCTGCACGGTGTCCGTCTGGTCAAGCCGCAGCGACCAGAGCTGCGCGTGCTGCACGCCGGTCCAGTCCGCCTGGAACCAACTGATATCGCCTTCGACGTTCGCGAGATTCCACTGCAGGCCGAGCGTGTTGATGTAGATGTCTTCGTCGAGGCCGGACCCTGGAGGCATCTCCAGGCTGCCATTGTAGGCCTTCTTGATGATGCCGTTGTGCGTGGCATCGAGCGTCGCCAGCAGCGTGCCCGCCGCGTTGTAGACTTTCAGTTTCGGAAGATCTTCCGGCCCGATCCCCGGCGCGCCGGTGTCGAAGAACGAGTAGCCGTAGGCTTCACCGATCGAGATCTGCGCGGTCACCGTCTTCACGCCCGGCATCGCGTAGCCCTTCATGCCCAGCGTTCCGCCATCGACATTCGGGTCCGGGCTCGCACCGCCGAAGTAGATCGATGATCCGGCCGGATAGGGTCCGCCTCCCGTGCCGTTGCTGATCTTGATCAGCTCGCCCTGCGTGGTCCCCGTCCAGAACTGCGCCTTGAAGGGATTCCACATCGTCATGCCGGGGAACATGATGAATGTCCCGTAGCCGGGGATGGAGTAGGGCAGATTCCCGTAGTTCACGCCACCCATCATGAAAGGCGCGGTGCGGCTCATGTTCGTCGAAAAGGCGAGGTTCAGCCACAAGTCATGCGTGTGGGTACCTGGAAGCGTCAGATCGAGCGGATCGGAGGGGAGCCAGCTCATGCCTTCGGGGGTATCGGCGGCATGGGCGGTGAATGCCACTGCTACTAGAGCCGTGGTAATGAGGGCGGATCGGGTCGTGTTCATTAGAGAGAGGAAAGCCAGGGCCGGGAACGTGAAGTCTGATTTCACATCCTGCTCGCGGCCCCTTGCCATTCACCTGCCTGTGATTGCGATTCACTGGCGACCCCTTGCCTTCAAACGCGGCGTATTGCGCATGAGCGCCATGATGCGCAATCAGCAGCCAATCGAAGCAACTCACCGCCACTCACTCGTGACAACATTGCAAATCATCATGATGATGCTGTTAGATTGCCTGTTATAACGGCCCGTTGACCTGAACGCGCAACTTCGTGGATCTGCCACCAATCAATCGCAAGACACGGCGAGCGAAGCCACGGCACGGAACCCATGATGATCCCGTCATGAAGACAACACCATCAACACTACTCAAGACGATCATCGCAGCCTCCCTCATGCACGCCGCCCAGGCGGAGTATGTGGATGGAGTCGGCAGCGTTTACACCCCGGTGGGCCTTGGCGGGAACACCTTCTCCGAAGGTTGGGAAGCCCTGACTTCCACGGCCTATCCGGGCAATGGCAGCTTCCCCGGCAATGGCGCATGGACCGGAGCCCTGCTCTCGCAGGAAGGACCGCAAGCTGGCACCAACGGTCTGGTCAAGGTCGCCAATGGCTTCGCCGGCGGCCCCTACCCCGCATCGCAGTCCATCTACTTCGGCGGCATCCTCAGCATGCCGAATGTCCACGGCGGCGAGCTCGCCGTGCAAGCCAGTGGCACCGGCGTGCTGGATGACGTGAAGACCATCGTCTTCCACGTCGATATCGGCGAGGCATGGACCTACGACTTCTACAATGGCGAGGCACCCGTGCTGCACGTCGTCTCCAGCACCGGCACTCACGAGGTGGAGGCCGAATTCACCTCGCTCTACGCGCAGGTTTACAACGGCGAGGTGTACATGAACTTCAAGTGGGAGGACCTCTACATCAATTCGTGGGCATTCCAATACGACCTCGATGGCCTGGGTGATGTCTCGAGCTTCTCCCTCGAGTTCCACGGCGTGCAGCACGCCCAGATCCACGGTCTCGGTCTCGAACAGAGCGATCAGGCCGAGATCGAAAGCGTTCTCCCGGCGGAAGCCGAGTAATCGCTGACAAAGACGCTGGTTGTCTGCGCCCGCTGCCTCGCTGCAGCGGGCGCTTTCTTTTACCATCAGGCACCGGCCACGGCGCAGTAGTGACGCCATGCCTGGACATGGCTGTCTCCCGGCATGGATAGCACGAGCGCCTCATTCCCCAGCAGGTCATGCGCCTTCACGACGGTGCGGACTTCACGATCCGTCACGGTGGTTCCCACATGCACCGAATGGATCAGCGCGGGATCGATGCGCAGGATGACGAGGGACGTCATGTCATTCACGGTGATCGCGCCCTTCAGGTCGATCTTCGCCGGCTGGATGAATCTCTCAAAAGAGTAGCTCTTGTCCGCGACGCGGCAGTGCAGCTCGATGCCGCTTTCCACCGCGTCGCCAAGGATCGGTGCCAGCGGGTGCGCATCTGCATGGGCACGGCGCATCTCGATGGATGACTTGCAGCAGTTGCACGGCTCGAAGGGAGGCACCAGGGCATTGCGCCACTGGATCAATTGCTCGTGGTCGCACTCCTCTTCGCAAAAGTCCGCCACCAGCTTTGCCAAGGCGTCCGCGCCATCGGGCGGGATGGCGAAACCGATGGGATGGCGGTCACCCACGAAATCCAGCTCCAGCACACCGGGATACCTCGTGAGCTGGGCGGCCCGCAGTGCATGCACGCCGGCGAGACGCGAGCGATTGAAGGAAAGCCCGCTGGATGGCAGCCACGAGAGATCGTCGTCCTCGAGGATCGCCCCGCCCGGGTCGGTCATCGACGCGAGCTCCACGGCCAGATTCTTCGCACGGAGGCAGAGCCCCCCGAGGGATGCGAGACGATCGAGGAAATCCGGGTGCAGGTGCTTGAGACGGACGGGAACGGGAAGGAAATGCCGTGGATCCATGACACCTCCAGCATTCACGATGTATCTCCGGATTGCTGGCGATCACTTGCGGGAAATGCGCGCTGAAATGCAATCGCACGATCAATCCGCGCCCCGCGTCGCAAACCATGCCCGGATCAAACCGGTCTGCAGGAAGGCCGTGGGAGTGCCGAATCCGGCGGAAGCGATGATCGCCTCGATCTTCTCCGGCGGAGTGATCGCGACATCCGTGCCATAGGCAGTGCGCAGCCCCTCGATCGCCTCGGGCGTGAAGTCGGCATACTCGAACAAACGCAGCCACACCTCGAACAATTCCGCCGAAAGCGGCGAGGCCAGATCGGTCGAGAGATCCGCATTCAAAAGATAGCCACCGGGCATCACGCGCCCTGCGATCTCGCGGAAGAAGCCACGCCGCATTTCCTCATCGAGCACGAATTGTGAAACGAGGATCGAAGTCGCCGCATGATAAGGCTCACCTTCCGGGAGCGAGTCCAGATAGCCGGTGTGAAATTCACAACGCTCCGCCATGCCAGCCATCTCGGCTTTCAGCCGGCAGCGGTCCAGCATCGCCCCCGATGGCTCCACCGCGGTAAAGCGCCATCCCGGAAAGCGGCTGCCGAGCGCGAGCAATTCGGCCCCGGTGCCCGCGCCCACACAGAGGATACGCGCATCCTCCGGCAGCCTTGCCAGCACGGTGCCCGCCAGGAGATGCAGCGCATCGCGCAGGGGAGCGAACTTCGCGAAGCGTTCGTCATAGGCGGCTGCTTGCTCGGGACCGAATGAAGTGAGTGACGGCGTGGACATGGCGGGATCTGGATGGGCAGCCTGCGATGGCCTGCTGCACAGGAACTTCAGCATCCTGAAACGCAATAGAACTGCAATATTCTTGTTGTAATTTTTATGCAGTCGCTTCTTTCTCGCGAAAATGAACCGCGCTGCCACGCTCCTGCTCTGCCCCACCCTGCTCCTCGCCGAGGACCCGCACGCCGGGCACGATCATGATCATCATGACCACGATCACGGCCATGCCGCGCATCTAGCCGGTAGCGCACATCATCCACATCTGGACCTGAAGAAGGAATCCAACGATTGGTTCCACTTCCATCCTCACCTCAATGCCGCCTTCGCTGTCGGCGGATCCACCTCGGAGAAAAACTTCGGGCTCATCCGCGGCAGCCACGCACCGATCGACGATACCTTCAACCTGCAAGGGATCGAACTCGGTGCCGTGATGGAATTCGGCGAGCGGATCTCGGTGCATGCGAATCACAATGTCTTCTGGGATCGCTTCGATGGCTGGGACAGCGAGTGGGAAGAAGCCTTCGCGGCCGTCGATCTCCCGGGAAATCTGGTCCTGCGCGGCGGGCAGTTCTTCGCTCCCTTCGGCCATGAGAACACGCTGCACCTCCACGACCGGCAATTCGTGGAGCCGCCGATCTCGATGATCCGTCTGCTCGGTGAGGAGGGATTGGTCGTGCAGGGCGCCGAGCTTTCCTGGCCCCTGCCGGGAACAAACGACCGCTGGCTGCTGCGCCTCGGCTACGGCCAGGGCCGCAACCACGGTCACGGCGCGACCCGCGAACTACGACGCGAGGCGTACTTTGAAGGTGTCGAGAACGCGGGCGAACACCACGACGAGGAAGAAGATCACGACCACGATCACGAGGAAGAAGGCCACGAGCATCACGGCCACGGCTTCGCCGGGAACGGCGGAGTCTATGATGCGGAGGACGCCTATCTGGACGATGGCTTCTTCTTCGGCAGGCTGGAGGCCAGGCCCGAATGGAAGGGCGTGAAGAGCGCCGGCATTTCATTCGCCGCGGGCGAGAATGGATTCGGCCGCACGACCTGGACCGCCGGTGCGGATGTCTTCGGCGAGTACGAGGCCGCAGGTCGCCCGGCATGGTGGCGCAGCGAGGTCTTCTACCGCTCGGTCGAGGCCCGCGACAGGGCTGGCATCAAGGGCGACTACGACGAGTTCGGCATCTACGCCGCAAGCGGTGTCGAATTCGCGAAGGACTGGACCACCGGCGCGCGGATCGAGTGGGCATCCGGCAACCGTATGTCAGGCAATGAGCGCCGCTGGCGTGCCGCCGCGAATGTCGGCCGCGCCTTCCATCTCGGCAGTCACGCGGACATCCACACACGGCTGCAATACACCTACGACCGGCTTGGCGGCTATGCGGATGAGCACTCGGTGTGGCTCCAGTTCGTGCTGAATCTCGGCGCCGCGGAGCACGGCCACTCCCACTGATTTGCACGTTCTAAAAACGGTGGCAGCGAAATGGCTTGCCACTACCTTGTGATGCACGCTACCTGTCCGGCAACACTTTGGACATGGCAGCAGCGGCACTCCTAATCGCGGTATTCATCGGCCTGGGCATCCAGCCCGGTCGCAGCGGCGTCGTCGCGCACGGGTCCTCCCCGCAGGGCGTGCGCTACGTGGTGACGCAGCGCTGGAATGGCTGGGATAGCTGGAGCGAGCCCTACACCGTGCGGCTCTACACGCGCGGTCAGGGCCAGCCGTGGCAGGCCTACTACGTCGATCACGAGGCACGCCGCTGGAGGCGCTGCTCGGTGCGCTTCAGTGCGGACGGTACCGTCCTCGACATGACGGGCGGCGACAAGATCGAGCGCAGCTTTGACCTGACGAGGGGCGAGAAAAGCGAGCGCCCTCCTTTCCTCCCCGCAGGCATGATCGACGAGCCATGAGCGACGGAGAGACCAGGGAGCTTTTCGAAAACTGGACCGTCCAGATGCGCAAGGGCGTGCTGGACCTGTGCATCCTGAAGGCACTCGCCGGTGGTGAGTGCTATGGCTACGCGCTGGTGAAGTCGCTGGTGGCCATCCCGGGCATCGGCGTGGCGGAAGGCTCCATCTACCCCCTGCTCTCCCGCCTGAAGAAGCAGGGACTCGTCACCACCAGGCTGGAGGAATCCAGCGAAGGCCCGGCCCGCAAGTACTACCGGCTGACCCCCGAGGGCAAGGCACTCGGCGAGGAGATGCAGGCCTACTTCGGCGAAATGGCCAAGGGCGTGGGCAGTCTCCCCGATTTCACCGTTCCTTCATCCGACCTTCCAAACAAACCGGCAATTCCGCGCCGCAACTGACATCTCCCATCATGAAAACGTGGACATCCCAAGCCGAGAAACGATTGGGCGAATACCTCGACGAACGCGTCCGCCGCGAAGGCTTCGACGGCGAGGATGCCGATGAACTGAAGTCCGACCTGCGCCGCCACATCCACGAGGAAGCGGAAAAGGACAGCTCCGGGAGCATCGGGCTGATGCAATTGGAAACCATCCTCTCCCGACTGGATGTCGGCTACCAACCGCCGCCTGAGCTCACGACCAAAAGAGCGCGCGGTCGCCGAAGTTCCATCGCAACATGGACCTTCGGAGTCGTGATGCCCTTGCTCGTCGTAATCCTCGAGCTGATCAGTTCATTCTGCGGCGGCGTTTTCTTCGATCCCATTCCCACGTGGTGGCATGCGCTGCTGATCCTGCTGGTGCCGGGAGTCAATGCGTGGCTTCTGAAGGGAGCCCCGGGAGGGAGGGAATCGGGAAAAGGCTTCGTGGCCGGACTCGTGCTCGTGGTCTCCGCGTTCTATGCGCTGCTCTTCCTGCCGCTGGCACCCTTGTCAGCCATCGCGCTGATCTTCTTCGGGTTCGGAATTCTTTCCCTGACGCCGATCATTGCGGGAATCGTCACCTGGCGAATCGGTCGCGGCATGAGGCGTGAGTCAGCAGACGCGCCACGCTATCGCCGCGGGTGGCGAGTGGGGTTCGCCATCGCGGTCGTGACGCTGGTTGCACTGGAGGGCCCTGCGTTGTGGACGAGGTCGCAGCTCGCCACGGCATCCGGCGATGGGGATTCGCGTGAAGCCGCCATCGAGCGACTGCGCACCTTTCACTCCTCGCGGACACTGCTCCGTGCCTGCTACGAGCGGAATGGCGAGATGGGCCGGGTGACGGACATCGCAGGATGGATCGAGCGCGGCTGGGAAATCCCCGCCTCGATCTTCGGGATGAGGATCCCTCCCGACATCGATCCCGCGAAGTCCCGCGATGTCTTCTTCCGGGTGACTGGAAAGCCTTTCACCAGCGTGGCACCGCCGCGCACCGTCACCGAATTCGGATCGCGCGGATCCCGCGGCGACACCCGCGAGTGGGAATTCGACGATCACGTCGGCAGCGATGACGTGGCGGTGCGGCTGAAGAATCTGGACATGACCGAGTCGCGCTTCGACGGCCACGTGGACCCACGTTCGCGCCTCGGCTACGGCGAATGGACGATGGTCTTCCACAACCGCGCGGCGAATGCCCAGGAAGCCCGCTGCCAGGTGCTGCTCCCGCGCGGCGGCCGCGTCTCCCGCCTCACGCTGTGGGTGAATGGCGAGGAGCGCGAGGCCGCTTTCAATGCAGTCTCGAAAGTGAAGGCAGCCTACAAGGCGGTGGCCGTGGTGCAGCGGCGCGACCCCGTGCTGGTGACCATGTGCGGGCCGGACACGGTGATGGTGCAGTGCTTCCCCGTGCCCGCCGGCGGCGACATGAAGATCCGCTTTGGCATCACCGCACCGCTCGATGGAGACCTGTGGGAAATGCCGCGCATCCTCGAGAGGAATTTCGGCCTGAAGGAAAGCCTGGAGCACTCCGTGTGGATGCAGAGCGAGGGCACCTTTGATCTACTGGAGCAGGGTGCCGCCCCTCGCACTGCCGCGGTCGATGGCCCCGGTCGCTCGATGGCTCTCTCCCTGCCCCCGTCCGCGGTGAGCGGCGGCCTGCTTGCGGTGAAGGCAACCGCGGTATCCGGCGAGGCACCCACGGTCTGGTGCGAGGACAAGTTCTCCCCCGTCCACGAGCGCTACCTGGTGCGCGAGCCGAAGAAGATCCACCGCAAGCCCGAGGGCAAGCTGCTGGTGGTCATCGACGGATCGGTCTCGATGGAGGCTTCCAAGCCATGGCTGCTCCAAGCACTCAACGGGCGCAATGCCGACATACTGCTGGCGAATGACGGCGTGAAGCCGATCACCGTGCGGGAACTCCGCGACCATCGCTTCACCGGAGGGCGCGACAACGAGCCCGCCCTGCGTGAAGCGGTCCGCCGTGCGAAATCGGGCGAAGTCGGCGAGATCGTGTGGTTGCATGGCCCGCAGGCCGTCGGGCTTTCGCAAGCGGAAGCGCTGCTGCAACTGATCGAGCGCGGCACCCGCATCCCCGTGATCCATGAGGTGATGGCCGCGCCGGGACCGAACCGCCTCGCCGAGGCCCTGCAGAGCAGCGGGGCAATGCGCCGCGGCCCCGCGCTGCTGAATCCGCTCGAAGACCTCTCCGCCTTCCTCGACACGCTCGGCCTGGAGCGCGACGAGACCGCCTGGCACTGGCGCCGCAGCGCGACCCCGCCGACCGATCTCGGCAATCCCGTGTGGGACCACCTCGCCCGCCAGTGGGCGATGGAGTCGATCGACTCGCCTCTTTCAACGATCCCCGAGATCGATCGCCCCGCTCTCGCCGCACGCTACCAACTCGTCACCCGAGTGTCCGGCGCGGTGGTGCTAGAGACGATGGAGCAATTCAAGCAACACGGACTGGAGCCGGTGGACGCGAGTTCCGTGCCCCAGGTGCCAAATGTCCCGGAACCCTCCACTGCCATGCTCGTGATGCTCGGCACCGTGGCGGCGGTCTGCCGCAGGCGGCGCGAAAAGCCTACTCCACAGCCGGCCACCCCTCCTGCCACTTGAGCGGCAGCATGCGCAGGTCGGAGCGACCACGGCGCTCGCGGTCGTAGTAGTGATGGACCAGCCATTCCTTGCCCCTCTCCCGGAAGATTGAGGCATGGCCGGGTCCGATGTGGCGGCCCTGTGTGGCGAGGAATGGCGAGCCGCCGCCGTCCTTCATGTCGGTGCCATCCTTGTCCAGATACGGGCCGGTGATCTTCCTGCTGCGGCCCACGCGAATCTCGTAGGTGCTGTCCACGCCGCGGCAGCACTTCCCCCAATTCACGAAGAGGTAGTACCAGCCGTCGTTCTTGTGGATGAAGGGAGCCTCGATCTCCGGATACATCGCGAGCCGCAGCGGCGCATCGTGGTTCTTCCTCAGCCCGGTCTCAGGATCGAGCTCGATGAGGAAGATGCCTTCCCAGAAAGAACCATAGCTCATCCACAGCTTTCCGTCGTCGAGGATCACCGCAGGGTCGATGGCATTGAAGCGATCCGGCCGCCGCGAGCGGATGACCACGCCCTCGTCTTTCCAGCCGTAGTCTTTTGACGCGGGATCGAGCGTCTTGCCGGTGAGCAACCCGATGGCGGAATGATTCGAGCCGAAGCTGGAGACGGAGTAGTAGATGAACCACTTGTCGTTCACTCGGATGATGTCCGGTGCCCACAGGTGCCCCTTGTTCTCCGGCACCTCGGTCTTGTGCCAAGCGGGATAGTCCTTGAAGAGCGGAGCCTCCCGCTTCCATCTGCCGTCCTGCTCGCGCTTCAGGAGCAGTACTCCATTGCCGGTGGAGAGGCACCATGTCGCTCCGTTCTCCTCGACCACCGTGGAGGGGTCGTGGATGCGCGGGTAGGTCTCGTCACGCGGGACCTGCGCCCGGACCGGAAGCACGGCAGCGAGGGCGAAGAGAAGCATTCGGGGAATCATGGGAAGGAAACGCGCGGCACTCCTGGATGTTTCGCATGCTGTCACAGTTGTCTTGCCGCTTCCGAGCGATCATCCCATCGTTCTTCCGTCAAATGGAGAACTCCGAAATCATTTGGTTCGTGCTGGAGGTGGCCTGCATCAGCGGCCTGATCCTGTGGCAAAAGGCAGCCCCCTCGCGGCATCTCGTCATGATGATCGCCTCGCTCGCTTGGGTCGTGGTGCTGGGCCTGCCATGGCTTTTCGTAAGCCTGAACGGGTATGAGCCTTTGATAAACGTCCTGGGCGAAGAAAGTACCTACAGCATCGTCACTCACTGCAATCTCTTCGGCTGGATCGGATGGGCTTTCTTCGCACTCGGCTTGTGGAGACTCTCCAAGGACCCTCAATTCGATCATTCCCTCCCCAAATGAGCCCGGAACTCCAGCACATCCTGACAACCGCCTCATGGCTCGCCTACAATGTGGCGCTTGCCGTCGTGTGCCTGGCCTGTCTTCGGCTGGCGAAGCGTTCCGGGGACCGGACATGGCGGGTTTCCGCCTGGCTGGGCTTTGCTTATCTGCTGATCGTCGCGATCACCTACACTGCCAGCTTCGCCACTCCTTTTCTGAATTCACACCTCCAGTTGTGGATCGAGATAGAGAATCGCGCGTATCTGGCAGCCGACATCCTGTGCACGGGACACCTGCTTTCCTTCGCGGTGGCCGTTTTCAGGAGAGTGAGGAGCCTCCCCGCCCGGCGGACCGCGCCGGACGGATGTGACGGCGAACTGGCGGATTGAAGCACCACACTATGACGACAGATGTCGTCACATTCGGCTTGCATGAGACGACATTTGTCGTCACTCATCGTTCATGCCGATGAAATCCCTTCCCCCGCTGTCGCCTGGCGAGCAGGCCTTGATGGACCTGATCTGGCAGCAGCAGCCTCTGTCCGTTGCCACCCTGCTGGAGATGGTGAATGCCGGGCGCGACGAGGCTATCTCCCGCAATACCCTGCAGACCCAGCTCACCCGCCTGGAGGCAAAGGGCTGGCTGAAGCATGACGACAGCGATCGCGTCCGGATGTATCGCGCCGCCGTCACCGAAAGGCGGGGGCGCGGGAAGATCCTCACCGAGTTGAAGCAACGCCTCTTCGGCGGCTCCGGCATCTCGCTCGTCCGTTGCCTCGTGGAAGAAGGCGGCCTGAACGATGCGGAGCTGAAGGAGTTGAAGGGCCTCATCGATAGCCACCGGAAGGGAGGCAAGCCATGAAACTGCCCGAGCACTACCTGATGACGGTCGTCCTTCACACCGCCGTTCTTTCCGCTGCGGTTCTCGTGGCCACACTATGCTTCAGGAGTCCGCAGCGCGTCGCGACGACTTCACTGTGCGGCATCTTGGCCATAGCGATCCTTCCGTGGTTTTCCGCCATGAGGCTTGCTGGCAGGAACAGCGATCCCATTGAAGAAGGAGGCAGTGCCACCTTGGTGAGCCTGCCGCAATGGACCGTCATGACAATTCCCGCCGGGGAAGCAGAGGCAGGCCCGGATGCTATCCCGGCCTCGTTCGTCGCCCTCGAAGGATTCACCCTGGCCCTCGGAATCTGGTTGCTCGGCGCGCTGATTTCGTCGGCACTGCTCTTTGCCGCCGCGGGCAAGATCCGGCGTTGGCGGAGAGGTCTCGCCATGCCTGATGACGAGGCGTGGCAAGCTATCCTCGGAGCATCACCGGAAAACCCGGATCGACGCCGCTTCCGGATTGCTCCGGTGGATTGCAGCCCGTGCGTCGCCGGATTCCTCCGACCGCTGGTCGTGATCCCGGGCTTCCTGCTCGACCCATCCATGCGCAGGGAACTCGGCTGGGCTCTCCGCCACGAAATGAGTCACTGCCGGGGCCACGACTCCCGGTGGATCATCGTGCTGGAGTGGACCCGCGCCATCCAGTGGTGGAATCCCTTCCTCCACCTGCTCGTCTCGCGCTGGAGCATGGCCCGTGAACACGTCTGTGATCTGGCTGCGAGCGAAGGTGATCGCCCCGCATATGGCGAGTTCCTCATCGAAATGGCCGCCAAGCCCACATCACGGAATCCCTTCGCCGTGACCATGGTGCGGAGCCACCGACTGAAGACCCTGAAGGCCCGCATCGTCACCGTGCTGAAAGCCGCACCCGGAGGCCCGGTCCGCCTCGAAAGGAAAGTCCTCTTCCCTGTCTGCCTCGCGATGCTGGGAGCGTCGCTGATGATTTCCTGCGTGCGCATCGGGGAAGACCATCGTGACACGACCGCCGCCAGCACCCCGGAGAAGGCGACCCGCACCAGCACATCCAGCGACACGCTGCCCGCCGGGAAAGCCGCCCAGATCAAGATCAACGTGAAGGTGCTGGCCCCCTCCGATGGCCCGGCAGCCGCGGACGGCAGCATTTTCACCGATGCGGAAATGCAGCAACTCATGAGGACCTACGCCCAGAAGCGGGGCACCATGCTGATGACCATGCCTTCCGTCACGGCGAAGACTGGCGAGACCGCCTTTCTCGAAATCGTCCGCGAACACCCGGACGATCCACCGTGGAGCATCGACCTCAAGCGCCCGCAGGCCCGCCCGAATCGCTTCGTCGGCTGGAGCCTCCGGATCACGCCGGCCCTTGACGGCGGAAAGGTCAAGGTCAGCGCCGACATCAACTACGGCTTCATCCCGCGCGCCCACTATTCCATGAACACACCTTCCGACGGCATGTTCGACAACGAGAGCAAGATCAACTGGAAGAAGCTGCAGCGGAAGGTTGCGAGGGGCATCGGCAGACTGTCCCCCGGAGAGACCGTGGCGATCAACTTGGGCGAGGTGGAATCTCGTTGCTTCCCCACCATTTTCATCACGGCGGTCCCCATCGACGCCGTCGGGCGAGAGATCAAGGACCTCCGGTGAAACAGCTCAGGCGGCGGGACTCACGCTCCCGCCGCGCCTTCCGGCACTTCAGCCAGCCTCTTCTTTCGTCCGTAAACCAACTCGAAGACCGGCGACGCCATCAGGGTGGTGACGATCGCCATCACCACGAGGATCGAGAAGAGCGCCTCGCCGATGATCCCGCGCTGGAGGCCGATATTGATGATGATCAGCTCCATCAGGCCGCGGGCATTCATCAGAGTACCCACGGCAAGGGAGGTGGCATTGTCCTCGCCATTGAGACGGGCCGCGGCCCAGCAGGCCACGCCCTTGCCCAGCACCGAGGCGAGCAGGACGACCACGCCGATGAGCATCAGCTTGGGATCGATCAGCACGTTCAACTTCGTATTCAGGCCGGAGAAGGTGAAGAACATCGGCAGGAGGAAGACCACAGCGAAGGGCTCGATCTTCTTCCGGATGTCGTCGGCGAAGACCCCGCGCGGCATCGCAATGCCGAGGATGAAGCCGCCGAAGACCGCGTGCACGCCGATGATGTCCGCATACCAGGCGGCAAGGCAGAAAAGTGCGAGCACCAGCGCCATCATCGGCTGGGAAACCTCGCCCTTGCGCTCGGCGGCGCGGCCCAGCGCGGACAGCCATTTCCGGCCCACGGTCAACGCGAGCACGCCATAGATCGCCGATCCGCCGATGGCCACGACCTCGGCACCGATGGAAATGTCACCGATGACCAACGGATGCGAGGCACCGAAGGTCGCCAGCACCACGGCCAGCACACACCAGGCGGCTGCATCGTCGATGGCACCCGCGGCGAGCGCCAGCGTGCCCAGCGAGGTGCCGGAGAGCCCCCGCTCCGAGATGATGCGGGCGAGCATCGGGAAGGCCGTGATCGCAATCGCCGCACCGAGGAAAAGCGCGCCTTCGAAATAGCGCACCTTTGGAGAAAAGATGCCGGGCACGTGCTGCAGCCAGAGGACCAGCAGCGCCCCGAGGATGAATGGCACCACCATCCCCGCGATGGAGACGCACGCCGCGCTCTTCGCCCGCGAGCGGAAGTGGTCCGTATTGAACTCCAGGCCGACGAGGAACATGTAGAGCCCCACACCGAGCTGCGCGCCTGCATACAGGATGCCCCGAGACTCCGGAGTGAAGATCGACTTCATCAGGTCCGGGAAGAAGTAGCCGAGCAGCGACGGCCCGATGAGCACGCCCGCGATCATTTCCCCCACCACCTGCGGCTGCCCCACCTTTTTCGCGAGAATCCCGACCAATCGGCAGACAACCAGGATAACGGCCATCTGAAGGAAGAAGGAGGCAGACAGGGCGTGCATGTGCGACGCCCTTGTAAAGGGGCAATGCCCCCGGTCGAGCGAGAATTATAATGCCATTGCAACATGCAGTCATGGCGACCGGACTCCGTTTCGGTTGATCCATTTCAAACAATCTTAACTCGCAGTCACATTTCTTGTAACGTCGCTCCGGCCCTCGCCAGACCACGGGGTGAAACAACCTTCCTCATCAAAATGAAACTCCTTCGACTGCTTCTCGGACTGGCCCTTGCATCATCCTCGCTGCATGCCGCCCCTACTCCTCTCGGGCAATTGACCCCGCTCGGAGACTCGTCCTACGGCAGCGCCATGGATGCCAGCGGGACCTACGCCGTGGTCGGCTGCCGCATGAGGGCCGTGGACATCGGCGCGGTGGCACCCCGCACCGTGGAGCTGCTGGAGAGGAATCCGGCGAGCGGCGTCTGGGCGCGGGCGAAAGTGTTCACCGCACCTGATCCGGGACTCTACTTCGGATGGTCCGTCGCGATCGATGGCGACAATGTAGTCGTGGGTGCCCCGTCGCTTCTCGGTGCCGGACAAGAGCAGCCCGGGGAAGGCGTGAATGGCCGCGTGTATGTGTATTCGAGGAATTCCGGCGGGACCAATGCCTGGGGCCTCCAGCGAACCATCGTGGGGCCCAGCGAGGGCACAGGCGCGCACGTCTCGCTCTCCGGCACGCATTTCGCCGTGGGCACCCCTGCCCTGCTGGCCGGGGATGTCGGCCGTATCCAGATCCACGAACGGAATCAGGGCGGCGCGGCGAATTGGGGTCAGACTGCACAGATCTACAATCCCCAGATGGGTGGCTCCAAGGGACCGGGCACACTCCGCTTCGGGACGAATTTCGACCTGCACGGCGAGGTGCTGGTTTGCGGTGCCATCGATGACTTCGAGGAAAGTACCGTCGTGCGGACATTCCTCCGCAACCAGGGCGGACCGAATGTCTGGGGACTCTCGCAGACGCTTCCGCCCATGCAACCGGGCTACCGGCAGGGCCTGCAGGTGGCCGTCCACGGCGGACGCATGGTCGCCACCGGCATGACCACCGAGAACGTGCCGTACCTGAAGATCTACTGGAAGGACTCCGGCGGTCTCTTCACCACCAGCACCGCCTACATGCCGGTGGCCGGATCGACTCCGCGCCGGGTGGCGATCAATGACGAGCTCTACGTCACGATGGATCGCGAGGACAGCGGCGACGTCCGGGTGACCGTGAGCGTGTGGGATGGCACCACGGGTGATTATTACTTCGAGCACTCCAGCCGGATCATCGGCCGGGAGGACCTGCCGACTGCCACCTACGCCCTCGCCGTGGCCACGGATGGCGTGCTCGCGGGCCTCGACCGGGTGGCCGGAGATCCGCCGTCCCACAGGGCGGGCATCATCCGCCCGCTGAGCCGGAATGCCGGTGGAGCGAATCAATTCGGCCCGCTTTCCCCCATCATTCCGAATGCCCCCGGCTCCGGCAGCTTCGGACGCGCCATGGCTCTCGCGGGGAATTATCTGATCGTCGGTGAGTCGGATGCGGCGGTCGGCGGGACCGACCGCGGCACGGCCTACCTTTTCCAACGCATGCGGAGCAGCTTCGCCCCGGCTGCTGAGGAATGGCGGCTCCGCGCCCGGCTCGGCCCGCCCACCGGCGTCGATGCCGAGGACTTCGGCTCCTCGGTCGCGATCGGCACGGGCGGAATGATTGCCATCGGTGCCCCGGGCGCCGCGGCCGGAGGAAACGCCCATCTTTTCCAGATCTCGGCGTGGGGATATCCCGCATTTCTCACCACCCTCAACCGCGGCATGCCCACCGGCGACATCCGCTTCGGCAGTGCGGTGGCGGTGGTCAATAACAGCGAAGTCCTCGTCGGCGCTCCCGGAGCGGATGTCGACGGGACAAACGCCGGGGCTGTCTATCGATACGTCAGAGGAGCCAGCAGTTGGGGATGGTCCTCGCTCCTGAGAACGGACGCCGACGGCAGCCCCGCAGGAGACGGATTCGGCAACAGCCTCTCTTTTTCCAGCAACCGCCTCGCGGTCGGGGCCCTGTCGGACGAGAACAATGGCGCGGTTTACATGTATGATCGCTCGACCGCCGGTGCCTACACGCAGGCAGCGAAGCTCCAGCCGTCGGAAAGCGGGCACGGGCTCTTCGGCCTCACGGTCGCACTGCGGGAGGATCGGCTGGTTTCCGGCACCTTCAGCCTCGGCAAGGGCGAGGCATTCGTCTTCGAAAGAGGCCCCGGTGGCTGGTCGCAGGTCGCCCGGCTTGGCCCGGCCAGCCTGGACAATTTCGACAGCTTTGGCAGCTCCCTCGCGATCGGCCGCGACTTCATCATCGCCGGAGCGCCGGGAGACGACGGGGTGCCCATCGCGCCTTCCAGCAACCGCGGCATTGCCTATCAATTCCGCCGCGGTCCCACCACGTGGACGGCATCTAACAGCCTGACGCCCGATTACTTGAATGACTCCGGCAGTCTCCTCATCACCGGTGCCTCCGAGCAGCGGTTCGGCTCCGGCATGGCAGGCAGCGGCGACTACTTTGCCATCGCATCACCGGGCTACGACGCGGTCGGCACGGACACCGGCATCGTCCGCTTTTATCGCTACGGGGGCTTCGAGCAGTGGGCGGAAAGCGAAAGCTTGCCCGCGAATCTTTCCGGCCTCCACGACGACCCGGACCAGGACGGACAGTCGAACCTTCTGGAATACGCCGCCGGTAGCGATCCGAACGACGGCAGCAGCATGGCACAACTGGCCTACTCCTTCGTCACCAGCGGTGGTGCGACTTACTTCCATGGACGCCTCCTCAAACCGACATCGCCGGAGAGGCGCGGGATCACCTACCAGCTACAGGGAGGCACCAATCTGGCCATCATGTCGCCATCGCAGGTGACCGGCGTGGTGGAAGACGCCTCGGAAATCAGCGGCCGCTACTTCCAGCCGCTGTCCACGACTCCGAAGGCTTTCCTCCGGCTGAGCGTGGATTACGCCGGCTCAGTCGCCCCATGAGTCCGCAGGAGCACCGCCGCGCGCTCTTTTTCAAGCCCTTGCCACTTGCCACCGGACGCCGGGGGATTTACTCCCGGCTCCGTCATGTCTGAAACCACACAGCCCCAATCGACCGAAGCCGAACTCATCGCCGTCCGCCGTGAGAAGCTCGGCAAATTGCGCGAGCTGGGCGTGGACCCCTTCGGCGCGGCATTCGAGACCACCCACACGCCTGCGGCCCTGCGCGAAAACTTCGCGGAAGGCCTGCAAGTGAAGGTCGCCGGCCGCATCAATGGCTGGCGGAACATGGGCAAGTCCTGCTTCTTCCACGTGGGAGACATCCACGGCCAGGTCCAGGGCTTCATCTCCGTGAAGGAGCTCTCCACGGAAAACCTCGCGATCTTCGAGTGCCTGGAGCGCGGCGACTGGCTCGGCATCGAGGGCGAGACCTTCCTCACCCGCACCGGCGAGCCGACCGTGAAGGTCGCGAAGTTCACCGTGCTCTCGAAGTCCCTGCGCCCGATGCCCGACAAGTGGCACGGCGTGGCCGACCGCGAGATCAAGTACCGCAAGCGCCACCTCGACCTGATGTCGAATGAGGAAAGCGCCGCCGTCTTCGTCACCCGCAGCCGCATGGTCGCGGAGATCCGTGCCTTCTTCCACGAACTCGGCTACCTCGAGGTCGAGACGCCGATGCTGCAGGACATCCCCGGCGGAGCCGCCGCACGTCCCTTCGAGACCTATCACAATGCGCTCGGCATGCCGCTCACGATGCGCATCGCGCCTGAGCTTTTCCTCAAGCGCCTGCTGGTCGGAGGCTTCACGAAGGTCTTCGAACTGAACCGCAACTTCCGCAACGAAGGCATCTCGCGCCGCCACAATCCGGAATTCACCATGCTGGAGGCCTACCAGGCCTTCGCCGACTTCGAGATCATGGCGGACCTCGTCGAGACGCTGGTCTGCCGTCTCGCGGAGAAGTTCTGCGGCACGCTGAAGATCGAGCACAAGGACGAGGAGGGCAATGTCACCCGCACCATCAACCTCGAGCGCCCGTGGAAGCGCGCGAATTACCACGATCTCATCGCCGAGGCCGCCGGTGCCGACTTCTTCACCATCACTCCCGAGCAACGCCGCCAGCGCTGCGAGGAACTCGGCGTGCAGATCTCCGAGAACATGGAGGACCACGAGGTGATCCAGCAGGTCTTCGAGAAGAAGGTCGAGGAGCACTCCTTCGATCCCTGCTTCGTCACCCGCGTCTCCAGCGAACTCGTCCCGCTCGCCAAGGTCACTCCCGGCGGCAAGACCGTTGAGGTCTACGAGCTCATCATCAACGGCCAGGAAATCAGCCCCGGCTACTCCGAGCTGAATGACCCGGACGTGCAGCGCGACCGCTTGGAGCACCAGGCAGGCGGCGAGGAAGAGCAGAAGGTGGACTACGACTTCATCGAGACGCTCGAGCACGGCATGCCTCCCGCGGGCGGCATCGGCATCGGCATCGACCGCCTCATCATGATGCTCACCGGCGCGCCGACCATCCGCGACGTCATCCTCTTCCCGCTGCTGAAGCGGAAGGACTGATCGGGGCGATCTCAGGCCGTCCTGATGACGATGAGCCGCTGGCCTGCACGGGTGAAGCCCATGTAGAGCTGGCGGGTCGCATCGTTTTTCAGTTCGGCCGATTCCTCCGCTGACAGGCGCGGGTCCCCTTCTCTTTCAAGCAGGGCATCCATTCCCAGCAGCATCACCACCGGAGCCTCCAGCCCGGTGGCGGCATTCAGTGTCGTCACCGAGCAGAAGGCCTCGGACGGGCGCGGCCCGGATTTCGCATCGCGAATCTTGTCCTTCCCGAGCTTGCGTTCGAGGGCATGCCGTAATGCCCACTCTTTCGGGCCATCGGCATGAAGGATCAGCAGGGACCCCGGGGCCAATCCCGACCCCAGTAGCTCCGCGGCCTGATTGGTCGCGCAGGCGATCTCGTCCTGAGCATTCGCAACGCGGATGACCAGCGGAGCCTCTCCATCCTCCGGGATCTCGGCGAGCATCGCATCGTCCGGTACATTCAGATCCGTCTCACGTGGATCATCGCCGCAGCGTTCCTGATAGAAATCGCGGGCGAATCGCAGGATCGCACGGGTGTTCCGATACGCTTTCGCCAGCTTGGTCGTGCGACCGCCACGCACGTCGATGCCGGCTGCCAGCCATGATTGGCGGCGGCGCAGGAACCCTTGCGTCGGATCTGCCGCGAGGAACAGATGCCCGCCCGGCTTGAGCCCCGCGAGGACCACCTCGAACCACAGCTTCGCGAAGAACTGCGCTTCATCGATGAAGATGGCGTCGTAAGTCTGGAGCTTCACGGTCTTCTCCACGACCGCCTCGCGGTGAAAACGGAGCGCTACATTGTGCCAATCCGTGAGACCACGGCGATCAAGCTCGTGCTGATATTCGCGGAAGAGTTCCCACAGGTCCTCACGCTGGCCTGCCGTCATCATCGTGCCGCGACCCGCGCGGTCGGCATCGAGATAGGCCTGCCGCTCAAGCAGCCGATGATCCTTGATCCAGCCGATTTCATCGACGAGGTAGGCACTGGAGAAACGATCCAATCTCTTCCGCCCTGCACGCATTTCGCTCACCAGCTTGACCGTCTGGTCCGGCCCCCATGGAAATTCCTTGCTGCCGAAATCTCGATTCAAGCAACGCCCGGCCCACTGGAAGAAGGTCAGGCAGTCGAGGGCGGCTCTCTTTCCACTCAGCTTCGCCGACCGCCGCTCGAGCTCATGCCGCAGCGGCTTGTTGTGGGTCAGCACCAGCACCCTCGCCCGAGGATGGAGCTTCGCCGACAAGAGCGCGCGATAAAGCAGCACCAGCGACTTCCCGCTGCCTGCCACGCCGGTCACCAGCTTGGTCTTGTTGGCCTTGCCATGGACGATCTCCTCCTGCTCCGGAAGCAACTCCAGGTCGTTCTTCACGCACCACTCCTGATCGAAGTCGAGGAAGCCACCTCCGATGGCGGCCCCGATATTCCGGTCCGCCGGACGACGCGCACTGAAGTCATCGGGCACCACCGACTCCGGCGTGAAGATGCGGCGCATGTGCCAGATCCCCGGCTCCGTCAGCGTGGACTGCGCCAAGGCCTCCAGACGACGCTCGAAATGCGTCGGTGCCATCTGGTTGAGCCCCAGATAGCCGGTCGATTCATCGCCACGCATCAGCATGACCTCGTCGATGGTGCGCTCTTCCACATTGGGAAAGACCACCAGGGTCTTCACGGGAAGCTTGCCCTCCAGCGGGCCGAATTCCCCGCTCGCGAGTTCCACGAACTTTTCTAACAGCTCCCGCTCCCCGCTGCCGATGTCCTCGGGCTCGATCACCTGATCCTCCGCGAAGAAGTCCCGCTGGAGCGCGGCTTCCACCATCTTCTGCGAAGTATCCGCCACTTGGATCAGGAAGGCATAGCGCTCGCGCCAGACGAGGAACACCTGCGGCCTGCTGCCGTCATCCGCCTCCATGGAAAACCACGCGGTGAAGTCGTCAGGCAGCTTCTTGAGCACCTTGCGGAACAGATGAAGAGGGCTGCCGGGCTTGCCGCGGAGCTGGTCGGGGATGATGCGGGCCATGGTAAAATCGTCTCAGCTCAGGACTCCGCCGCATGAGCCTGCCGCGCGGAGGAGGGATAGCGCCAGTGCGGCTTTTTCGTCGTACTCGGCACGGCGCTCAAGCCACTCGCGGAAGGCGGCGGAATGAATCAGGATCACTTTCGTCCGGGCGCGGGTCACCGCCACATTCAGCCGCTGCGGGAAGACGAGGAAGTCCGCGAGGCGATCCATGAAATCGCGATCCGAGACGGTGAAGCTCACAATCATCGCTTCCCGCTCCTGCCCTTGGAATCTCTCCACGGTATCCACCGCGAGATTCCGGATGCCCGGCACCTTTGAGAAGCGCGGGAAATGCAGCAGCTTCCTCACCTTCGCCGCCTGTGCCCGGAATGGCACCACCACACCGATCTCCGCGGGCGCCACTCCCCCGGCGAGCATTTCCTCGATCAAGGCAGCCGTCGCCTCCGCTTCCTCCGATGAAGCAGAGCGATTGCCCTCATGATCCAGTCCCAGGCTCACCAACGACGGCTCGCGATCCAGCAAGGCGCTTCCCACATTCTTCATCGCGAAGCGGTGCGAGGCGATCTCCCGGGCTGACTTCAGCTTGCCTTGGTAAAAGCTTTCCGACGGCCACTCGGCCAGCGGCGCATTCAGCCGGTAGGTGGTGTCCAGCATCGTGCTAGCCCCGCTCCTGGCCAGGGATACGAACACGGAGTCCTCGGTGGGATCGATCACCGGACGCTGCACCACCGGCGGGAGCTGGCAGTGATCGCCGAAGAAGAAAAAGCGCTCCGCCCGCAGCATCGGCATCATCGCCGCCTCCACCCGCATCTGGCTGGTCTCGTCGATCACCGCCACGTCGAAGCGAGCCTCGGAGGCCCGTGTTGTGAAAAGCGAGATCGGCGTGATGCCCACCACATACGGACCCGGGTGGTCCACCAGTCCCGTGTCGGCGAAATCGAACCGGAAGTCGATGCCGTCTGAATCCTGCGGCATCACGTCGGACACCTTGAAGACCGGGCAATCCACCAGGGGGCGGATCTTTCGCAGGGCATTGTGGATCGCCCGGTGCGTGAAAGCGCTCACGAGCACCCGCTGTCCATCCTCCACGAGCCGCCGCACGGTCTCCGCAAGCGCCCGGGTCTTACCCGTCCCCGGTGGTCCCTGAACGAGGTGCAGACGAGACGCGGCGAGGCAGCGCGCAACGGCATCTTTCTTCGAGTCATCGAGATCGACGTCCTCCAACTTCTCCATCTCCTCGTCGTAGGCATCAAGGTCGAAGTCATCGTCGATCTGGCCATTGAGCAGCGGCAGCACCACGTCCCGTCCGTGTGCCGACCTCGCAAGCTCGCCGAGGGCTTTCAGATAGTATTCGGAGAGATCCACGTGGTCCTCGTCCAAGGTCCAGCCACCCGTCCCGGAAGGTCGCCGACTGGCCCGGACCGTGAGCCCCTTGTCAGTCAGGCCGAGGAAAATGGCAGGCACCCAATCGTGTCCGCCGGGGTCATTCTGGCTCAGCCTCACCCGGTCCTCTTCACGGAAGAATGCGATATCTTCCTCCGAAGGATGGAAATGCACCAACCATTCCCCGCCCGCCGAATCGATCTCGCTGATCTCCAACAGCCCGATGGCTCGACACCCCTCGACGCGTTCCGCGAGCGGCTTGCCCCAGCGCTCGCGGGCCTGATCCCAACCATGACGAGCCTCCTCACGGATTCTCGATTCAAGGTCGGTTAAAAATTCAGCAGCCTGGGTCATGGGGAAGTTAAGTCACCTTAACAACCCATGACCGTAGGGGAAGCGTTGAATCCGGGACTCCGACACCATGCCGGAGCCCGCCAATCATGCCACTGCACTCACTTCCCTGCAGCCCACTTCACGGAGTTGGCGATCAGCTTGCGGAAGTTCGGCTCCTCATGGGCCTCGCCGTCGTGGCCGGGGGCGATGCAAACGATGCGCGACTTCGGGTGCTCGACGATCCAGACGGACGGGTGCTTCTTGCCGGTCTGGCCGGAGACGGAGGTCTCGATGAGCACCTGCACCTTGGCAGCGGGATCGAGGTTCACCTGATAGAGCTCGTCCTTCAGCCTGAACTCACGCTGGAGTCCGGCGACGACAGGGTGATCCGCCTTGGTGACCGTAAGGCCGAATTCACCGAGCGGGTCGTGGGCGCGGGCACCGCCGCCGACGAAGGTGCTGTTGAAAGCGGGCCACTCGCCGAAGTTATACCACGTAGCCGGGTGGAGCAGCACGAGGCCGCCGCCATCCGCGATGAAGGACGCGAAGGCACGCTGGAACTCGGCGCTCTTCACATAGGCCGGATCATTCGAGCTGAAGAGGAAGACATCCGTGCGGGCCAGCTCCTCGGCAGCCTTGGCCGGGTCGGTGGTGTAGAGCGTGGCGCAGCCTGCCTCGCGGAGGATTTCCTGGTCTTCCTGATCATACCAGCGCGGGAAGTCATGCGAACCACCGCCACCCGCAAGCAGCACTCGCAGCTTCTCCTTCGTCGCCGGCAGGGATGCGTTCGATTGCTCGGCTGGGCCACCGTCCACCGGTTGCGCGGCGAGCTTCCCGTCGCTGGAGGCGGACTCCAGGGTGATCGCGGCGATCATCGGTGCGGCAATCTTGTTGCCGCTGGTGAGGACGAGCTTCTCGATCACTCCATCTTTCTTCTTCAAATCGCGCCACAGGTAGCGGATCTGGCCGTGGCTCACGAGGTCGGCCCAAGCTGAGCCGGGGACATCGATGCGGCCCGCGTGATCGGCGAATTCCACGCCGTTGCGCAGCGCGATCTCTTCCACGCCACCGCCCGCATAGTGGACGCCGATGGTCACCAGCGGCTCCTTCTCCTGCATGACGGGGAAGCCCCATCCGGCGACACCACCCAGCACATGGATGCGACCTGCCGCGGCATTCACCGGGATCTCGATCTTCTCCGGCATCGTGCGGCTCACCGCGCGATCTTCCATGCCACCCTTCAGCACGATCACATTCTTACCACCTGCGGTGGTGAGCGGATCGGAGAGTTGGAATGGCACGCCTCGCTCCTCGAT
This sequence comes from Luteolibacter flavescens, assembly GCF_025950085.1. Classification (NCBI taxonomy): domain Bacteria; kingdom Pseudomonadati; phylum Verrucomicrobiota; class Verrucomicrobiia; order Verrucomicrobiales; family Verrucomicrobiaceae; genus Neoluteolibacter; species Neoluteolibacter flavescens. The sequence goes on from NZ_JAPDDS010000003.1 coordinate 229,929, forward strand.
CAGGCCGTAGCGCTTGAGACCGACGCGGTCGCTCGGGGTATCCTGGGCGAGATACACGCCGCGGCTACCATCGGCAGTCGCCGCCTTGCCAAAGGACACCGTGTGGAAGCGCTGCTCGCCGGAGCGCAGGTAGGTGATCAGGTCGCGCAGCGGTTCGGCACCCAGACCTTCGTAGCCTTCCGGCATGAGGGATTTTCCGGTGTTCGAGCGGCTGGCGATAGTGTTGCGCGGCACCTCCGTTTCACCCGCGGCATTCTTCACGAAGATGCTTCCGGCCGTCTCGCGGCTGACGAAGCCCGCCAGCGTCTTGCCGTCGGTGGTGGTGATGTTCCACATGTGGTAGCTCGGCTCCACCTCACGGTTCGGATCCACGATGTGGGTCAGCAGTGTCTCGATGCCGTGGACGCCCATGCCCTCGAGCACGGGGCCGACGAGGGCACCTTCATCGCGATACTTGTGGCATGCGGCACAGGAGGCAAAGAGTGCCTTGCCCATCTCGGCATTGCCCGGCTTGCTGACTTCGGGAAGCAGGCGCGCGATGATCGCGTCCTTCGCCTCGCTCGCCCCGCGCAGCTTCTTCATCAGCGGCGCGGCGTGCTCCTTCACCTTCGCATCCGGGTGATCGGCCAGGCGCGGCAGCACCGTGGTGCCGACGACTGCCAGCGTGAGTTCGCCGCTGTCGAGGGCATCGATCAATGCGATGGCCGAAGCAGGCTTTCCAAGCAGCGCTTCCAGCACCTTCGCCTTGTCCTGCGCGCCGAGCGACGGCAGCGCGGCGATCAGCAGCTTCGCACCATCCTGTGAAGCGCTGGCCGCGATCGCGTCGCGAACCGCACCCGACTTCGCGGCCCCGGCTCCAAGCGCCTTGGCCAGATCCTGCGAGTAAACCGGCAGCGCAGCGAGGGAGACGAGCACCTGTTCATCGGTGCCCGCAGTCTTCAGCAGCTCCGCCACCGCGGCGTTGAGCTGCTCTTCCTTCCAGCCCTTCGCGGCGAGCGGCAGGGCAGCCGCGCGCACCTTTGGCGTGCCCTTCGTGGCAAGCTCGCCGAGTGCTCCGTCGAGGCGGGCATTGCGCGGGAGCTCTCCCTGATAGAGCGAGTTCAGGCAAGCCACGGCCATTTCCTCCGAGCTCTCCAGCGCGGAGAGCATGCCGGCAAGCTGGTTTGCATCCTTGCGACCGGCATCGAAGAGCAGGCGGACGAGACCCGCGTGCTTCGCCGCGTCGGGACGGGCGAGCGCCTTCGCCAATACGGCGGCGGGATCATGCTTTGAGAGGCGGGCGACTGCCGCGAGCGTCCAGCGGTCATCCGTCGGCACGGCGGCGAGGACTTCCGGGGAAAGCTTTGCCTCTGTTGGAAGACCGGCAAGCCACTGCAGTCGGACCCGCGATTCCTTTTCCGCGCCGAGGCGGGTTCCGATCGCATCCACGACCTTCTTCGTGGCAAGCTTCGGATGGGCACCGATCACGCGGCCCGCCGTGACGCGAACGCCCATGTCGGGATCTCCCAGCGCGGCGATGACTTCATCCTCTTCCAGCACGCCGGCGGCGGCACGCACCCACATCGAGTGGATCTTTGCCACGCCCTTGGCGTCCTTCAGCTTCAGCGCGGCGGTCTTCACGTCGCCTTCCTCGATCAGCCGCTGGGCACGGAAGCGCACCTCGCGGTTCGGGTGGGAGAGCGCAGCAATGCGGCCATCGGGCGTCGTCAGGTCGGCCTTCGGCAGCGCCTTCGATTGCTTGTGCGAGTAGCGCTGGATACGGCCGAAGAAGTGGTCGCGGTCCGGGCGGGCAGCCTGGTGGTTCCACAGGTGGATGGGACCGCGCGGGTCATTGTGGAGGATCGCCTGGTTGTAGAAGTCGATCACGTAGAGCTGGCCGTCCGGCCCGACCCGCGTGTCGATCTGGCGGCTCCAGAAGTCCCGGGTGGCGGAGAATTCCTTGTCCCGGACCATCTCGGCCTTGTAGGTCACGCCATCCGGCGAGAGGGCCTCGTGGTGTACGATGTGTACCGTAGGTTCACAGGTGAAATAGCCGAGATCCCACGACTCCGGCCACGCGCCGCCTTCATAGACGGCGCATCCGCAGGCCGCGGTATAGGAGCCGATCACGTCGTTCGGCTGGTTCTCCACGATTTCCTCCCATGACATCAGCGGCTTCACCGGGCGGAGGTGCACCATCACCTGCCACGACGGCTCATTGCCCATGCCTGCCTCCGCCATCAGGCGGTCGGTCACCGGCACGTGCATCACGAGGTCGCCCGAGGTCGGCTGGGTGAAGAACATCTCGCCATCCGCCGTGAGGTCCACGCCCCAGCAATTGCCGCTTTTCGCGCTGACCATCTCGATCTTCGAGCCATCCGGCTTGAAGCGGACGATGCCGGAGCCGAGCGCGCCGAAGTCGATCTTGCCGTCGCCCGACGTCACCTTGTTCGAAGATGAATAGCCCTGCGTCGCGTAGACCCAGCCATCAAGGCCCCAGCGCAGGTTGTTCAGCACCGCGTGGGTGTCAAAGTTGCCGAGACCCGTGTAGAGCGTCTCGCGCTTGTCGGCCTTACCATCCTTGTCCGTGTCGCGGAGGAAGAGGATATGCGGCGGCTGCGCGACGATCACGCCGTCCTTGTAAAAGCAAAAGCTGGTCGCGAGGTCGAGGTCGTCGGCGAAGACATTCTTCGTGTCCATCACGCCGTCGCCATCCTTGTCCTCCAACCACGAGACCGTGTCGCGGCCCTTGCGCTCCACCGGAGCGGGCTTCTTGAGGTCCGTCTCGCGCTGCCACAGCGTGTGCATCGACTCCGGTCCCCCGCCCCGCTTGCCCTCGGGATACTCGACGCTCTCCACAACCCACAAGCGGCCCTTGTCATCCCAGTCGAGATTCAGCGGCTTCGAGATCAGAGCCTCCGAGGCCACCAACTCCGCGGTGAAGTCCGGATGCACCTCCAGGCTCTCGATCGCCTTTTGCGGCGAGAGCGGACCGCCCGGCGGATAGACCAGCGCGGCGAGATCTTCCTTCGAGGAAAGTTCGTCCACCTGGTCCTCACCGGCAGCCCACAGAAGCGAGCGGCGCAGCAGCGTGCGGATGGCTGGATGCGAGCGGGTCGCCTCCGTCTTGCCCGGCACCACATAGACCACGCGGCCCTTGCCCTTCGCCTCGGTCCACACCACCGGGGAGACGCCATAGACGTAAGGCTGCGGCACCGTGCCCTTCATGTTCTTGCGATTCGGCGACCAGGTCGTGGTCATCACGTGATCGCCAGCCGGGACATCGAGGCCGTGGATCATCTCATCCTCGATGTCGAAATTCGAAATGCCCTTCGTCAGCGGATGCTCCCGGCCCGGAGGCGTGAAAAACAGCGGGATGGTGCCCGACCAGTGCGTGACCTCGCCTTTCACCCATCCGGACGCCGGTATGGCATCGTGCAGCAGCACCACGCCGCCGCCCTTTTCGACGAAGGCCTCGATCAGACGGCGCTGGTCATCGGTCCATTTCTCGCCGGCACTCAGCAGGATCACCTTTGCCTTCGACAGGTCGGCGGCGGTCGGAAAACCGTTTTGTGCGGATACACCATCGACCACCGCGTCCTGCAGGAACATCGGTGGCGGGGCTGCTTGGCCGATGGTCATCCATCCGGCAGTTAGGATCGCGGCTAGGGTCGCTCTCATGGTCGTGTTTCCTCCTCTACTTCGGGTCTCGGGGTGGTTCTAGCCTGTGCAGCAATCGCGATACGGGATTGTGGATTTCACCGGCGGTTTCGCTCGTCGGAAGCAAATTCTACAAGCGCGGGAACGACTTCTCAAAAATCCAGCCTTTGCCCCACCTCGCCTGAATTCCTGCCCTTGCTTATGCTCCACCAACTCCGTTCTCGCAATGCCGCGAGTCAGATTCCTTCCCAATTCTCCCGAAAGCAGGCATTTACCTTCACGCAGTGTCCAACGCGGAGCGCGACCACCTGAAAGCCAACTTGCTCGGCATGATTGCCGGCCAAGGCGACGGCATCGACTTGGACACCCCATACCGCTGGAATGTCAAGGGTATTGAAGAAGCTGAACGTTTCTTCCGTAGCCTTGATTCCCTGCTTCCTGCGGATTCTGTCCTTTATTTTGAGGGCTGCTCAATCGCCCGCGAAGTTTCCGAATTTTATGAATCTCACCGGGCGAAAAACCCGGTTGCAGTCGTCCGCGATACGATTTCGCCGACTCCGGATACTTACCATGTCGATTTTTCTCCAGCCGTCGTAACCGGGCTTTGCGAACTCACTGCCACCCGAACGTCGGGAGAGGCATTTTATCACATCAAGGCCTATCGCGGGGAGACTTTGCTGTTCACCTTCCATGATGCCTTCGAAGGTGATCTGCTGATTTCAGAGCACATCGCCGAGTCCACTGTCGCGGATTTTTGCATCCGCCTCGGTGTGACTTACAGGCAAGAGCGAAACACCAAGCGTGATCCGGAGCAGCTCCGCCGTCTTCTGTGGGCATTGGAGAATCCTGATCAGGTGCGGTTTGTGGGGGAACCTTGGTGGAGAAGAGCTTGGAGACGATGGACAGGATGGTGACAACCGAGTCCACATCGCTTGAATACTGGATCAAGCGGTCAGTGCTGAAGTCGCCTCCCGCCTTTGAAGAGCCTCTGCCCCATAAGCAATTCCGGCTCTTATTCTAGTGGAGAGTCATTCATTTCACCGGCGGTTCTCGGATGGCCGCCAGCCGATCCATTTCTTGTAGGTGTTCGAAAAGGTGTGCGGATTCGAGTAGCCCACCATCCGCGTGATCGTTTCCACCTTCTCATCCGTGGTGGAGAGCAGGTGCCTCGCGGTCTGCATGCGGAGGAAGGTAACGTGCTGCATCGGGCTGCGGCCGAGTTCGTCGCGGCACAGGCGGCGCAGGTGCTCCTTGCAGACGCACGCGCGGGCCGCGAGTTCCTCCAGCGACCACGAGTGCTCGAGCGATTTCTCCACCGCGTCCCAAAGCTTCCAGAGCCGGGCATCGCTCTGGTGCGGCTGGGCAAAGCGGAGGACGTAGCCGTGGATCAGCTCCGTCCACAGGTGGAGCATCGCCGGGGCATTCGCGCCGGTGGCCTCGGCGTGCAGTCCTTGGATCGCATTCAGCAGCGGCTGGGGATCGTAGGCCCCAAGCACTGGCGAGGCGGCGGAGACGATGGGATTTGACTCGCGCGACTCCAGGTAGCGCACCCAGCACATCCGCCACGGCTCGCTGCCGGTGGTCTTCATCGCATTTGTCACGAAGGGCGGCAGCAGGCACGCCTGCCCCGCGGTCACTTCCCGCCACTGGCCATCCGCCTTCACCAGCCCGCTACCGCTGACGCAGGCGAGCATGAAGGTGCCCGACTGATCCGGCCGCGACATCTCGAAGGACGGCTCTGAGATCATCACGCCGGTATGCGCGATGTGGTGCTGCGCGAGCAGCGGGCACACGGGACTGTCCCGCAGCCAGTCGCGGTCGTCGCTGACGTCGGCACGAATCACCGAATGCCGACTCACTTGGGTTTCTGAAACGGACATTCAGCCAACACTACTCCGGCCAGCTTCCTCCGCAAGCTCATGGAATGTGGATTTTCAATAGGGAAAATTGTGCTTCTGAGACTTGCCGCCCTCCCCCGCCATTCCGAGAGTGTAATTCCGATATGAGCGATTCACCCAAGCGCTTCGTCCAGGACGGCGAGCAGATCCACGAAACCAATGCGTGGACCTACAACGAGTGGCTGTGCCGCCCGGACATCGTCGCCGCGGAAAAGCTGCTGATGGTCCGCGCCACCATGCCGCCGGGACATTGCCACCCCTTTCACCGTCACCCTCACCGCGAGGAGATCATCCACGTCGTCTCCGGCCGCGCCGAGCAGTGGGTGGGCAACGAATACCGCATCCTCGGCCCCGGCGAAATCGCCCACCTCCCGGCCGGAGTCGTCCACGCGACCTACAATCCTTTCGAAGAAACGCTGGTCTTCCACGCCATCCTCTCGCCCGCCACACTGCCTGAGCGCCTCGCCGCCGCCGTGGATCCCGAAGATGTCTCGGATCAAGCCCCGTGGAGCACCCTCCGCGACGGCATGACGCCGTGCCGGATGCTGTGACCGGCGGCTCGACATATGACAAATCATCTGACAGATTGTGGGCGTGAAAACCAACGTCACCACGCTGCTCCGCGACTTCCCGAAGGTCCGCCGCGCCGCGTTGGCAGGTGAAGAGGTGATCGTTCACACGCGCGACGGGGATCTCCGCATCACCGCCGTTCCACGGACGGGCGAGTCCATCCTCGGCAGCCTCAAGGACGAGATCACATTCGCAGACGACGATCTCGACCAACCCGACGGCAAGCCAACCGATTGGAAGCCCTCGCTGTGAAGGCCTGTCTGGATACCCACGCGGTCATCTGGAGCCTGATGGATGACCCCAAGCTCGGGAAAAATGCACGCGAGCTGATAGCGTCCTCCACTAGGGACGATCTGATCGTGTCCGATATCACCTTGCTCGAGGTCTCCATGCTTCTTTCAAAGGGAAGGCTTCAGACGCGTCAGGAGCCCGTCTTTCTCCTCGGAAAGATTGCTGACAGCTTCCGGATCCTCCCGATCTCCCCGGAGATCGCGGCTCTCGCCACATCCTTGGCGCTTCCTCAGGGCGATCCGTTCGATCGTGTCATCGCTGCTACCGCGGTCCATCATGGGATCCCATTGCTGAGCCGGGACAAGGCACTGAAACGCAGCAAGGCGGTGGATATCCTCTGGTAATCTGGGCTTCCCCGAGAAACCCGACGGAAACGCCCGCCAAAGCGGCATTCTTTCCGAATACCCCGCCCTATAAAACGATGGGTAATGAGCCCTTGCCACGGGGCCGGGGCACGCCTTGAATCCCGCCGCTACCGGCGACGATGTTTTTGCTGAAGAAGGTTTTCCAACTGCGGGACAAGGCGAACCCGGATCTCGAAAAGCCTTTCTTGGAGCATCTCGAGGATCTGCGCGTCATGGTCACCCGTGTCGTGATCACCCTGCTGGTCTCGATGATCGCGTGTTTCTCCTTTCAGGACGACTTGATGGAGATCCTGAAGAAGCCAGTCGAGCAGGTCTGGCTGACCCACGCGAAGGGCATCCTGCCGGAGGAAATCAAGCCCGAGGATTGGGAACAGGCGAAGAAGATCGAACGCGCCGCGCTGGGCCTTTCCCCGGAAAGCGGGACCTACCTGCGCGCACAGTTTCCCGAGGAAACGCAGCGCCTCGTCCAGATGGTCAGCATGTTGCGGGCGATGGCGGTGCTACCCGTCGAAAAGCGACCCGCATTCCTCGACTTCAGCAAGGCCGACCCCGCGGTGGTCAAGGCGCTGGAGCTGATGCTCGAAAAAGGCGCGAGCCCGGACATCGACCCGCGGGGTAACGTCCAGATGATGTCCACGCTGAAGCCCACCGAGGGCTTCATGCTTTCCATGAAGCTGGCCTTCTTCGCCGGCATCATCGTCGCCTTCCCGCTGCTGCTGATGTTCATCCTGCAGTTCGTGCTACCCGGGCTGCACGAGCATGAGAAAAAGGTGCTGTGGCCCGCGCTGGCGATCGGCTTCGGCCTCTTCCTGCTCGGCGTCGGCTTCGCGTATTTCTTCGTCCTGCCGCGGGCGCTGGTCTTCTTCCACGAGTGGAGCTTGAAGCTCGGCGTATCGAATGACTGGCGGATCGGCGAATACATCACCTTTGCCACCCAGTTCACCCTGCTCTTCGGCCTCTCCTTCGAGCTGCCGGTGGTGGTCATGGTCCTCGTGAAAATCGGCCTGCTGAGCTACGAGGCGATGAGCCGCACACGCTCCTACGCCATCCTCGCGATCGTGGTCATCGCGGCCGTCATCACCCCGACTCCGGACGCCTTCACGCTCTGCCTGATGGCCGCGCCGATGATCGTTCTCTACGAGATCTGCATCTGGCTGGCCTGGTACGATGCGAAAAAGCAGCGCAAGGCCGAGGAAGCCGAGGAGAAGGAGCGCATGGAACGCCTCCTGACGGACCGGAGCAACCATCTGGAGGACACCTACGAAAGGGACGGCGGCGAGGACGAAGATCGCGGCGACAATTGGGACCCATCCGCCTCCGAGGAAGGCTGGAAGGCCGGCCAGGAAGCCGAGAAGCCTGCCGAAGAGTCCGCACCTGAAGGAGAAAAGCCGAAGGACGGCCCCGAAGTCCCCGTGGAGGAAGAAGAGAACGACGATCCCCCGCAGAGCATCCCCGGCGAGGAAAAGCGCCGGATGACGGATCTCTAACGGCCCCGGCTTCCAGTTTCCCATTTCCAAGGCGAGATTGTCCCGCCAGCCTCCGCGCATGCATTCCATGACGGGATTTGGCCGGGGCTCGGCCACGGCGGACGAGGGCACGGCCACGGTCGAGATCGCCTGCGTGAATCGCAAGCAGGCCGAGGTGGTCATCCAGCTCCCGCGTGAACTAAATGAACTGGAGGCCCGCATCCGCCGCGCCGTGCTGAATACGATTTCCCGCGGACGCATCCAGGTCAGCGTGCAATTCGACCGCTCCAGTGGCGCGCCCGCACCCGTCAGCGTGGACCTGCGGCTGGTGGATGCCCTTGAGTCCGCCTTCGAGTGCATCTCCAAGCACACCGGCCGGAAGGTCATGCCCGAGGCCGGGGATTTCATGCGCACCGCCGGCATCATCCGGATCGAGGATGGCGGCCTCGCCGCGGAAACGGTCTGGAGCGCGATCGAGCGCGCCCTGGAAGTCGCCATCGAGCAAGTGCTGGAAATGCGCTCCGCCGAGGGCAATGACCTCGCCAAGGACCTCACCACCCGCCTCACGGCCCTCGAAAAGTCCGCCGCCACCATCGCAACGCTGGCTCCCGGACGGCCCGAGCGCTACCGCGAGGTGCTGACGAAGCGCCTGCGCGACTCAGGCCTGGACCTCGACCTGCAGGATGAGCGCGTGCTGCGGGAAATCGCCGTCTTCGCCGACCGCTGCGACATTTCGGAAGAAGTCACCCGCCTCGATTCCCATTTCAGGAAATTCCGCGAATACATGGCGGGCAGCGAGCCTGCCGGTCGCCCTCTCGACTTCCTCTGCCAGGAAATCCACCGCGAGTTCAATACCATCGGATCGAAGGCCTCCGACGCCGTCATCGCCCAGCACGTGGTGGAGGCAAAGACGGAGCTGGAAAAGATCCGCGAGCAGGTGCAAAACGTGGAGTGACAGTCTTTTACGACCCGTTTCCCACTGCTGTGGCATTCTCCGGTCGCTTCCGTTGACTTTTTCGCCACCTCCCGCCATATCCCGCCCATGTCCTCGGCTTTGCCGCCCAAGCCCCGCATCATCGGACCCCGCGTCAGGGTCTGCATCGTCGCGGCCAAATACAACGAGCAGTTCGCCGACGCCCTGGTGGACAATACCGTGGAAGAACTCGGCGAGCTGATGCCCCAGACCCGCGTGGACATTATCCGCGTGCCCGGTGCCTTCGAGATCCCGGTGACCGTCGCGAATGTCCTCGACCGCAGCGAGCAGCCACCGGCCTGCATCATCGCCCTCGGCGTGATCCTGAAGGGAGCGACCTCGCACGCCGACCTCATCGCCGGCACCATCACCCAGTCCCTCATGTCGATGGCCCTGCAGTACAAGGTGCCGATCATCCATGAGGTTCTCCTTGTCGAAGACGAGAAGCAGGCCTACGCCCGCTGCATCGGATCCAATCTCAACCGCGGCCGCGAGGCTGCCCGCGTCGCCGCCTCGATGGTGGACATCTTCCACGAGATCGAGCGCACCATGCCTCGCGTCACTTCCCGCAATGCCTAGCCGCCGACAAATCCGCGAGGCGGTAGTCCAGTTCCTCTACTGCGCCGACCTCGAAGGCGGAGCCGACCCCGCGTCGCTCCGCGAAGCCTTCTGGCAGTTCGTCACCGAGTCGGACCGCCGTGCCATCCTGCAGGCGACCTGGAAGACGCTGCATCACCTGAGCCTCGGCCGCGAGGCCCGCTTGATCGAGTTCCAGCAGCGCTTCGACCTGGCCATGGCCACGCTGAAGGCCCGGCCACAGCTCGAGCGCACCACCATGGCGCTCCAGCAGGTGTCGGATCTGGAGCACAAGTGGACGGCAGGAATGATCCAACTCTCGCGTATCCCACGGGACAGCGAGGGCGACTCCTTCAGCCAGCGCTTCGAGCCCGCACTTGCGACCTTCTTCCGCACGGATCGCGACCTGATTTTCGCCCGCAAGCGCTTCCTCGACGCGATCGAGGACGTGCCCGCGCTGCGCTCCCAGCTCGACCCCGTCGCCGGTAGCATCCGCCGCCTCGCCCGCATCTCCGAGCGCGTCAGCATGGTGGAGGAGCCGGAGAAATTCCCCGATCAGGTGGATCTCGCGAAGCTCCGCGAGTCGAAGGAATCCCTCGCCTCCCTGCTCCGCGAAACGAACGAACTGGCCGACGCGGTGATCCGTGAAAAGGACGCCATCGACGAGCGTCTCGCCGCCGTGGTGGAGAATTTCGCCCCGGAGCGCATTGACCCCGTGGACCGCGCCATCCTGCGCTTGGCCACCTGGGAGATCCTCCACGCCAAGAATGTCCCCGCCCCTGTCGCCATCGACGAGGCCATCGAGCTCGCGAAACGCTTCGGCACCACCGACTCCGGCCGCTTCGTGAATGGCGTGCTGGACAAGATTGCGAAGACGGCGGCCCCGCAGGTGACCGAGGATCCGACAGCGATTCCTTAACAAGCGGAATTTTCCCATCCCTTCCCGGCGCTCTATCTGCTAGACCGTCGGAAAGATGGCACGCTACCCCACCCGCTTTCAGCTTCGCACGCTCTGGAACGCCGCCACCGGCGTGTCTATCCTGGTGCTAGGCGCACTCGTCGTCGGGCTGGTCTGGCTGGTCGGACAGGTCTTCGGATTCCTCCAGCCGGTGCTGGTGCCGCTGGCCGTGGCAGCCATCGTGGCCTATCTGCTGGAGCCGGTGGTCCGCATTTTCCAGCAGCGCGGTTTTTCCCGGCGCTGGTCGGTCGTCTCGGTGTTCGCGGGTTTCACGCTGATGTTCGCCGGACTGGTCGCGATCATGATCCCGCTGGTGGGCGGCCAGATCCACAAGTTCCAGGAGCAGCGCCAAGCCATCGCCGCCACCCAGCAGCCCGTCCAGACGCAGGCTGATCAGGCAGCTCTGGATGAGAACCCCGCCCAAAAAAAGGGATCCTTCGACGAGTTCATCGTAAACATGCTGATCCACAACCGGAACAAGCATGAGTGGTCGAAGCCCTTCATCGATCCGTTGCTCGGCCCGCCGGGAGATCCCGACTCGGATGCACCGAAGGCAACGCTGACCGCAGCCCTCGACGAAGCCTCAGCCAGCGGCAACAAGCAACTCGAACCGCCGATCGTCCTAAAGGAGACCGAACTCTGGTCACAGGGTAAGGGCTACATCGACGAAATCCTCGGCTGGGTGAAGGGCGGCGCGGGCAAGGTGCTCGGCTTCCTCGGCCTCGCCCTCGGCTTCCTGATGGTGCCTATCTACCTCTACTACATTCTCAACGAGAGCGCGGCCATCAAGGAGCACTGGCACGACTACGTGCCGCTGAAGGCCTCGCGCTTCAAGACGGAGCTGATCGAGACGCTCACCGAGATCAACCGCTACCTCATCTCCTTCTTCCGCGGCCAGGTCTTCGTAGCCTTCATCGATGGCATGCTGGTGGGCCTCGCGCTCACCGCCTTCCGCCTGCCGCTCGGCCTGCTGGTCGGCATCATCATGGCCGTGCTCGGCATCATCCCTTACATCGGGAACATCATCACGCTGATCCCCGCGTGCGTGCTGGCCTACTTCCACTTCAGCGTTCCGGACAACCAGCACATCCTCGGCTCGAACCCATGGGCCTACGTCGGCGGCGTGGTGGCCATCTTCGTCATCGTCCAGCAGATCAACTCGCTCGTCACCGCACCGAAGATCGTGGGCGACTCCGTGGGGCTACACCCGATGACTGTCATTTTCTCGATGCTCTTCTGGTCGCTGATCCTCGGCGGCTTCGTCGGCGCGCTCCTTGCCGTGCCCCTCACCGCCGCGGTGAAGGTGCTCTTCCGCCGCTACATCTGGGAGCGGAAGCTGAAGGAGGACTCCGAGGACAAGCCCCGGGACTACGACGAGTGGGAGCCCTCCGAAGCAGAGGGCGTCTGACCAACGTGCTTGCCGAAGGGGGCGCTTCATGGCGGCATGCGCCGCGTGAGAGTTCCCCTGTTGCTGCTGCTTGCCTCGGCGTCACTCGCCCATGGCCAGATCTACGCCGACTTCACCGTCGCCCAAGGTAGCACCACGCTCGGCACGTTCCGCGCCCGGCTGGACCATGACAAGGCACCGAGGACTTGCGCGAATTTCATCGGGCTTGCCACCGGCCGACGTCCGTGGGTCCGGGTGACCACCGGGGAACTCGTCGAGAACACCCCGTACTATAACGGACAGACCTTCCATCGCCTGATCCACAACTTCGTGATCCAAGGCGGCTCACCGAATGGCCAGGGCACCGACAGCCCCGGCTATGCCATCCTCGACGAGTATCACGCCTCCCTCCGCCACACCGGCCGCTACTTCCTCTCAATGGCGAAGGCGAGCCAGCCAAACACCGGCGGATCCCAGTTTTTCATCACCCTCGAAGCAACTCCTTCGCTCGACGACAAGCACTCCATCTTCGGCGAGGTGATCAGCGGTCGCGCCATCGTCGATAGCTTCACCAATCCGGCGAACTTCCCGACCGACCGTACTGCCGCAAATGCCGGCCCGAGCGATCCAGGCTATTCGGATCGGCCTGTCACACCGATCACGATCACAAACGTCGTCATCTCCGGACCTGACTACGCTGCCTTCGACCTCGATGCACCCGCATTGAAATTGCCGATTCAAAAAGGCATCGCTCTCGTGCCGAAGAGGAATGCCGCGGCATCGACTTTCTCCATCGTTTTCGACCGGGGAGCTGGCCACGAATATCATAATAGCCACTCCACGGACCTCCGGACTTGGACTCCGTTCCGCCACTACCTGAGCTTGGACGAGAGCGAGGAAGCCGAGATCAGCTTCACCAGCGTGACCTTCCCCAAGTTCTTCATGCGGATGATCGACACGGACTATAGCTTTCTCAACAACGCCCCTGCGGACCTGAACAAAGCAAACCGCAAGCTCCGCATCACCAGCCGCGCAGGAAACTGGGTGGAGCTCACCCTCGGAGGCGGGACTACCGGCACATGGACCGCCTCGAACTCAACGAGCGGATCTCTCAGCGCCGTGTCTTGGAGCGATTCGGCTCCATCAACGGGGCTTTATTCAGCGACTGGAGCACAGGCCCGTTTCGTTCCGCTCGGAGTGCTGAGTGCCACCTTCAGTTCTCCAGCCGGGACAGACGCATGGACTTCCCTCAATTCCGTTTACCTCTCTTTTCATGGGGATACCAGCGGCTGGGTGGAGGGTTCCGCAACGGTCAGTGGCTCCCCCATCCCGGGAGCGGTCAACCGGGCCTTCACCATCACCCCGTGAGGCGCTGACCCCGTTTCTTCTGGATTCCGTCCGGGCGGCTCCTAGCGTCCCGGCCATGTCTCGCAGCTATCGCATCGCAGTCCTCGCCGGCGACGGAATCGGCCCGGAAGTCATGACCGAAGCCCTCCGCGTGCTCGACGCCGTGGAGGCCAAGTTCGGCTTCACCACCGCGCGCGAGGAGCGCCTGGTCGGCGGTGCGGCCATCGATGCCACCGGCCACCCGCTTCCGCCGGAAACCATCGCCTCCTGCGAGGCCAGTGATGCCATCCTCTTCGGCTCCGTGGGCGGGCCGAAGTGGGAGTCCCTGCCGCCGGACACGCAGCCGGAGCGCGGTGCCCTGCTGCCGCTGCGCAAGCACTTCGGCCTCTTCGCGAATCTCCGCCCGGGCGTCTGCCTGCCCTCGCTGACCCACGCCTCGCCGGTGAAAAACGAGCTCATCCCGAATGGCTTCGACGTGCTCTGCGTGCGCGAGCTCACCGGCGGCGTCTATTTCGGCCAGCCAAAGGGCCGCGAGGAGCGCGATGGCGAGCCCGTCGCCTACGACACCATGATCTATCGCCAGAGCGAGATCGACCGCATCCTGCGCGTCGCCTTCACCGCTGCCATGGGCCGCGGGAAGCGCCTCGTCTCCGTGGACAAGGCCAACGTGCTCGCCACCTCCGTCCTCTGGCGCGAGACCGCCGTGCAGGTCGCGAAGGACTACCCGGAAGTCGAGCTGAGCCACCTCTATGTGGACAATGCCGCGATGCAGCTCGTGCGCCGCCCCGACTCCTTCGACGTGCTGGTCACCGAGAACCTCTTCGGCGACATCCTCTCGGATGAAATGGCGATGATCTCCGGCTCGCTCGGCATGCTCCCATCCGCCTCTCTCGGCAAGCAGAAGGACGGCGGCCTCTACTACGGCATGTATGAGCCCTCCGGCGGCTCCGCACCCGACATCGCGGGGAAGGGCATCGCGAATCCCATCGCCCAGATCCTCTCCACCGCCATGCTGCTGCGATTCTCGCTCGGCGAAAACGAAGCCGCCGCCGCCATCGAGGCCGCCGTGGCCAAGGCCATCGACGAAGGCTTCCGCACCGGCGACATCGCCACCGGAGCCGCTGGCGAGACGAAGGTCGGCACCACCGCCATGGCGGATGCGATCCTTGCGCGTCTTTGAGACGCCGCTTCCCTCTATAATAGAGCAAAAGGCCGGTCCTCCACAGGACCGGCCTTTATCTTTTAACCTCGGCGCATGTATTGAAGAATGCGGGTGAAGAAAGCCCCCAGCATCCGCGTCTACGCTCCTGCATGCGTGCTCCCACCACCTCCCCTTCCCTACCACGCACCTGGTTCCTCCATTCGAGGACGTTCTGGCTGGGGCTGCTGGTGACCTCCTTTTTCATCTGGCTGACGGTGGACTCCCACGTGAATACCTCCGTCATCCGCACCATCCACCGCGGCTCGTGGCGGGACTGGTCGGCGACTTCCACCATACCCGCCGGGACGCCCGCCGAGTCGGGTTCCCTGATGCTGGAACTCGCAGGTGGCGCGATCGGCATCAGATGGCTCGACGAGCTGATGCGGGATGCGAGCTACTCGGGAAATGACGAACGCGGCAAAGCGGACCCCAAATTCCGCAAGATCTGGCTGCCGAAGATCGTCAACGACCGCGACTCTGTCATGAGAATCCGCGGAGCCTATCTTCCGACCTGGGTGCTTCTGGCAGCTTGGCTGGGTCTCTGGGCATGGCAGCTCCTGAAATCCGGGAAACGCCTCCGCATCCACCCGGCATCCGGACTCACACCGGCATCCTGATCCTTCGCACTTGCAACGCCCGCGGCCGGTTTCCAAAGTCCGCCCGTTCATGAGCGACGCCTTCACCTCGCAGCATCAGGTCTGCATTGCCGGCACCGGCAGCTATCTGCCCGAGAAAGTCCTCACCAATGCCGACCTGGAAAAGCTGGTCGAGACTTCGGACGAGTGGATTTTCACGCGCACCGGCATCCGCGAGCGCCGCATCGCTGCGGAGGGTGAATTCACCTCGCACATGGCCGCGAAGGCGGGCGCCAAGGCACTCGAGCAGGCAGGAATTGCCGCCGAGGATGTCGAACTCATCATTGTGGCCACTATCACGCCAGACACGCTCACCCCGGCGACCGCCTGCTACGTGCAGCAGCAGCTCGGCTGCCCCGGCGCAGTGGCCTTTGACATCTCCGCCGCCTGCTCCGGATTCCTCTACGCGATGAAGATCGCGAAGCGCCTCATTTCCGACGGCGCCTTTGCGAATGCCCTCATCATCGGCGCGGAAAAGCTCTCCTCCTTCATCAACTGGGACGACCGCACCACCTGCGTGCTCTTCGGCGATGGTGCCGGTGCCGCGGTCCTGCGCCGTGCCGCGCCTGAGGAAGGCTCCATCATCGCCACCGAGATGGGCACCGATGGCAAGCTCACCCACCTGCTGAATATCCCCGGCGGCGGCTCCGCCTGCCCGATCACCATCGACAATGCGGGTATGAACCTCGCCAGCCTCTCGATGATGGGCAAGGAGGTCTTCAAGCACGCGGTGAACCGCATGAAGGAGTCCGCGGAAAAGGTCATCGAGCGCGCCGGACTCAAGCCCGAGGACATCAAGCTCGTGGTGCCTCACCAGGCAAACCTGCGCATCATCGACGCCATCGCCGACCGCCTCTCGGTGCCGCACGAGCGCGTCTTCGTGAATCTCCAAAAGTACGGCAACACCTCCGCCGCAGCCGTCGCCATCGCCCTCGATGAGGCGAATCGCGGGGGCCACATCAAGCGCGGCGACAATATCGTGCTCGTGGTTTTCGGGGCCGGCCTCACGTGGGCCGCCGCCGCGGTTAGATGGTGATCTCGGGCCTTCACAGGGTTTAGCGGGAGCCCCTGTTTTTACCAAGATTTCCTGAGCTTTACGGCGCGCGGGATGCTTCCTAGCGTCGCCCGATATCCACGCATGGCCCGCCGTTTTCCGGCCTTGCGTCTCCAAGCTCAGCATCATCTCCCATGTCCTACCGCACCAACGCCCTCGATACCGACCGGATGCCGCCCGGCATCCCCTTCATCATCGGCAACGAGGCCGCCGAGCGGTTCTCCTTCTATGGCATGCGGACCATTCTGGTGGTCTTCATGACGAAGTATCTCTGGCTGATGGACCAGCAGGCGGGCTCCGCGATGTCCGATGCCCAGGCGCGGGAGCACTACCATGACTTCGTCGCGTACGCCTACCTCACACCCTTCATCGGTGCGCTCTTCAGCGACGTGCTGTTCGGAAAGTACCGCACGATCCTCTGGCTCTCCATCTTCTACTGCCTCGGCCACCTTGCCCTCGCCCTCATGGGCACCACCGGCAGTTCGCAGAGCTGGCTCTTCGCCGGCCTCATCCTGATCTGCATCGGCTCCGGCGGCATCAAGCCCTGCGTCTCCGCCCACGTCGGCGACCAATTCGGACCGAGGAATTCACATCTGCTCACCCGGGTCTTCAATTGGTTCTATTTCTCGATCAATTTCGGTTCGTTCTTCTCCACCCTACTCACGCCATGGCTGCTGGAGCACTACGGCCCGCACTGGGCCTTCGGCATCCCCGGCGGACTGATGGCGCTCGCCACACTGGTCTTCTGGATGGGACGGCACCGTTTCGTCCACGTGCCACCCGCAGGCCTGTCCTTCTTCAAGGAACTCGGCTCGAAGGAAGGCCTCTTCGCCCTGGCCAAGCTCATCCCCCTCTTCCTCTTCATCGCGGTCTTCTGGGGTCTCTATGACCAGACCGGCTCCTCGTGGGTGCAGCAGGCCGCACAGATGGACCTGAATTTCATGGGCATCACCTGGCTGGAGTCGCAGATCCAGGCGGCGAACCCGATCCTGATCCTGACCTTCGTCCCGCTCTTCAGCCTCGTGCTGTATCCGCTGATCAACCGCGTCTTCAAGCTCACCCCGCTTCGCAAGATCGGCTTCGGCCTCTTCCTCACCGTGGGCTGCTTCGCGCTGTCCACGCTCATCCAGTCGTGGATCGACAAGGGCAACAGTCCCTCGATCGGCTGGCAGCTCACCGCCTTCGTCATCCTCACCGCCGCGGAAGTGATGGTGTCCATCGTCGGCCTGGAATTCTCCTACACGCAGGCGCCAAAAAGCATGAAGTCGCTCGTCATGGCCTTCTACCTCGCGGCTGTCTTCATCGGCAACAAGATGACCGCCCAGGTCAACGAGTTCATCCAGATCCCGAGCGCCGCCGAGGAGCAACTGGCTGCCGCAACCGCACAATTGCCTGGCGACTGGAAAAAGGACGTCCGCAACGTGGTGCTGCCCGGCCTCTCCCTCGAAGACCCGGCTGACGACATGGTCGCCCACCTGAAGAACGGAGCCATCGACAAGCTCGATATCCCCGGTCAGGCAGCCTTCACCGCCGCTGCTGCAATCATCGAAGCTGAAGCGCGCAAGGCCGATGACAAGCTGCCCGACCCGAAAACGCTCGGTGCCGATCTCGGCAAGGACTTCTTCGGCAATCCCATCCGCTACGAGATCATCGACTCCTCCCACTTCCGCCTCATCAGCGACGGCGCGGACCGCATCCACGGCACGAAGTGGGACATGGGCCTGACTGTCTCTGTCGAAAAACCCGCTGCACCCGATAGCAAGCAAAGCTGGCTGGAGAAGCGCAAGACGGAGCTGGGCATCACCACCGTCAATACCTCCACCGAGACCGTTTACTCCGCCTCCGCCTTCTGCGGTGGCCAAACCAAGCTCGAGGGAGCCGCCTACTTCCGCTTCTTCACGTGGCTGATGCTCGGTGCCGCCGTGCTTTACGTGCCCTTCGCGATGGCGTATCGCCCGCGGACCTACCTGCACGATTGATCAACCTGCCAGTGCTCACCGATTCCCACTGCCACCTCGCCAGCCATCGCTTCGATCCCGCGGAGGTACCTGACCTTGTCGCGCGCGCCAGGGAGAATGGCGTCGCGCGCCTCGTCACCCTGGCCACCGATCTCGATGACCTGGAGGCGAACCTCGCCATCGCGGGCGAGCATCCGGAAGTCTCCGCCTGCATCGGCATCCATCCGTGCAGCGTTCACGAGGCACCGGATGACGTGATCGATCACCTGCGGAAGCACGTGGCCGATCCGCGGGTCTGCGGCATCGGCGAGACCGGCCTCGACTACTATCATCCCGCACCCGACGGATGGACGGAGCAGGCCTTCCGCGATCGCCAGCGGTACTTGCTCGATGCCCACTTCGAGCTGGCTGCGAAAGCCGGGCTAAATGTGGTGATCCACACGCGCGACACACAGGGCGATGCTTCTTTCCAAGACGCGCTCGCCATCTATCGGTGTCACGCCGCAAAGGTGCGCGCCGTCTTCCACTGCTTCATCGGGCCCGAAGCGAGCGCCCTCGAGGTGATCGCGCTCGGCGGACTCGTGTCCTTCGGCGGCGTGGCGACCTTCAAGAATGCCACCGACGTGCTCGCCACTGCGGTCGCACTGCCAGCCGGCAGCTTCATGCTGGAGACCGACTCGCCCTACCTCGCGCCGATGCCACATCGCGGCAAGCGCAACGAGCCATCATACGTCCGGCATGTCGCGGAACATCTCGCGCTTCATCGCGGGGTTTCACTTGAGAAGCTCTCCGAAGAAAGCGAAGTTGCAGTATCGCGATTCTTCCGCTTTGGTGCGTGATCGTGATTTGAACAAAGCGCGGGACCGGCTGCGTTTGATCTCCAACGCGACTGTGCTTTCCAAGAAGCACGCGTCTTGTTAATTCACCCCTGTCGCACTGAATCCATGAGCTCCGTTCGCTATCTCGCCCTGGCCACTGCCGCCCTCTCCCTTTCCTCCTGCTCGCTCTTCAACAAGGGCGGCAATGAAAACTACGACACCGTCGATGGTGGTGATCAATACGACACCTCGAATCCCTACGGCGTACCCGGTGATGCATCGGCCGAGTCCGTACCCTATCAGCCGGTGAATCCTCCCGCGGATCACAATCCAACCTACGGTCAGGCCGCGTATGAAGATCACTCGGCCGCTCCCGCCCCTTCGCACAGCGAGCCGTCCCATTCGCACACGCCGTCGCATTCCTCAGCAGGCACCAGCCACACCGTGGTGCGTGGTGATACGCTCGGTGGCATCGCCCGCCGTTACGGAGTGTCCACCTCGGCCATCAAGCAGGCCAATGGCATGACCTCCGACACCGTGGTGCTCGGCAAGACCCTCTCCATCCCCGGCTCCTCCGGCCCGGTCCGCTCCGCAGCCACCGCACCGGCAGCAGCAGGCCGCAAGACCCACGTCGTGGTCCGCGGTGACTCGCTCAGCAAGATCGCCGCGAAGTACGGCACCACCGCCTCTGCCATCAAGCAGGCGAACGGCATGAAGTCCGACACCGTGGTACTCGGCTCGAAGCTCCGCATCCCTTGACCCCATGTCTTCCTTCCGCCGCTCCACATCCACGGTCGCCGCGCTGCTCATGCTGGCGGCAACCTGCTTCGCCCAGGAGCCGAAGCCCGCGACGGAGGAAGACCCCTACGCATCCCTGCCACCGCAGCGGGCCGCGCTGGAGCGCATGATCTCCGAGCGCGGCACGCCCGAGGCATTCGATGCCGCGGTGAAGAAAGCGCGCGAGCAGGGAGTGGGCGAGCAGCCCATCCTGGAGGCGCGCTTTCTCTACCACGTCGATCGCGGCGAGGATGACCTGATCGCCGCGATGCTGCCGGAATTCCTCAAGCGGAAGGAAGAATTCAAGATTGAGCAGTCCGAGATCTTCGCCATTAAGGAGGATTGGCTCGCCGTCGTCGAGTATGTGCAGGCGATCGCCGCTCTGAAGAAAGAGGATCGCGACGGCTTCAAGAAACATATCACCGAGGCATTCTGGCTGAGCCCGCGGCAGGCCAGCGCCTTCGCACCACACATCGATCGCCTCCGCCTCGATGAGGCGATGCGTTCCATCAAGATCGATGGCTCGGCCAAGCTGTCTTCCCTGCTCGCGGACAAGCCTGTCGAACTCGGCTCGCTGATGAAGGATAAGAAAGCGACGCTCCTTCACTTCTGGTCGCCATGGAGCCGCGAATGCGAGGCCAGCATGCCGGACTTCAAGGTCACCGCGACCGAACTGGAGAAGAACGGCGTGGCCGTGGTGTCCCTGCTTGCAGAGTTCACCGCCGATGCCGCGAAGGACGCGAAGGAAGTTGTCAGCGGCCTTGGCGCGAAGCCTCCGGGGGCATGGCTGCAGGATCGCGAGAAGGACTCCTTCATGCGGAAGCTGCGCGTGCAGGACCTGCCTACGATGGTCCTCGTATCTCCTGACGGCAGCGTGATCTTCAACGGACATCCATCGGACGATGGACTGTGGAAATCCCTGTCGAAGCTCGCACCCGACCTGAAACGCCCCTCCATCGAAGGACATTGATCCCGACATCAACTACGATGGATATCGTAGAACAACATAAGGCATGTGAATTTCGTTAAGTGTTCCGAAAAATCCGTCAATTTGAACTTGACGTATTTGTGAACTACTACATTTATGGTGACACCATTTCGGCGACCATAAAATCATGGCACGAGCTACCCACCCCTCCAATCTTGAGCTTCAGGCTCTGTCCGTCTTGTGGCACGAGGGTCCATCTACGGTAAGTGCCGTACTTGAGAGTCTCCCGGACGGAAAGGACCGCGCCTACACGACAGTGCTGTCGGTATTGCAGAGTCTCGAACGCAAGAAGCTGGTCAAGCGTGTGCGCGACGGTCGCGCTCATGTCTATGAGGCCGCGTTCTCCCAGGACGTCATCGTGCGTCGTGCCGCGCACGACTTCCTTACCAATGCTTTCGGGGGCCGTCTCGGTGAGGCGATCCTCGCACTACTCTCCGCCGGGACTTTGACACCGGATGAGAAAACAAACATCGAACGCGAACTCAAACGACACAAAGCCATGGCTGCAAAGAAAACAGCGAAGAAGGCGGCCAAGAAGGTCGCCGCCAAGAAAGCCCCGGCCAAAAAGGCCGCCGCCAAAAAGGTAGCGAAGAAGGCTCCTGCCAAGAAAGCCGCTCCTGCCAAGAAGGCTGCCAAGGTCGCCAAGAAGGCCGCTCCTGCGAAGAAGGTTGCCAAGAAGGCCGCCAAGAAAGCTGCGAAGTCCGCCAAGAAGGCTGCCAAGAAGGTCGCAAAGAAGACCGTAGCGAAGAAGGCTGCAAAGGTCGCCAAGAAGGCCGCCCCTGCCAAGAAGGCTGCGAAGAAGGCCGCACCGGCAAAGAAGGCCCCTGCGAAGAAAGCCGCCAAGTCCGCCAAGAAAGCCGCTCCGGCAAAGAAGGCGCCTGCCAAAAAGGCCGCCAAGAAAGCCGCGAAAAAGGCCTAAGGTTCCCCATCCGCGCACAGATCCCCTCGCCCAGGGCGATGCGGCCTGTTCGCGTTGAGTTTCACTGTCTCAAACGGCGGGGAGCTGCGGCTCCCCGCCCTTTTGTTTCCCGGGTCTTTTCCCTGATCGAAAAAAGGTCCGCATTTCATCGAAAATTGGGTTGCATCCCCGCACCGGTCCACCCATTCTCCCGGCCCCGTCCGGGGGCACATGCGCGGTTAGCTCAGCGGTAGAGCACCACCTTGACACGGTGGGGGTCACTGGTTCGATCCCAGTATCGCGCACCATCCCCTTTCTTTCGTGACCGCCGCTCCCGACACTTCCCCGGAGCGCCTCGCCCTTCTACTGAGGCTGCTCGACGACGATTCCCCGCCAGTGCGGGCATCCGTGGAAGCCGCGCTCTCCGCCTACGATGGCGACGTGAGTGAATTGCTCGGCGAGATGAACATCGATCTCAGCGAGGCCGATCACGAGCTGCTCTCCCTGCTGCTGCTCCCTGCCCGGCGTGAACGCCTGCGCCGCGAATGGGTGGTCCCCGCCGGCGGTGCCGAAGCGGTGCAGGATGACTGGGATCAATTCGAAGCCCTGCTCCGTTCGCTATCCGACTATCTTCACGATGGCGTGACGATGAGACAGCCACTCGGCGATGCGCTCGATTTGCTAGCCGAGGAACTCGAAGATATCGGCGATCATCAAGGCGCCGCCGGACTGAACAAGGCCTTGTTCGAGAGCGGTCGCTTCAAGCCGAATATCCACGAGGAAGACGAGCCGGAGAACTATGACATCGCCCATGTCCTGGCGGGAAATCCGTCAAACGCGCTGGGCATGGGACTGGTATTCCTCTTCGTCGCCCATCGGCTGGATATCGATGTCGAAGGCATCAGCCTCCCGCAATCTTTCCTCTGCCGCTTTCACGAGGACGGGCAAGTCATGATGACCGAGCCCGCGGTGAAAGGGCGCACCGTGACCAGCGAAGATCTGGCACACCGCATCCGGCGCTATCCCCGCGAGATCCGATCACTGGCCGCACGTCCCGCTGCACCCGGTGAACTGCTGGTGAGACTGGTGGAAGAACTTGCCACCTCATGGTCCGTCCGTGGTGAGACAGTGGACGCCGAGCTCATGGAAGAGCTGCTGGCGACACTGGTGAAGGCGCCCTTCTGACGCCTTCACCTGAATCACTGCCCAGTGATCCGCAGGGGGATACTCACTGCTGACGCTGCTGCTCTTGCTGACGGCGAGCCTCTTCCTGCTGGCGCTGTTGTTCCTGCTGGCGACCGGCCTCCTCTTGCTGGCGTTGCTGCTCTTCCTGCTGACGACGGGCAGCCTCTTCTTGCTGGCGCTGCTGCTCCTGCTGGCGACGGGCCTCTTCCTGCTGACGTTGCTGCTCTTGCTGTTGGCGCGCGCGCTCTTCTTGTTGCTGACGGCGCGCTTCTTCCTGCTCGCGGGCGCGCTCCTGTTGTTCACGCATCCGCTCTTCCTGACGGGCTCGCTCTTGCTCTTGCTGCTGACGGCGGGCTTCTTCCTGCTGGCGTGCACGCTCCTGTTGTTCGCGCATCCTTTCCTCCTGTCGGGCGCGTTCTTGCTCCTGCTGGCGTGCTCGCTCCTCCTGCTGTTGCTTCGCGCGTTCCTGCTCCTGCTGGCGGCGTGCCTCTTGCTGTTCGCGGGCGCGCTCCTGTTGCTCACGCATCTGCTCTTGCTGGCGCGCGCGTTCTTCCTGCTGCTGGCGGCCACGCTCCCGCTCCTGCTCTTGCCGGTTCAGATCGTCTTGACGCTGCTGACGTGCCTTCTGGTCACGTTCCTGGCTTTCGCGTTCCCGCTGCTGATCGTCACGAGCTTTCTTCTCGCGCTCCGACATCTCCTTCTCCCATTCATCGCGCCTTCTCTGCTCGGCACTTTCGCGTGCCTGACGGGCGCGCTCATCCGCTGCTTGTTGACTTTCCCGTTCAGCCTTGTCGCGGGCGCGCTGCTGTTCGCGGATCGCAGACTCACGTCGTTCGCGAGCCACTTCCTGCTGCTGCTGGCGGAAACGCTCGTTCTGCTGGTCGATCTCGGCGCTTTTCTCACGCTCGCGTTGACGGTTCCTCTCCGCCCTTGCTTCGGCACGACGCTCCTGGCCTTCGGGTGTCTCGGCAGGATTTTGCAACGGACGCCTGCTCGGCATCGGCGACTTTTCCTGATTTGGCTGCTGTGGCTGGGTTTGCGGCTGCTGCGGCTGGCCGTTTCTCTCCGCATCCTGTTGCGTCAAAGGAGGCGCAGCATTTCCACCCCGGCCCCCACCACCTTGGTTCCGGCCGTTGCCGCCGGGACGATTGCGTTCCGCTCCGGTTGCAGGTGGGGTGTTAGGCCGAGCGCCGCGACCCGGTGGCGTGTTCTGCGGAGTCTCCGTCTGAGGCTCAGCAGCACCCTGACCCTGGCCCCTGCCGCGACCTTCGCGCATGCGTTCGGTGAGTTCGCGCTGCCGCTCTGCCAGTGATGGCTTGCGATCCGGTGCGCCACCTTGCGACTGCTTGCCGGGAGTGGCGGGCTGGCCCGGTCCGGCTTCCGGCGTTGGCTTGGGCTGATTCTTCGCCGCCTGCTCCTCGCGCCTCGCCACCATCTTCTCACGGCGCGTTTCCGCGATCTCGCGCTGCTTCGCTTGATAGGTCTTCTGCGCTTCGCCGACCTTCTCGCGGTTCGCCTGAAGCTGCTTCTGCGCATCATCACCCGCGGAGTTATCGCGCTTCCAAGCCACCGCCTGCTCCTTCTGCTTCTCGCGGGCTTCGCGGAAACGCTGCGTCCACTCCGGCTTCACGCCGCCCTCGGCACGCACCGGCTTCACGTCGTCCCACTTGCCCTTGACCCGCTCGGGCTTCATCCCGGCATTCCACCGGGTATTCATACCCGGCGCGAAGACCTCGAGGCGATTGCCGCGCATCTGTGCATTCCGGCTTGCGATATCGCGGATGCCCTTCGTGCGATCCGTCTCGAGCTGATACACCGGCCATGGCTTGCGAACCAGACCGCGCAGCTTTTCATAGCGCGGTCCACCGCTCACCACCCGGTCGCGCTGGATGTGGATGTTGGTGATATTGACCGTCTTCTTGATGAAGATGTTGTTCTGCGCGACGGGCAGGCAGTGACGCCAGATCGGGTCCGCCATGTTCCGGCTGTGGACGAAGCTGAAGAGCGAGTGGCCGATGCCAAAGTCCACCTCGACGCTCGAGCTCCAGCCACGGCCGCGATAGCAGAGCGTCTCCGGCGGCAGCGGTGCCCAGCCGATGCAGTCGTCGCCCTCGCGCCACGTCACCCAGGAAGGAGCCCACTCGTCGCCGGGCACCCACACCCACCCGCGACCGGAGAGCAAGGTCCAGCGGCCATAGTGGAAGCATGCCCAGCCGAAGGGCTCGTCCGAGACCCAAGTCCATCCGCGGTTCGTGCATGCCCACTTCCCGCGGGTGTAGGGACGCCATGAATTGTCCTGCACGACCACGGTCGGCTGATAAACGTAACCATAGTCCGGCGTCTCGAACCACGAGCCGTAAGGCTGGAGGTCATTGTAAAAGGTGCCGTAGTCGGCCACCGGCTCCTGGTAGTTCGGGATTGGATCCGGCTCCCAATCCTCAATGTAGTCCTGTCCCGCCAGCTCCAGCTCGCGCTGGCTCAGGCCGGCCTCGCGATCCGCGAGGTCCCCTTCCCGGTCGCGCAGGTCCAGCTCGCGATCTGCCAGTGCGCGCTGCCTTTCTTCGAGGGTCAGGTCACGCTGGTTCGCGTCTTGTTCGCGCTGAGCAAGGCGGTCTTCGCGCTCGGCTTCCAGTGCTGCCTTGTCCGCTTCCAGTTGGGCTCGCTCGTCATCCAGCCGCTGTCGCTCGAAGGCCATGCGCTCGTTTTCCAAGGCGGCACGTTCGGCTGCCATCGGGTCGGTAGCTTCGCTTCCGCCAGTCGTGGCGGAGCTGGACTTGTTCCTGTCGCACGAGGCGATCAGGAGACACAGGGCGGAAGGGGCCCAGAAGAAGTGTCGGGGTTTCATCGGTTGATGGGGATAGCAGTCACTTTGACCGAAGTCGGTCGGAGACTATTCATCCTCTTCTGCACGAAATCAAAGCCCGCCTTCAGACACCCTCGCGGACGCCCAGCGTGGCCACCTCGTAGTCGATGCGCGCCGGCCCGCCACGACCACCGGGAATCTCCCGCCGGGTGATGCGGGTGCCCAGCAGCTCCTCCATCATCCGAACTTCCAGGGTAATCGCCCCGGGATAGGCTGCAAAGACCGGCTGCAGCGGATGGTGATACTCCTCGATGCGAAAGCCCCGCGCCGGGTCATACTTGCACCTGCCGAAGCAGCCTTCCTTCTCCCGCAGGCCGGAGAGCAGCGTCGCCCGCTCCACCAGCGACTTCGCCTTTATCAGCTTCGGCCGCCAGCGCTCGCGGAGATGGGTGAAATACTGCATCAGCAGCCGCTCCGGCGCGGCATCGCCGAAAAGCGTCCGCGCCGCTTCCAGCAGGTCCAGCGAGAGAGCCGAGCCCGCCTGGGGAAAAATAGCCTCTGACTTTGGCGCCAGCCGGTACATGATCTCAGGTCGCCCGACCTCCTGCCGCGGCAGGCGCCAGCGCTCCACATAACCCAGCTTCACCAGACGGTCGCACTGGTCTTTCATCCCCATGTAGCTGCCGCCGAGACGCCGGCTCAGCTCGGGCACGGGCAAGCCTCCGGATACCTTCAATTCATCGAGGATCTTCACCCACCCCTCTTTCACCAAGTCGCGGAAGCCCGGCACAAACATGATGCAAACTCCCTGCCGATCCCGCCTAGGATCAACCCAAAATCGCTTTTTCTCTGCCCGGCCTTCACGACACCAAGCCTCATTGACTTCGCAAAATCCCAGCAATGGGACGCATTTCAAGATGCGTATGCGTCATTTTATTCTGGAATGCATGAGCTTTCACGCCTAATTCAGCACCCATGCACGATGTCCGACAGATCGCCGGCCTCTTTGAAATGAGGGCCGACTTCGTTGATGCCCAGCCTTACGGCTCCGGGCACATCAACGACACGTATTGCGCGTGGTACGATCAGGCAGGCATCCGCGTCCGCTTCATCCACCAGCGGATCAATCACCAAATCTTCAAGGACCCGGCGAGCCTGATGGAGAATATCGAGCGGGTGACTTCCCACTCGCTGGCCCGCCTGCTCGACCAGAACCACCCGGAAGCCCGGCGTCGCACCTTGTCCGTCGTACCCGGCCTCGACGGAAAGCCCTTCGTGGTGGACCGCGAGGGGAATTTCTGGCGCACCTATCCCTTCATCGAGCGCGCCCGCGGCTATGATGAGATCCGCACGAATCTCCAGGCAGAGCAAGCCGCGCGGGCCTTTGGCGAATTCCAGAAGCTCGCGGCCGACCTTGGCGGCAAGCGCCTGAACGAGACGATCCCGGACTTCCACCACACGCCGAAGCGCCTCCAGGCACTGCAGGACGCGATCGCCGCGGACAGCTTCGGACGCGTGCTCGGTTGCCAGCCGGAGATCGAGTTCGCACTCGCCCGTGCCAACGATTGCCGGAAAGTCACCGACCTCATCGCCGCGGGCGTCATCCCCGAGCGAGTGACCCACAATGACACCAAGCTGAACAACGTCCTCCTCGATGATGTGACCTCGGAAGGCGTGTGCGTCATCGATCTGGACACCACCATGCCGGGCTCCGTGCTCTATGACTTCGGCGACATGGTCCGCACCGCCACTCCGACCACCCGTGAGGATGAGACGGATCTCTCGCTGATCAGCATGCGGCTCGACCGCTTCGATGCGCTCGTCCGCGGCTATCTCGATACCGCCGCCTCTTTCCTGAACCGCGCGGAAGTGGATCACCTCGCCTTCTCCGGCAAGCTGCTCACGCTGGAGTGCGGCATCCGCTTCCTCACCGACTACCTGCAGGGCGACACCTACTTTAAGACGAAGCGCCCCGGCCACAATCTCGACCGCTGCCGCTCGCAATTCACCATGGTGAAGGCCATCGAGGAAAACCTCGAGCGCATGGAAGAAATCGTGCAAGTGACCGCCGGCAGCGACAAGATCGTCTTCGCCGCCTGACTGCCCCCCATGAAAATCCTCGTCACCGGAGGCTCCGGTTTCATCGGCTCGCACATCGTCGAGCACTATCAGGACAAGGCGGACGAGATCCGCGTAATCGATAATCTGCGCACGGGATACCGGAAGAATCTCAATGGCCTGAAGCACGTCTTCATCGAAGGCTCGATCACCGACCACGAGACCGTGGCAAAGGCAGTCGAGGGAGTGGACTACGTCTTCCACCTGGCCGCGCTGGTCAGCGTGCCCGAGTCGATGGCGAAGCCGGCCGAGTGCGTGGACATCAACGTCCACGGCCTGTTGAACGTGTTGGAAGCCTCCGCAGCAGCAGGCGTGAAGAAGCTCGTTTTCGCCTCCTCCGCCGCGATCTACGGCGACAATCCCACGGTGCCGAAGCTGGAGACGATGCTGCCGGAACCGAAGAGCCCGTACGCGATCACGAAGCTCGACGGGGAATACTACCTCGACCTTTTCAACCGCGAGCGTGGCTTGGAAACCGCGGCCATCCGCTTCTTCAATGTCTTCGGTCCGCGCCAGGATCCGAAAGGCGCGTATGCCGCAGCCGTGCCCATCTTCATCGAAAAGGCGCTCAAGGGAGAGGACATCACCGTGCATGGCGATGGCCAGCAGACACGCGACTTCATCTACGTGAAGGACATCGTCGGCGCGCTCTCCTTCGCCGTGGAGACTCCCGGTGTCACCGGTGTCTTCAATGCCGGCTATGGCGGCCAGATGACCATCAACGATCTCGCCACGAAGATCCTCGCCGCAGCCGGTTCCACCTCGCAGGTCCTGCACGGTCCCGAGCGTGCGGGCGATGTGAAGCACTCGCGCTCCAGCGCCGACAAGCTCCGCGACGCGGGATGGCAACCGGCTCACGCGCTGGACGAATCGCTGGCGACAACGCTGGAGTTCTTCCGGAAGTAAGCCGCCGGATCGCGATCCCCCGCGGCTTTTCTCCGTGTGTGATGTGATTTGATCTGACCGACGAGGAACCCAGCACGCCGGGACCACTGGGCCCCGACGCGCTTGAGCAACTACCCTAGCCGGGGCCTGAAATTTTTTGAGGAAGACACCCTGCCCGCCCCCCGGCGGACAGGTGCCGCTCCCTCTTCATCGGTCGCCTGACAGACAGTGGCAGGCGCGGATGTCCACACGGCGAGCCCCCCGGCATCGCATGCAACATATCCATCGCCCTTTGCCACGGTTCCCCCCGTCAGGCGGGCTGGTGTGCATCGGAAATAGGTCGGCACCGCGGGGCTTTCGCCCCGAAGCGGTGCCACGAGTTTCTCCATCCCATCATCCCCGCCCGTCCCGACAGCACCCCCCGGAACTACCGGCCCGGTCGAGGAGGGTTGGAGGTGGAAGAAGCTCGTCATGTCACCTCAATCGCGTTCCGGAGATCCCGATTTCCAAAAAATGTGAGATTTTTTAAAAATGCGATTTTCCACGTTCGGCGAAGCTTCAGGTGTCCTCGCAATAAGCACCGACGAAAAAGGCGCAGACATCGCTGTCCACGCCTTGGTCGAAAGAGGATGCCGTCAGGATTCAGAGCTGCAGCCCGTAGCTGCGGCCACCGACGCCGTCATACCAATTCACATAGGCGGCATTCACCATGGCGTAGCCGCCGGGAGTCGGGTAGTCGCCGGTGAAGTACCAATCGCCGCAGGGGCCCTTCACGGACGCGTGCAGATTCTCGATGGTCTGGAAGATGACGTGCACGTCGCAGTTGATGTCCTCGGGCGACACCATGCGGCTGATCTCCGCGGAAATCTCGTCGTCGGTGAAGGCCTCGTAGATGCCCTTCACGCGGTTGACCATTTCCGACGTCGGCTTCAGCAGCTCGCTACGGCAGTCCTCGTAGATGCTATCGAGGAGAGCCTGGCGACCGGCGCGGCGGTGCAGGGCGATCGCCGCCTGGAAGGCGATGAACTTGCCCAGCTCCGACATGTCGATACCGTAGCAGTCCGGATAGCGGATCTGCGGTGCGGTGGAGCAGACGACGATCTTGCGCGGGGTGGTGCGAGCGAGGATCTTGAGAATCGACTTCTTCAGCGTGGTGCCGCGCACGATCGAGTCGTCGAGGGCCACCAGCGCATCGTCCGGACGGACCACGCCGTAGGTGATGTCGTAAACGTGGGACACCAGTTGGTCGCGGCCCTTTTCCTGGGCAATGAAGGTCCGCATCTTGATGTCCTTGTGGGCGATCTTCTCGCCACGCGGCCAGTTGCGGAGGATGAGGTCGTCGAGCAGCTCCGGGGTAAGCTCCCCGTTTGCCTGTGCCTCGAGGATGGACGAGCGGACCTGCTGGCGGCGGTAGAGGCGGAGGCCGTCCATCAGGCCATAGTAGGCGGTCTCGGCGGTATTCGGGATGAAGGAGAAGACCGCCTTGTCAAAGGTGCTCTCGATCGCCTTCACCACCTGCGGCACCAGCGAGGCACCCATCGCCTTCCGCTCACGATAGATCTGCGGGTCATTGCCACGGGAGAAGTAGATCTTCTCGAAGGAGCACGGCGTGTACTTCTGCGGCGGGGAAAACGGGGTATCGTTGAAGGTGCCGTCCGCCTTGATCGTGACGACGCAGCCAGGATCCAGCGCCTTCACCTGCGAGGCATCGGCCTCGAAGACGGTCATCAGCGGCACTCGCTCGGAAGCGAAGGCGATCACGTCCTCCGTCACCAGCATGTGGCACGGGCGGATGCCGCGCGGATCGCGCATCACGAACATGTCGCCATTTCCGACGACACCGCAGATCGAGTAGCCGCCGTCCCATGCCTGGGCGGACTCGCCGACGATACGGGCGAGATCCAGCTCGGAAGAAATCCGCTCCGGCATCTCGCGGCCGTCCACACCCTCGTCCCGCAGCTTGCGGTAGAGATCGGTGTGCGCCTCATCGAGGTGGAAGCCGATCTCCTCGAGCACGGTCTGCGTGTCGGTGCCGAAGACCGGGTGCTGGCCGCGATCGACGAGCACCTGGTTCAGCTCCGCGGCATTGGTCATGTTGAAATTGCCCATGACCATGAGCGTGCGGGTCGGCCAGTTGCTGCGGCGCAGGTACGGATGGCAGGAGCCTTCGTCGAATTCGCCGGACGTGCCGTAGCGCAGGTGCCCGACGAGGACCTCGCCGCCGAAGTCGTAGTTCGCCTTGATGCTTTCCGGGCGCTTCGGATCAAGCAGTCCCTTGCGGGCCATCTTGTTGAAGTTCTTCATCTCCTTGCGGAAGATGTTCGACAGGCCGTCCCGCTCGCTGTCGCGGCGGCGGAAGATATACGGCTGGCCGAGCGGCATATCGAGCTTCGCGCAGCCGATGCCCACGCCGTCCTGACCGCGGTTGTGCTGCTTTTCCATGAGGAGGAAAAGCTTCTGGAACCCCCAGAGGGTGGTGCCATAGCGGTCGTAGTAATAGGCCAGCGGTTTGCGGAGCCGGACGGCGGCAATTCCGCATTCGTGCTTCAGGAAGTCGCTCATGGAGACTGGAGAAGAAAAACCGCGAATGGACGCGAATGGACGCTAAGTAAAGTGTCGGATCAAAGGACGGGGACAATTCGTTCCCGTCCGGACTGCCGGGGCTTGAAATCGATGACCACCAAATCGGGTAGATATCCGCCCATCTGGATGGCCCGCCACTGAACCGCATGACGCGGCTGCGGGGTATAAGGGATTCCACGGAACACGAATGAAAACATGGACGCGGCAGCGCGGGCACTCCCCGCGCACACCTCGTCCTTGGGATTCAGTTCGCGTCCATTGGCATCCATTCGCGGTTGGGAGTCGCTTGGCGGGTTACTCGCCGCGGACTTTCACCCGGACACCCTCGGTGTCAACCAGGGTGCCAAGGATTGTTCCTCCCGGACCGGCGGAGAGGATCTTTTCCGCCTCGGCGGGCGAAACGATGGCCACCCAACCGATACCCATGTTGAAGGTGTGGAAGCGGTCTTCCGAATCCACGTGGGCCAGCAGCTTGTCGATGCCGGGGAGTTCCCACTTCGGGATCTCCAGATCGGCACCGAAGCCGCGGAAAAGGCGCTCCAGATTCTCCGGCAGGCCACCGCCGGTGATGTGGGCGTAGGCCTTCGGCTTCACACCGGCGGCGCGGATGTCGCGGACGACATCGTGATAGAGACGGGTCGGCTCCAGGAAACCGGTGAGCTCCTCCTCGCTCACGCAGCCGGGATTCTCCTTCAGCACGCGGCGGACGAGACTCCAGCCATTGGCGTGGATGCTGTCCGACTTGTAGCCGACGAGCACGTCGCCGACCTGCAGCGTGGACGGATCGATCAGCTCGGGCTTCTCGGCGCAGCCGATGCAGAAGCCGGAAAGCTCGATCACGTCGGCCGGGACGATGCCGGGCATCTCCGCGGTTTCGCCGCCCGCGAGAATGCAATCGCAAGAAGCGAGGTAGTCGCACATGCCCGCGATCAGGCGGGTGATCTTCTCTTCATCCAGCGCTGCGATGCCGATGTAGTCGAGGAAGAGCAGCGGATCCCCACCGGTGGTGAGGATGTCGTTCACGCTCATCGCGACCAGGTCCTTGCCGGCGATCTCCAGGAGATCGTGCTCCAGCAGGAGCTCCAGCTTCGTGCCCACGCCATCACAGCCGGTCACGATCACCGGCTCTTTATAAGAGCTGAGATCGTAGCAGGCAGCGAAGAGACCGAATGCTCCGAGAAGCTTACGGTTCTGCTGCGTGCGGGCCACGTGGCTCTTGATGTCACCCACCAGGGCGGCCGCTCTACGCGTGTCCACCCCGGCCTGCTGGTAAGTCAGCTTTGATCCCATGCGCTCAGTCCGCGCGTTGTGACAGCGCCCCTCCCGGCGGTCACGCGGAAAAACCGGGAATTACCGGCGGGCCGGTTAGGAGCCGCCTTCGCGAAATCATTTTAGATTTCCTAAATATCAAGATTGTGTATCAAACCCGCGCACCATTGCCAATGGACCATCCTCCCCGATTCGCGTTCCTCCAACCGGCACTCCGCGTGGGTCTGCCGCTTATCTTGCTCGCCGCGATGATCCTCGCGATCTTCCAGCAGGTCTTCAAATCGCCGATGGCGTTCGACGACAATCTCTCGATCATTCACGTCAGAAGCTTCAAGGGCTGGATGGAAATATGGGGGCGGGATGCCTTCGATTTCTTCCGCCCGATGAAGAGCTTGTTCTTCTTGCTGATCGAAGAATCGGGCGGCGGGATGACCCGCTATCACTGGGCCACCCTGGCCGCCTACTACCTCGCCACCTGCGGCGTCTTTGCCCTGACCCTGCGTCTCTCCGGAAATGCCATCGTGGCATTTGCCACAGGAGCCATCTGGGCAATCGCACCGACCGGCGGGACCGTCGCCACCTGGGCGAGCTGCTTCAATATCAACCTCGCAGCCGCCGCGATGACCTTTTGCGCCCTTTCCTACGATGTCATGCGGAGCGGCTCAGGCCGCCGCACCATCATCCCGGGGATCATGGCCACGCTGTTCCTTGTCCTGGGCCTGCTCTCCTATGAGACCGCGATCGCCACCGCGCCTCTCCTCGTGCTTGTGGATGCCTTCCGCGACAGGAAGATCTTTTGCAAACGGTCGATGATCCACTATGGGGTCATCGCCCTGATCGTGATTTCTTGGCTTGTCTGCCGCAAGATGATCGGTGCCCCTCCTTACCGGGGCAATAACCCGAGCCTCGATCCGGCGATGCCGCTCTGGCAACTCTCCGCCTCGGCCCCCTACTTCCTCTGGACCCACCTGCTGATGTGGCTCTTCCCTTCCGGCAGGCTGGAGACCTTCGGCAGCTACCTCTGGGATCGCTCCGTCCCCGCTGTCATCCTTCCCTTCTGCTGGATTTTCCTCCTCGGCACCATCTTCCTGGGCGTCCGGCTCTGGCGGCGGGCTCCCCTCTTCTTCTTCGGCGCGGCTTGGTTCATAGTCGCGGCATTTCCCTCGGGGAATTTCATCCCCATGAGGAATACACCCTTCGCCGACTACTACGTGCCCATCCCGTCCATCGGACTCTGCCTGATGCTGGCGGCGATCCTTCGCGCAGCCATTCAGCGCCTGCGGCATCCGGGCATCGGCCGACCCGCCATGGCCGGGGCGGTCGCCATCCTCGTGGGCATCTCAGGCTGGCGACTCGCCCAGCTTCCGGTGCTCTTCGATTGGCTGGAAGCCTGGGAAGTGCCACCCCAGATCATGGCGAAGACTGCGGCCGCGCGCCCGCACCAGTTCTTCGCCCACGCCTCGGTCGCCTACGAACTCGCCCTCGGCCCCACGGAGAAGACCCCGGAAACACTCGATCTGATCGAAGCCAACGCCCTCGAAGCGGAGAAGGACATGCCCGACATGGCCATCATCTACACCACTCTAGGTGAAGTCGCCCGCTACCGTGGCCAGCGCGACCTCGCGATCCAGCACTACGAGAAGGCCCTCAAGCTGCGGCATATCAGCTACAAGATCTTGCTGCTGACGCGCCGCCAACTGGTCCTCTGCCTGATGGAGCCGCCCAACGCGGACTACGAAAAGGCCCACGCAAACCTGTTGATCCTGCTCCGCCATCACGAGCACGTCGAACATCCGGGATACGTCCTGCTCGCGGCCACCCTCATGCGCGAGTGGGGCAAGCCGGAGGAAGAAATCAAAACCCTGGAGAAGGGCCTGAGCTACCACCCTGATAATGCGGAGATCCGGACCGCCTTGGAAAAAGCACGCGCCCGGGCCGCGGCGCCCTCGAAATGATCACCCCATCGATCCGCCCGAATACCCCGCAAATGCGGCAAGCCCGCCCGATATTTTAGATTTCCTTACAACCACGGTCGTGTATTTAACGCGGGCTCAAAGCAGTGGCCACTTTGCCCCCCGTTTTTTTCGCCGAAGTGTCCCCGGCGCCCGCCGTTCCCGCGCCATCCCACGATCATGAGTCGCGCCAATGACATCCCCTTGTGTGTTGATCTCGATGGCACGTTCATCAAGTCGGACCTTCTCCACGAGTCCCTGCTGCGCCTCCTGAGACACCGGCCGTGGATGGCTTTCCGGCTGCCCTTCTGGCTCGCCAGGGGAAAGACCAGGCTGAAGTCGAGGCTCGCCGCGGTCTTGCCCGATGCCGCGACTCCCCCGGCCCAGAATGAAGAGCTGGTCGATTTCCTGAAGAGCGAGAAGGAAAGCGGCCGCCCGGTCTACCTCGTCACAGCCTCCCATGAAGCCGCGGTCGCGAAGGTTTCCTCGGCATTCCCTTTCGACGAGGTCATCGCCTCGACCGACACGCTGAATCTGAAAGGCGAGAACAAGGCAGCCGTGCTCGTCGAGCGCTTCGGTGAAAAGGGCTTTGACTACGCCGGCGACTCGCGCGCGGACGAGGCGGTCTGGCGACGTGCCCGCAAGGCGATCGTCGTTCACCGCTCAGCGCGACGCATCCAGCAGTTGAAGGAGAGCTTCGACGTGGACCGCGCTTTCCAGCCTGCAGGCACCACCTGGCGGGACTGGGTGAAGGCATTCCGCGTCCACCAGTGGGCGAAGAACTTCCTCATCGCGGTCCCCTTCCTCGTCGGCCACCACTACCATGCCGCCTGGCAGCTCGCGGGCCTGCTGACCGCCTTCCTCTCCATGAGCCTGTGCGCCTCGGGCACCTACCTGTGGAATGACCTGCTGGATCTGGAGTACGATCGCGCCCATCCACGGAAGCGGAAGCGCCTCGCCGCCTCCGGCAAGAGCAGCATCCCGCGGGTCGGGCTTGCCTCGGTCATCATGGTCGCGCTGGGATTGGCCTCTGGCTTCCTGCTCTCCCCGTCCTTCGGCCTGCTACTCGTCGGCTACATCGTCGCCACGCTTTCCTATTCGCTGCACTTTAAGAAGGTCGCCATCGCGGACATCTTCATGCTGGCGATGCTCTACCTCTCGCGCGTGATCGGCGGCCTCCTGATCTCGGAGGCGGTGGTGTCGTTCTGGCTTTTCGCCTTCACCTTCCTGCTCTTCGTCTCGCTCGCGGCGGCGAAGCGCTTCGTGGAACTGAAGTCGGTGGTGGATTCCGGCGCAGCTTCCATCCAGGGCCGCGGCTACCGGGCCGATGACCTATCGGTGGTTTCCCAGCTCGGCGTCGCGGCCGGTGTCGCCTCCTGCATCGTTCTTGGGCTTTACTCGAATAGCGACCAGGTCACCGCCCTCTACGAGCGGCCGCAGTGGTTCTGGGGCATCTGCGTGGTCGCCTTTTACTGGATCACTCGCATCTGGTTCATCACCCACCGCGGGGAAATGCATGACGACCCGGTGGTCTTCGCCCTGAAGGATCCCGGCACTTGGATTCTCGGGGTGATCGGCATCGCCTGCATCCTCTTCGCCCAACCAATCGCCGCCCCATGACACCTCGTCCGGTCCACTCCTGGGGACGACTGGGTCCCGCCATGGCCGACGTGCTGACCCCGGCATGGCCCGACCAGATCTCCGCGGATAGTGGGCCACTCCTCGCCTACGGCCTGGGCCGCTCCTATGGCGACTCCTGCCTGCTGGATGGCGGCACCATGGTGGACATGCGGTTCCTCGACCGACTCATTTCCTTCGATCCAGCGACCGGAATCCTGAAGGCGGAAGCAGGCGTCACGCTGGATGCCATCCTCACCTTCGCCGTGCCACGTGGATGGTTCCTCCCGACCACTCCAGGCACCCGGCAGGTCACGCTCGGCGGCGCGATCGCCAATGACGTGCACGGAAAGAATCACCACCGCGTGGGGTGCTTCGGCAATCACGTCCCGCGCTTCGGCCTTCTCCGGTCGGACGGCTCGCATGTCACCTGCCACGAGGGCGAGGCGCTGCACTCCGCCACCGTCGGCGGGCTCGGCCTCACCGGCATCATCACCTGGGTGGAGGTGAAGCTCGTGCCGATCCGCTCGGCGATGCTCGATGTCGAACTGATCCGCTTCCGCGGCATCGGTGAATTCCTCGCGATCACCAATGACGCCCCGGAAAAGTGGGAGCACACGGTGGCGTGGATCGACTGCCTCAGCCCGGGCGAATCCGCGACGCGCGGTATCTTCATCCGCGGAAACTGGGCGGACGAAGGAGGGTTGGAAACCCATCGCCCTGCCGGAGCTGGCGTGCCCATCGACTTCCCGGAAATCGCGCTGAACTCCCTCTCCATCCGCGCTTTCAATACGCTCTACTACCGGCGCTTCCTCGGAAAGACGAAGCGCGTGCGGCAGCACTACTCGCCCTTCTTCCATCCGCTCGACTCTGTCCACGACTGGAACCGCATCTACGGCAAGCGCGGCTTCTACCAGTACCAGTGCGTGACTCCCTTCGAGGCTGGCAGTGCCCCGATGGACGCGATCCTCAAGTCCATCGCCTCGTCGGGTCAGGGCTCCTTTCTCGCGGTGCTGAAGACCTTTGGCGACATCGCCTCGCCCGGCATGCTGTCCTTCCCCTCGCCGGGCATCACGCTGGCACTGGACTTCCCGAATCGCGGCGCGGCCACGCTGCAGCTCTTCGAAGCGCTCGACCGCATCGTGCGCGATTGCGGCGGCAGGCTCTACCCGGCGAAGGACGCTCGCATGGAAGCCGCGGACTTTCATCGTGCCTACCCGCGCTTGCCCGAGTTCAGGCAACACGTGGATCCGGCCTTCACCTCGGATTTCTGGAAACGGATGACCGGCACTACGGCATGAAGATCGCGCTCCAGTACATCTTCTTCGCCATCATCGCGACCGCGGCGAACCTGCTCGTGCAGCTCGTGGTCACGGCTCTCGATCCGACGGAGTTCAAGTTCTGGACCGCGCTCGTCGCCGGGACCGGCGCGGGGCTCGTGGTGAAGTACCTGCTCGACAAGCACTACATCTTCCAAGCCCGCCACATCACCCGACCCGCGGACATCGGGAAGAGCTTCTTCCGCTACGCACTCACCGGCCTCCTCACCACCGCCGTCTTCTGGGGACTCGAACTGGGCTTCCACCACGGCTTCCCCGGCTGGCCTGCCGCGAAGTACGTCGGCGGCGCGATCGGCCTCGCGATCGGCTACGTCTGGAAATACCAGCTCGACCGGCGGTTCACCTTTTCCAATCCATGAGCCCTTACCGAGCCGCCGTCTTCGGAGCCACCTCAGCCATCGCCCAGGACCTCCTCCGCACCCTGGTCGCGGATCACAAACAAGCCGATCTCCTGCTCATCGCCCGTGACGCCGTGAAGCTGGAGGCCGTGGCCGCCGACCTGCGGACCCGTGGAGCCACCTGCCACATCATCGCCACCGACCTGACCGACCCGGCTACGGAGTGGAAGAAGCTGCTCGAGTCGTCGTCCCCGTGGAACCTCTTCCTCCTCGCCCACGGTTCGCTGCCGGAGCAGGATGAGACCTTGGCCGATGGCAGCGCGGTCGCCCGCGAGATCGCGGTGAATTTCACCAGCCACGCGGTGATTGCGGCCGCTTGCTCGGAGATCCTGACGCGACAGGCGAAAGGCACGCTGGCGGTGATCGGCTCCGTAGCCGGGGACCGCGGACGCCAGTCGAATTTCCTCTACGGCTCGGCCAAGGCAGGCATCGACACCTTCATGGCCGGCCTCCGCCACCGGCACGCCGCGACGAAAGACATCCACATCGTCCTGCTGAAGCCCGGCATGACCGACACGCCGATGACGGCGGGGATCAAGAAAGGCCCGCTTTTCACCTCATCCGCAAAGGTCGGTGCCCTCGGCTGGCAGGCCATCCGCAAGGGCAAGCCCGTCGCCTACCTGCCCGGCTGGTGGCGCTGGGTCATGTGCATCATCTGCAGCGTGCCAACCCCCGTCTTCCATCGCACACGACTCTGACATTCCCCCGATGTCCGACCTTCCATCGAAAAAGCAGATCCCGCTCGACGCCATCGTCGTCATCGGGGGATGGCTGCTGGTCTGCTTCATCGAGATCCTCGCCATCGTCACGCTGAATGACGGCGGCTTCACCTACACGCTCGACGATCCCTACATCCATCTGGCCGTCGCCGAGCAAATCGCCGTGGGCAAATACGGGATCAATCTGGAGGAATTCTCGTCCCCCTCATCCAGCGCCATCTGGCCCTTCCTCCTCGCCCCGCTCGCACGCCTATCCATCGGCGAATACCTGCCGCTGGTGCTGAACCTCCTCTTCGGAGCCCTCACCGCATGGGTCATCCTCCTGCGCGCCCGCAAGGTGCTGCCCGGCTCGCAGTCCGGACGCATCGTGCTGACGTGGGCCGTCATCCTCTGCTGCAATGTCACCGGCATCGTCTTCACCGGCATGGAGCACAGCCTGCAGGTGCTGGCTGCCATCGTGGTCGTGGATGGAATGATCCGGATCGCCGATGGCGAGCGCCTCAGCCGGTGGTTCTGGGTCGCGGTGATCGCAGGGCCGCTGGTCCGATATGAGAATCTCGCACTCACGGCGGCCGCCTGTGGACTGCTGCTTTTCTCCGGCAAACCGAAGGCCGCCATCATCTCAGGTGCCGCCGCCCTGCTCG
Source organism: Luteolibacter flavescens (assembly GCF_025950085.1). Lineage (NCBI taxonomy): Bacteria > Pseudomonadati > Verrucomicrobiota > Verrucomicrobiia > Verrucomicrobiales > Verrucomicrobiaceae > Neoluteolibacter > Neoluteolibacter flavescens. The sequence goes on from NZ_JAPDDS010000003.1 coordinate 269,241, forward strand.
GTCTCGCGGCATTCTCCGGCTTCCTGCTTTCCCTCGGCTTGCCAGCCATTCCGAGCTCCGTCGTGGCGAAGTCCCATCTCACGGGATCCTCCGGGCCCCTGTCGAAAGTGATCCATTCGCTGAATACCAGCATTGCCGGGAACCGCGGCGTCCTGCTGCTGATCTTCACTGCCGTGCTCGCGGGGTGGGCATGGGCGCGGGGTATCACTTCCCATTCCAGGGCAAAAGCCGCGCTCTTCATCGCCTCCGCCGGACTGCTGCATGCGGCCTTTGGCACCTACGGGTGGTATCACCGCTACGAGTGCTACATCTACGCGGCCCTGCTTTACGCCCTGCTGTCAATGGTACCGTCGACGCTACCGGGCCTCGCGGAGAAATGGCGGCCTGCATTTGCCGGTGCCGTCCTGCTGCTCGCCATTCCGGTCGCTTACCCCTACCTGCGTGCGATCGCCTTCCTCCCGATGGCGTCGAATGACATCTACTCGCAGCAGGAGCAGATGCACCGCTTCGCCACCGGATGGTGGCAGCGCCCCGTCGCCGTTCATGATCTGGGCTGGGTGAGCTACAAGAACGACGCCTACGTGCTCGACCTCTGGGGACTGGGTTCGCAAAAGGCGCTGGAAGCCCGCTTGTCCGACAAGGACCCGTCATGGCGGATCAAGATGGCCAGGGAGCGCGGCATCGGTCTCGTGATGGTTTACGAGCGCGTGATACCCGGAAGCGCCCTGGGATGGATCAAGGTCGGGGAACTGCACGTGAAGGGGCCGCTAACCTCCCCGATCACGCCGGTCGTGGCATTCTACGCCACCTCTCCGGAATTCGCCCCGGAGATCGCCGGCCTGCTCCACGACTTCCGCCGGACGCTACCGGACCGCGCCAGCGTGATCCTGCGGGGAGAACCAACCCCACCGACCGCCGCAGATCCACGTTGAAGCCAACGCACAGAGCACGTGAGCGAGCACAATCAAACTGATACCTCCGGCCAATCCATGCGCCTGCCGTGGACCTGGCAGGAAATCGCCGCGCTTTTCCTGCTCTGCCTCGTGGTCTTGCTGCTCGCAGCACCCGGCATGGGCAGCGCCCTGATGCTCGACGACCTCGACCAACTCCAGCACGTCCAGCAATTCCACTCGTGGAAAGACGTCCTGAAGCAGGACTGCTACGGACTCTTCCGACCGATCAAAAATGCCCTCTACTACGCCGCTCATGTGAATGGCACGCCATCGCTCACCGCGTGGCATTCCATCAATCTGGCAGCCTATCTCGCCGCCACGGCCGGGGTTTACCTCTTCCTGCGCGAACTCATCCCCGCACGCGCATGGGCCTTCGCGGGCACCTGCCTGTGGGCGACCAGCTCCACCCAGGCCACTACCGCGGTCTGGATGAGCTGTGTGCACATCAGCGTCGCCGTGTTCTTCACCTGCCTGGCGCTACGCCTCCATGACCGGTCGTGGTCCGGGCGGACCGGAAGATGGCTGCCAGCGACACTGCTGGCGATGTTCCTCGCGATGGCCAGCTACGAGACGGCCATCTGTGTCGCACCGCTCTGCGTGCTGCTCGATCACCATCGCGGCAGGCGGATCTTCTCGAAGCCCGCGCTCCTCCGCTACTCGGCGATCGCCCTCGTGACGGCTGCCTATCTGGGAGTCCGCATCACGCAGGGAGCTACCTACCAAGCGCTCAATCCCGCCTTCGACCCCGCCCTGACCGGCTGGCAGCTTTCCGTCTCGTCGCCGTGGTTCCTATGGAAGCACTTCTCGATGTGGTTCTTCCCCTTCGGCCGGATCGAGTTCGTCAGCGCCTACCTCTGGGGAAAATCCGCGCCCCTCTGGCACCTCGGCCTGGCGTGGGGATTCCTCGCGGCGCTGATCGCCACGGTAGTCTTCACCAGAAAGCGGCTGCCTTTGGTCTCCTTCGGCCTCGCGTGGTTCCTCATCGCCAGCTTCCCGGCTTCGAATCTGATTCCCGTCCGTTCCGGCCCTATCGAGGACTATTACCTCGTCTTCCCCAGCGTCGGCCTCGCCATCGCCCTTTCCGGTGCTGCGATGGCCTTGGCGAAGCTCGTGACTTCCCGGCGGGAAGTCGTCATCCGCACGGTGGCGATCACCTCGCTGGTCGTCATCGCGGCGGGGAAGATCGCCAGCGGAGCCTACTTCCACCATCAGGCAGGGCTCTGGACCCGGCCGCTGGACCTGTATCTCTCCATCGTGGCCACGCGCCCGCTGCAGGTACAGGCCATGAATCTGGCAGCGAGGGAATTGTACTCCCGCGGAGATCGCTCCACCGCGGCCATGCTCGCCGGTGAAGCCCAGCCCTTGGCCCCGTGGCACCCTTCTTCACAAATGATCCTCGGGGCAATCGCCTGCGACGAAGGACGCCATGAAGAAGCGATCTCCCGCCTCACCGACTGCATCGCCCATCTGAAGGGAGGGAGCAACCTTGAGGACTATTGCCAGCTCCGCTTGGGAGATTCCTTGGCCGCTCTCGGGAAAAGTGCCGAAGCAAGAGAGGCATGGGTGAGAATTTTAGTCCGCCAAAGTTCCCCCCAGCACTTCGATGCGACCCTCCGTCTGGCCGGTCTGTACCGGCGTGAAGGAAATCGCGAAAAGGCCATTCAAACACTCCAGCGATCTCTTTCCCTCCACCCTGAAAGAAGTGCTGAGATCGGAGCCATCCTCCGCGATCTCGTACAGGATCCATCTTCCATAACTCCTCCTGCTCCCGTAGAGTGACTGCGTTTCAGCGAAATACAGTTCTCATCGCAAGAATTTCAGGAACCCTGCAAATTCATCAATTATTGAGGACCAACAACTTTGAAAAATGTTCAAAAATTTATTGTCAGTTTTCAAAAAAACTCTTAGAGCCAAGGAAGCCACGGGCGACCCGATATCCAATAAAGCTTGAATATCTGGACGCCTCCCTCTAAAAAATTCCGTCATCCTAGCCACTAGATGAGTTCACAGTCGCCACAGTTGAACCTTCACGCCGGCCTTGCCATTGGTTACCGCCAATCGCTTGCGACCGTCCGGGAAGATATTCTGCTTGGCAACGGAACCCACTTCCTCATCGCCCGGAATGGCCGCGGTAAGACCACCCTGCTCCGCACCGTCGCCAGGACGCTGCGCCAGATGGAAGGGTCCTTTGAGGCAACCGGCCGGGTCCAGTATCTGCCCGAGGATCTCCGCTTCGACCCCATCACGACGGTCTCGGCGATCTTCCGTGCAATGATCCCGTCCAAGCGCGTCGCGGATGCCATCAAGCTGGCCGAGACCCTCGAACTGGATATCCAGAAGCCGTACGGCAAGCTTTCCACCGGCAACCGTCGCAAGGCCCACCTGATCATGGCCGAGCTGTCGATCGACCCGACCCAGGGCAATATCCTGCTGCTCGACGAGCCTTTCAGCGGCCTCGACGCCTTCGCCCGGGAAACTTTCGAGGAAATGTGGCGCGCCAGCGCAGACACCGTGCTGCGCCTGGTGAGCTGTCATCCGGACTACGACTCCATGGGCATGCCCAGCACCGTCGTGATCCAAGGGGAGGAGATCCGCCACACGACCGGCAGCGGCCAGACGTGGAATCAACTCAAGAGCCAGCTGAACTGAACCGCCATGCGACTCTACCGGCTCACTACGGCAACTCTCTTCCAATGGAAATCCTGGGTGATTTCCTTGGTGGTCGTAGGCATTTTCCCCTTCATCCTGCCGCAGGTCTCCTACGCCACGGAGAATCCCGCGCTCTACAAGCCCGCCATCGCGCAGACCACGTGGGCCATGGCTCTCCTCTCCGCGATCTTCTGGGGCTTCTTCACCGCGGCCAAGCTGGGCGAGAACAACGCCAAGTCGGGTGTCGGCGAATATTTCCTCACCACAGGCATCTCCTCCACCCGCCAACTCGTGGAAATGTGGCTGTCGCTCGTCACTTTCCTCGCCCCGCTCCCCCTGATCTCCGCTGCCATTTGCATCTTCGCCGCGAGCCCGTCGCAAGCTGACGAGCGGGGCATGTGGATCGCCACGAATCTCCAGTATAGCCTCCTTTTCTTCCTCGCCATCGCGCCACTGGCCGCGCTTGCGATGTCGGTGGCCTCGCGCTTCGGAGCCATCTCCGGATTCGTCACCTCGGCAGGGATGGCCATCTACGGACTCTATGGAGTCGGCTACCTGAAGCTGCTGGCAAATCTGGAAGGCAATGCCCTCCTCAAGTGGATCTGGGCAGCCTCCCCGCACTACCACTTCGCCGATCCCACGGAACGCCTCCGCTACAAGCTCGGTGCCGTGGCTTGGGACAAATTCCCCCTCCTGATCGCCTACTTCGGCGGCATCCTGCTCGTCCACATCGCTCTCTCCCGCCTGATTTTCCGCGTCCGCACCACTGCCTGAGAAACACACGCCCGTCATCTCTCCAACCCTCCTTTCCATGAATCTCCGCAACATCGCGATCACCTCTACCTTCGCCGTCTCCGGCGTGGCGCTGTGGTCGTATGGTGCTGCCCGCCTCGCGGGAGGCGGAGATTTCGATTTCCGTCCGAATCCGCTGGGACTCAAAACCAGCCCATACGGACAGGTCATTGCATTGGCAATGCAGGGAGGCATCGAGTCCGACTGGCATGGCACCATGGAAGTCGGTGTGCCCACCGCGGCGTGCAGTGCATGTGGACATCACCATGGCCCGGACGGCGACTTCTGCCACACCGGCAAGGGAGGCGAGGATCGCAACTGGATCGCCAAGGTCGAACTGGCCGCCACCGAGCGCACGAATCCCAATCCGGTCACAAAAGGCCACCAGCTCTACCTCCGTCGTCAGACCGAGGACCGGCTCCGGCAGGCCTACGAGCTCGATCCTTCGAACTACGCGAACTACAATTCCTACCACCTCTTCCTCACCGAGCCATCGGTGGGGACCCGGCCGATCTTGAATGACAAGGTCATTGAGTTGGCCCAGAGCACAATCAAGTTCAGCCTCCTGGAAGACTCGGATCCCCGCCCCTCCCTCACCGCCGCTGCCGCTGCCGGAAACATCCTGGAACTGATGTTCCTGAATTCCGACAAGCATACGCTGCAGCAGATGAAGGAGCACCTCCAACTCCTCGACCAATCCTTGGCGAAGAACCACGAGCTCACCGAAAAATGGCTCGCCTCCGGTGAATTCGAAAACCTCTCCCCTGCCCGCCAGGCCGAAATGCTCGAGCGCTTGCGCTTCGTGAACAAGATCCGCGAAGCCGCCATGAAGACGATCCAACGGCTCGAAGCCTCCGAAAGCAGCCAGGCGGTCAGCTCCCACTGATTTTCCACGCCCTCATCACTTCCCATGTTCACTGCTGTCCATGAACCACCTCCGCTGCCGGTCCAGAATGGTCCGGTCGCAGCCTCGCGCTTCGCGCCGGGGATGAGTGGTGCAGTGCTGCTGGGAATCATCTTCCGGGTCTGCAAGGAAATCCGCGTCTCGGACATCCAGATGCGCTCCGGCCGCCCGGTGTATATCCACACGAACAAGGGTGTGGAGAAGCTGGACTACCTCGGCACCCTCTCGAACATCCACATGGATGAGATCCTCAAGGAGCTCATCAGCAACCGCGAAAGCGCGAGCCATGGCTTTGGCGAGGAAAGCGATCTCGGCGTGCGAGTGGATGAAAAGATCGCCAATGCGATCCGCGACTTCGCCGAGCGCAAGGTGGCGGATTTCTCCTGCAACGGCATCCTGATGGGGCACAACGGCGAGCGCTCCGGCCGCCTGCGTATCCAGGCTCACCTCAGCTCCTCCGGCTTGGGCGTGACCTGCCGTATCCTGAACGATTTCATCCCGGAACTCGATAGCCTCGGCATCGACCCCGATACCACGACCATCCTCCGCATGGCCGTGCAGAAGCGGGCCGGCCTGTGCCTCGTCACCGGCCCCACCGGTTCCGGCAAGTCCACCAGCCTTGCCGCCCTGATCGATTGGCTGCGCCGCAACCACGGCAAGCACATCGTCACCGTCGAGGACCCCATCGAGTATCAATATCCGGACGACATGGACGACCCGGAGTATCCCGGTCGCCGCATCCCCTGCCCCAGCGTGGTGACGCAGCAGGAAGTCGGCCGCGATGTCCACTCCTACCGCCAGGGTCTGAAGGACGTGCTCCGCAAGGCACCGCACGTGATCTTGCTCGGGGAAATCCGCGACCGCGAGGCGATGGAAACCTGCATGGAGGCAGCCCAGACCGGGCACTTGGTCCTCTCCACGCTACACACCACCGGCGCGGTCAAGACCATCGGCCGTATCCTCGAGCTCTACCCTAAGGATAGCCACTCGGCCGTCCTTTCCCGCCTCGCGGAGATCCTCATCTTCATCCACTCCCAGGGCCTCCTCAGCGGCGTCCAGCGCCGGGTCCTCACCTACGAGTTCCTCCAGAACAACGACGACTCGGTTGCCTCGGCAATCGCCAACTACGACGGCGGTGCCCGCTCGCTCGAAGACGTGATCCGCCGCGCGGGGAACATCGAGTGGGACGCCAATCTCCGCCGCCTCCTGCGCCAGGGTCTCATCACCGAGCAGACCTTTGAGAACGCCCGTATGAACCGCGAGGAATCCGAAATCCTCTGAACACTTTCGAGAGACAGCGACAGCTCCAGATCCCACAGATCCTCCCGGGCCCCCTTCGCTGATTTCTCAATCCGACAAGACCAAAACACACCCAAATAGACAACACACCAAACATGAAACTGACTCGTATCACCAAGCGCGCGAAAGGTATGACCCTCCTTGAACTGACGGTCGTCATCCTCGTCCTCCTTTCGCTCATCTCGATCCTCTTCGTGGGTGCCCGCGCCTGGAAGAAGGGTTCGGACCGTGCGGCCAACATCATGAACATCCGCAATGTTCAGCAGGCCGTCCGTTCCTACCAGAACATGAACAACAAGCCGGTGGGCTTCACCATCGCCACCACTGCTACCACCGACGGCCCGATCTTCGGAGCTGGCCAGTTCATCGAAAAGGTGCCGACTCACCCGGTTTCCTCCGGAGTCTACGCGTTCACCGGCAGCATCCCTACGGTTGGCACCCTGTTCATGACCGGCAGCCTTAGCGACTACGAGCCGGCGGCAACCGACACCAGCGACTGGTAATCCAGTCGGACGGCGTCCCGCACTGCCGGGCTAGCCCACGATAATCCAAGGTCACCCGCCTGCCATGTGGGCGGGTGACCTTCCTCTTCCCCCCGCCAGATGAAAGCACCCACCCACCCTCTGTCCCTTGGTCGCCTACCAACATCCCGCCGGGCTCAATCCGCTCCAACGCTTCCGCCAAGCCGGCTCCGTTCTCCGTGGCACGAGCCGTGCGGACAATACCGCTTGGTATCGCAGCGCCCTTGAGCTGGACTTCCAGCTTCATCTCCGTGCGGATGGAAACCGCGTCGACTCCCGGCTTTTCGACCGCCGGACGGGGCAGTGGTCCACAGGCCCGCAGCTTTCCGAGGCCCACGCAACGGACCTCACCCTGATCCCCGCCTTCGCGGATGAGATCATCCGCGTCGCTCAGGCGGCGAAGGCAAACGCCATTGGCGTCGTCCTGCATCTGGCAGACGAATTCGCCACTTCCGAGCTCAAGCCGGAACTCGATAATCCCGGAGCGCTTTCCGAACTGCGCACGATGGTCGAGTCCGATCCCAAGAGCGTCCTCGACGATTCCTCGGTATCTGCCACCGAGTCGAGCTGGCGGCTCATCCCCTACCCTGCCGCAGGCAGCGAGGCGATCGCCACCACCGTCTGCATCTCCCGCGGCTGGACCGCCTTCCTCGACGAGCTGCGCAAGGCTGGAGAGGAAAAGAACTTCCCGGTCATCACTCGTGCGGTGAGCGCTCCTCTGGTCTGCCTCCTCGCTCTGCCGGAACTGAAGCAGGATGAAATGACCAATCCTTTGATCGCGGTCCTTTCTTACCCGCGATTCACCCTGCTCGCCTTCTTCAATGAGCACGGCGACCTGCGCCTGCTCCGCACACTGCAGCACCGCGGCCAGCGCCGCCCGACAAATCTCCGCCATGCCGCATCGACGACCGCGGCGGCATTGGAACTTGCGGACCCTGAGGTCTATCTCCTGGCAACCGGCGAATTCACCGATCCGCAAATGGTGGCGGATCTCCAACTTGTTTTCCCCGCCGCCTCGATCCGCGAGATCGAATGGGCTGGCACACCTTACGCGCCTCCCGCTCCGGGGATCAGCCCGGAGCTGCTGATTTCCACCAATCTGGCAGCAACCCCGGAGACCCCCTTGGCCTCATCCCATACTTTCACGGTGCTGAAAGGCGACGGATGGGCGGTGCAAGATTTCCTCCCGGTAGCGAAGGAGGTGGCAGAAGTTTACCCGAACCGCAGCGAAATGAAGATGCTGCGCACCGCCCGCTATGCCCGCCTGGGTTTCGCGGTGCTTGCAGCCGTAGCCCTGGGATTCTTTGGCCTGCAGATCATCGACCTGATCCGCAAGCCGGAGTTCGCCTCGGACTCATCAAGGGCCAATGCCCAGAAAGAACGCCGGATTCACCTCACCGCGGAGAAAAACCGAGTCGATCATTGGGACAACCTGCTCGAGGACCGCTCGAAGGCATGGACTACGATGGAACTGCTGAGCGCCCTCTTCCCTGAGAAAAGCGGCTTCCTGATAAAGACCTTCAACCACGGTGTCACACCGGAAGCATCCCCCGGACAAGTGAAGGCGGGCTTCGTTCGCGAGTGGAGAATCACCGGTCTCGCACGTGACGAGGCCTACGAAAAACTTGCTCTGCTCAATACCCAGGATGGCATCTCCGCTATCTTCAAGGACGTCGCCAACTCCACCGGAAATGAATCCTTTGAAACCGATCTTCCGACGCGATCGCTGGTAGTCACCGCCCGCACTTTGGAAAATGGCGGATATCGCCCGGGCCCGGCGGAAGAGGCCGCTGACCTGGACGATAACAGCTATCCGTTCTCTTTCGAGCTGACAATTACCCAGCGATTCGAGTCCGCCGACAAGCTTGCGATCACCGTGGCCGCAGCCCCCTGATCCACTCATCCTTTCCATGTTTTACCGCCAATCCATCATCCTGTTCGGCTTCGTGGTCCCATTTGCGGTCTGCGCTGCGATCGTCGGCGGAGGAATATTCCTCAAGTCGAAGTTCACGGCATCCTTCCACGAAAAGCAGGCTCTCTACAAGACCGCTGAAAACGATCGGATCGGTTCACTTGGAATCGAGGCCCAGATCAGCAAGAAGCGCCCGCACATGGATCATTGGTTTTCCCAATTCGAAAAGGAAACATCCAATGCCATCTCGTCCCATCTCAAGCAGATCGGAGATGACTTGCCGCCCAAGGAATTCCAGCGGACGGCGGTCGAGTATCCCACGGGCAAGGCCGGCTTCGGCTCCATCTCCGCTCAGCGCTCGTCCCAAGTCCGCCTCGCCTTCCGCGGAACCTTCCGCTCCGTCCAGCTCGCCTTCGCCGAACTTGAGTCACAGATGCCCCAGCTTCAGCTCAATGACCTGAGGATCGACCCGAGCAGTGGTTCCACCTCGTCCCTGAATTTCCAAGTCAACTACACCGCGTGGGAAAAATGAAACCGATCCCGTTTCTACGCACCCTGACCTTCGCCACCGGCCTGCTGTTTGCATCAGGACCGGCATTTGCGCAAATGGCGGAAGGGCTCGACTCGGGCGATCTCGCTCCTGCCCCCCCCGCCGGGCAGGCTCCCTCTCCGGCCACGACCAAGCCGAATTCTCCGGCTGCTGCTGCAGCCGCAGCAGAGATCGAGCCGTCGCGCTATGCCGGTGAGGAAGTCCCCGCATACGTCCGTCAGCTTGCGGCACGCTTCTCCATCCGCAAGCGGGCCACCGATCCCTTCGGCCGCTATCAGGATCCCGACCATGTCGCCCCAGAGCCGAAGATCCAGAAAGCCAGCCCGGCCCAGCGCTTCCGGCCTGAGCCTCCGATGCCATTCTCGGAAATCATTGCCGGTATCTCGATCAATACCGTCATCCCGGCAAAACAGCAGTTCCTCATCGGGAACCGCATGTTCGCCGTGGGTGACACCGTCACCCTGCGCCTTCCTAATGGCAAGGAACTCGCCGTCAAGGTGGTGTCGGTGAATGCCTCCCGCATCCGCTTTCTCAATGCCTCCAGCAACGAGACCGCCGACCTCGTCCTGAACATGCTACCACCCGGCATGCAAAAGGGAGGCGCCGGCAAGATCAACGCCCCCGGAGTCGAGCCCAACGACTCCGATGCGCCGATCGACGTCGAGCCGACGAATCCCCTGTCCACCAATCACTGATACCCACCTCCCCTGCTGTCCCACACTACCCGCACACCATGAAGCCTGCCATCGCCGTCGCCACGTTGCTGGCCCTGCCTGCCCATACTCTGATCGCTCAGAACGAAGGGCCCATCACCATCGATCCCCCGGCGGCGGCCGAGCCGGTCGTTCCTGACCTGCCACCACCCGCCCCGGCGCCACCGCCGCCACCGGCCCCTGGCGAGCTGCCTCCTTCCGCCGTTGGCCCGGATCCCATCGATCTGCCTCCCGCTCCCGCCGTGGAGCCGGTTGCCCCCCCGCCAGCAGACCTGACTCCCGACGGGAGACCGGTCACCGATCCGTCCGCACCCGCCGTTCACCAGGAGATCCAGGAATCCGATGAAGGCTACCTCATCAAGGATGCGCCCCTGAATGACATCTTCCAGTTCCTCGCGAAGCAGGCCGGACGCCAGTATTTCCACAACTCAAAGATCGCCACGCCCGACTACCGAGTGACCGGTCACCTCAATGACGGCAATCCTCTCCACCAAATGGAAGAGCTTGCCTTCATGTATGGCCTCACGCTCTACACCAAGGGCAATACGGTGTATGCTCTCAGCCAGGCCCAGCTCGGCCAGCTTCCCAGCACGGAATTCACCTACCAACTGAACTACCTCCGCCCCACCGACTTCGCCCAGATCAAGGAGATCATCACGCCGATGCTCACCCCGGGCACCGGCATCGTGAATTTCGAGCCGAAGACGAACACTGTCGTCATCATCGATACGGCCACCCGAATCGAGCAAGCACGCAACTTCCTGCGCAATATCGATCGAGCCAAGGGCCAGATCGTCATCGAGACCAAGATCCTGCGAGTCAACAGCACGGCCGCCCAACGCACCGGAGTGAACTGGTCTGCCTCCCTTGGCGAGGCCGGCACGTCACTCGAAGTGGCCGGCAGCCTCAACTCGCTCTTTGGTATCAATACCGCTGGCTTCACAACCACGGGAGTCACCGGAGGAACTGCTCTTTCGGGGAGAGAAACCACCACCGCCACCCCAGGCAGCACCTCCGATCTCGTGCTGTCCCCCATCCAGCTCAATGGCGTGCTGCGGGCACTGGCCGAAGGAAACTTCGCCACACAGATCTCGAACCCCACCCTGATCACCGAAGATAACGAACAGGGGTCCATTTCCATCATTGATCGCGTTCCGATCATCACCTCGACATCGACCGTGGGTAGCAGTGGCCCGGCCCAGATCACCGAGGAAGTCCGCTACAAGATCGACGAGGCAGACAAGGCCATCACCGACGAACCGGAAAAGCATCGTGAAATCGGCATTTCACTTTCGGTCAATCCCACGCTGCTGCCCGATGGCACCGTGCGGATGAAGCTCCGCCCCCGCTCCGCGCAGATCGTCCAGAGCATCATCGGCCAGACCGGCAACGTTTACCCGCGCGTCACGGAGTCGATGATCGAGTCCATTTCGCGCGTGCCGGACGGCCACTCGCTGGTCGTCGGTGGATTCTATGGCGAGGTGGAGAACAAGGACCGCACCAAGGTGCCGCTCCTCGGCGACGTGCCGGTGCTGAACTTCTTCTTCAAGAGCAAGGACACCGTGAAGGAGAATGCCAGCCTGGTCTTCATCGTCACCCCCACCTCCTACGATCCCGCCAGCCGTTCCGCGACCTCGAATCAGTCCAGCCGCATCCATCGTAACACGATGCTGCCGCAGGATCACGACTGGGTGGATCCTGAGTGCAATCCGGGCCCTGCCCACGAGCCGAATCTCAAGCGTGGCGTGCGCGCCCTGCGCACGGAGGAGGCTCCCTACTACCCGACCGAGGCGGAGATGAGCCGCGGCTCCGCTCCCGAGCCAGTAGCCCCTGTCTCAAGGCCTCGCCGCTCGCCCTTCGCAGGCGCCCGGAAGTGATACGGCAGGCGGGGCCCTCACCCCGCCTCTCCCGTCTTCACCCGATTCACCCCGATCCATGTCATCCCCTGTAAATCCTGCCGTGCGCAAACCCGGCGATACCTCGCAACTGCTCCAGACCTGCATGGAGCAGACGGTGCAGGCTCTCCAAGCCACCGGCATTGCCAGCGAAACGGAGATCGCCCGCATGCTGGCGCACTTCGAGCGCTCGGTCAGCCAGGGCGAGCCTCTCGACTTGCTTGAGATCCTCGCGCGCGTGCAGGGTGCGGATGAAGAGCATCTGGGGATCGAGGTCGCGCGCATCTCACACGCGGTGTCGATGGTCATCCATCCTTCACCCCCGCTGGTGCCTTTCGCCGGCAAGTTGATAGCGCCATCCGCTTTCTACGAATCCTTCGACCAGCTCCACCACGCCGCCCGCGCCCTGCTGTCCCCCATCCTCTATGCGGAGGACACGGACGCAGTCGGGACTGGGGCTCTGAACCCGATCGCCGCACGCCTCATGGCGGACGAGATCCTCGCCGGGGTGAACCGCCGCTTCGGCATCAAGCCCTTCGTCACCTCGGTCCGCATGGACTACGAGAGCTGGTCCTTCCTCACCCGCAAGCACTTCGGATTGTGATCGACTACGACAGCATGTCCTTCAACGAGTTGATCAGCGGGCAGATCATGCGCGCGCTGGCCAACCACGATCCGCAGTATGCGGAACTTGAGCACGATCAGGTGGCGAACCGCGTCACCCGCTACTGCTTCATGGGAGCACTGGCGAAGATCAACGGCCTCCCCTTCTTCCCGAAGGTGGCCGAGTTCTGCGATGGATCGCTGCACACGTATTGCGATCCCACGGTGCTCACCCGTGGACTTTTCAGCCCTCTTTGCATCACGGGCGACAAGCTGATCGTGGCCGTCGCGAATCCTTGGAGCCCGTTGCCGGACGAGTATCTCGCCCCACGCTTCCCGGACCTGGAAATCGTGAAGGTGGTCACGCTCGCGTCCGAGATCGCGCGCGCCATCGAATCGGTGGCCACGAATTCCGGCCCCAGCCGCTCGGAACTCGAAGCCATCGACGTGGAGGACAGCGACGAGGTCATCCGCGACTTCGACGTCACCACGGACTACACCGAGCCGATGGCCCAGCTCGTGGCCACGGTGATGGCGGATGCGGTGAAGACCCGCGCGTCCGACATTCACTTCAAGGTGGAGAAAGAATCCTTCTACTACGCCTACCGCGTGGACGGGGACATCGGCACGAAGGTCGAGATCCCGATGAAGCTGAAGGATCGCCTCGATGCCTTCCTGCTGAACCTGATGAAGCTCCCCACCGAGATCCGCGCCACCGCGCCGGGCATCTCGGGCCGCTTCACCATCTCCTACTTCCACCGCCCCATCGATGTCCGCTACGAGAGACATCGTACTTACCGCGGATACCACGTCACGATGCGTCTGCTCGACAAGAGCCACATCAACGTGACCCTCGGCAAGGGCACCCTCGCCTTCGACGAGGAGACGCTTTTCGAGCTCAGCAAGGTGATGCGCGTCCCCGCCGGCATCATCGTCATGTCCGGCCCCACGGGCTCCGGCAAATCGACCACGCTGAATGCCATCCTCCGCGAGCTGAATCGCCCGGACGTGAACATCCTGACGCTGGAAAACCCCGTGGAAGACGAGGTCCCCGGCATCACCCATTGCGACTTGAAGAGCGCGAAGGAGTTCAAGCCGATGATCGCTTCCTTCATGCGATCCGACCCGGACATCATCCTCATGGGTGAGGTTCGCGACATCGAGTCGGCCGAGCTCGCGATCGAGGCCGCCGTGACGGGCCACAAGGTGTTGACCACGATCCACACCCCGCGCGCTTCCCAGATCATCGAGCGCTTCGAGCAGCTCGGTATCGAGCGCTGGAAAATCGCCCAGACGCTGAAGGCCGCCTGTGCCCAGCGTCTCGTAAAGCTCCTCTGCCCCTACTGCAAGGAGCCGAAGACCGGCATCTCGGAAAACGACCGCAGGACCTTCAATCTGGACGAGTCCTGGGCCACCATTCCGGTCTTTTCCGCCAAGCCGGGCGGCTGCGCGGAGTGCCGCAACTCCGGCTACAGCGGCCGTACCGCCATTCTCGAAATCATCCCCATCACCCCGAAGACCTCCGACATGCTGTCGAAGGGCGAGATCTCCCCCTACGACCTGGAAGTGAAGATCCAGGAAGAAGGAAAGCTGCCCAACCTGCGCCGCAGCGGCCTGCGCCTCCTGCGCGAGGGCAAGACCGATATCGACGCCGTCTCGAAGGTCATCGACATGACTTACACCGATGAGTAGTGCATCCGTCACCGCCAAGCCGGGCAAGACCGCAGCGCCCGCCGGAGCAGCCGGGAAGCCCCCCGCCGCCGCCCAGGGCTCCTTCAGTTTCCTGAAGCCAGCCGGTGCGAAGCCCTTCACCAAGAAGCAGCTCGTCGCGATGTTCCGCGGCCTCGCTTCCATGTTGCGCGCGCAGATCAATACCGCCGACGCGCTGAAGTACTATGGCCAGGGCCTGCAAGACAAGCCGATGGCGGACGCGCTGATGAAGATCCGCGAGGAGATCAATGCCGGTGTTACCGTACATGAGGCCTTCCGCCGCACGGGCCGCTTCTCGGACATGGTCGTCGGCCTCATCCAGGCCGGTAGCGATGCCGGCCAGCTCCACCAGGCATTCGGAGCCTTGGCCACCCGCTTCACCAGCGAGATGATTTTCACGAAGGCGATCCGCAAGGCGACCGTGATGCCCTGTGCCGTGATCTCCGTGCTGCTCGGTGCCTTCATCTTCTCGCAGGTCAGCATCGTCCCGCAGGTGCAGGACATGCTCAAGTCCGTGTCCCAGAAGCCCGATGGCATGACCGCCATCGCCTTCAAGGTCAGCGCCATCACCAAGGCCGTCTGGCCCTTCGTCGTCACCGGCATCATCGCATCGGCAATCACCATCTGGCGGTCCGAGAAGGTGCGGAACATCATCCTCGGCATCGCGATGTCGAAGTGGCGCCTGCTCCGCCTCATGATCATGAGCCTGCGGCAGATGACCTTCCTCTCCACGATGAAGATGCTCCACGCAAATGGCATCAACCTCGCCAAGTCCATCCGCGTGTCCGCGAACAGCGTGAAGGGCACCCCCTTCTACCAGGAACTGCGCGACGCCGCCGACAAGTACGAGCACTCGGGCGTGCCGCTCTCCACCGCATTCTCGAAGTACACCTCGGTGGACTCGCAGGTGGTCCACATGATGTCCATCGGCGAGAAGTCCGCATCGCTGGACTCCCAGCTCGACATGCTCTCAACCATGTACGAGGAGGACGCCCAGAACTACATGACCAGCTTCACCGCCGCGGTGAATTTCCTCGTGCTCATCATCGCCGTCGGCCTCATCGCCGCCGTCTTCATCGGAACCTTCCTGCCGATCTTCCTGATGGGTCCGAAGATGATGAACAGCAAGATGTGACGTCTACTCCCGATACCCCATGCAACTGACTCGACTCGATCGCTGGCTAAGGGAGCGCTTCGTCTATGAGACGCACGTTTACACGCTCCGCGTACCGGAGGCCTTGCCCCCGGGAGTAATCGCGGAAGAGTTGCCGGAGTCCCCGGGCCGGCGCTTCAAGCACCGCTTCATCGTCCGCAGCGATGCCACCGTGCAGGCGCTCATCGAGCAATTGCGCGAGGGCAACCTGATGTTCACCACCCGCGTGGTGGACCGCGAGGAGTGGTATGTTCCGCTCATCGCCCCGCAGGGAAAGTCCATCACCTGGTGGTTCATCTGGCTCGGCGTCACTGCCGCCGCCGTCTTCGGTCTCGTTCATCTCGGCCGCATCGCCTGGGCAAATCCCGAGCTGCGCAAGAACGTCAACGAGGCCATCGAGATCCTGAAGGGCTGACGACCCCGATTCTGCCAGGGGACATATTACCCTGCAAATCGTTCACACTTCCGGCTTTTCAAGCTTCCTTTAGTAATCTAGCCTCATCCGTCCCATGAAATCCCGCTCCCATGCCCACTCGTCCCGCAGCGGATTCACGCTGCTGGAGTTGACGATGGTCATCTCGGTGATGCTCCTGCTCATCACCGTCGGACTGAAGGCCAACAGCGGATTCAAGAATTGGAAGCTCGCCCGTGAAGCGTCCGACACGCTGCGGACCGTGTATGTCGCCCAGCGCACGTTCCTGGCCGACAATCCCACCGTCCCGGTCACGTCGCTGACGCACGCCCAGCTCCTGCCCTACATCCAGAACAGTCCTGCCGCTTTCCCGACAGCCACGGCGATCAACGGATCAGCCCTGAATATTTTCGTGGGCGTCTCGCCCCCGTTTTTTACCACCACAGGCGTGGTCTCCGGCACGAATCCGCCTGTCCGCTACGATCCATCCGGCTCCCTCACCGACTCCCTGTGGGATGTAGGCGAATGAAGACCTCCCTGCTCGCCGCTCTCCTGGCCACGGTCCTGCCGCTTTCTGCGGCCACCGACGATGGCTTCGAGTCATTCGGCGAGTATGAGATCCGCAGCCAGATGAAGATCACCGGGAATGGCAAGGTGGTCCAAGTGCCGATCAAGCCTCTCAAGCTCACCGTCACTTCCGACGGCGTCACCATCCGCGTGTCTTCCGCAGGGAAGTCCGATGCGTGGTCTACCTTCAAAATCTACCGGTCCGATGGCATCGGCCGGCAGAAGACCACCGGCGGCCCGCTGGAAGTGGTGCCGGGCGTACAGGCCACGAGCGATCACCGCGGCGTGCACAAGCACCTGCGCCTGACCCGCGACACCCTCACGCTGACGGTCTTCCCGGGAGTCTCCGACCAGACCGTCGTCACCCACGCCGTCCTCGCCCCCTCCCCCACCGATGAGCCAGCCGCCGATTCCAAGAAAGGATCGCCCGCACCTTGATCTCATGCGTCCGCTGCCCACCACCACACAGGCCGCCCCCCTCCCCACGAAGCCCGCGGGTTCCCCCGCCGTCTCCCAGACCTTGGATGTGGGACCGCTTCATCAATCTTCCCCGCCCGCGCAAAACCGCCGGTCGCTCGGCTCTCCCGCCGTCCAGCGCGCCTATCCGTGGCTGCTGGTCACCAGCACCGCGCTCGCCGCGATCTTCTGCGGACTTTATCTCACCAAGCCGGTCGTGGTCGCCGCCGCAGGTCCCGGACCGGGCACGCTCACCAATGCCCCCGCGCCGCCCATGCCAGCAATGGTGGCAGGCAGCCCGAAGCAGGCCGACTCCCTTCTTCCCCATGGCAGCCTCTTGCCCGGCGACACGGCAAAGCCCCAGGCGGCCGATCCGAAGCGCCTCGCCTCCGCCGGCAGCGGACCGGAAACCGCCTTTGAGGAAACCAATCTCCGTATCCAACACGTCCTCCAGGCCCAAGGTCCCGAAGGCGAAGATCTCGGGAAGCTGACCTTGGAAGTGCCCGTGCTCTATCGCAGCCGCGCGCTGCGTTGGACTCCCGAAGAAGTAGCTCAGGCCCGCAAGCTGATGACGCGCATCGGCAACTATCAGGAGGCAGCCCAGATGGTCCGCAATGAGGGACAGAAGCTCCTCGGGGAATGGAATGCCCTGATTGGCGAATCCATCCCCACGCCGGTGCTCCGCGCCGATAGCCCCTCTCTTTCCGGATCCCTCAATTCCTCCGCCGCCGAGAAACTCGACAGCACCCAAGCCATCGAAATCAAAAACCGATGACCCGCTCCCGCCTGCTTCTCATCGCCGCGATCATCCCCGTGGCCCTGGCCCAGGATATCGCACCGAAGGACTCGGAGATCGATCCGGTGATCTCCGCCCTCACCGAGGACATGGGAGACGAACCGGTCCGCGAAGGGATCACCGCCACCTCGCCCGCGCACCCGTCGGGAGAGGATGGACCGCCGGTGCTCATCACCGGCACCCCGCCCGAGGGAGCTGAGATCGAAAACGCACCGCCACCGATCCCGGAGCCGGAAGGCGTGACCGTGCAGGTGGAGCCGGGCAAGGGCGGCGCAGGAAAGGTCAACTCGTCGGCAGTCAAACTGCTCGCACCCTTTCCCGCCAAGCCGCTCTCCCAGCCGCCCGCTGGCTGGCGACTGGAGCACCCGGAGGACATCCCGTCCTTCACCCAGGAGGTGCTGCTGGAAAATGGCACGCGTATCCCTCTCTCCATCCGTCCCCACCTGCTGGTGCCGGATGCCGATGGCGAAAACGTCATCGGCGTGAACGAGCCCGGATTCGACCCCGCGCTGCGCTACGCCCAGGCAGGTACGATGAGTGCCGTACTTGCGAACTCCGTGGAGCGCATGGAGGAAGACTCCCGCGAACTCGGCAACGCCCTCGATCGCCTCGGCCAGCTCCTCGGATCGCTACCCAAGACAGAAGAACCCGCTCCCGCACCGAAGGAAGTCACCACCCCTGACAAGAAGAAGCGATGAAACAGAGCCTCATCCCGATCTCCTGCGGCACCGCGCTCGCCATGATGGCTGGCGCTGCCGCCGCCCACTGGTGCTCCGTGCGCGACATGGTGACCCTCGCCTCGGTGCTGCCGATGCAGTCGCCCGTCTCTGACAAATTCCAAGCTCCGTCTCACTCCCCGCTGCCGGACGCAGGACCGTCGCGCGAGGCCAAGGAATTCCTGGCTCAAGCCCGCGAAAGCTCCGGCAAGACGAAACCCGGCAGCGCCCGGACTTCCCTCGAAAAGATCCAGCCAATCGCGAATCACCCGTCGTCAGCCACCGCGGGGAATACCACCGACGCCCGCATCGAGAAGCTTCTCAGCCTGCTGGAAGGCACCGTGGAGGAAAACCAGCGGCTGCGTGAAAGCCAGGCGGAGACGAACCGCGATCTGATGGAGGTGCAGTTCCGCCTGGACATGTACGATGGTGAATTCCGTCCGCTCAAGGTGGAGGAAGAAGCGACGCCATGGGACGACGGCAGCGGCGGCGTGCTGCCACCGCTGGAGTAACCCGCTACGTCAGGTTCAAGCACGCTGGCCGGCGAAGAAGACTTCCATCCGGTGCTGCATGTCCTCGTAGAAGCGCTTCTTGATCGCCTCGAGCGCCGCGATCTTTTCCGGCCCGGCGTGGAAGGCTTCTTCCTGCTCCATGCGGATCTTCGCGGCGAAGGACTTCTCCATCTCGATCAGTGAATCGAGGAATTCGCGCGCGGCGCGGCTGTGCTCCACGCCATCGATGAGCGCGTTTTCCAGGCGCTTGTTCCGGGTGACGGCGATCAGGTTGCCGGTGGCGAGCTTCTCCATGTAGCGCTCGTGGCTCTGGCGGAAGGCGCGGTGCTCGGAATCGTAGGCGATCTCGTCGCGATCCAGCAGCGTATCGTAGGGACCGGGCTTCGTGAAGAACTTCACGATCAGCGGGATCGTATCCACGAGCATGAAGAGCAGCGTGAGCACGATGTAGGTGCCGAAGGCGAACTCGCCACCCTCGCTGCCCGCCTTGAAAAGACCGTGGAGAGCCAGCGTCTGGGTCAGGATGTCCTTTCGCGGCTCGGCCTGGATCGAGCTGATGCGGATCTGTTCCTCGGTGGCAATCGCGGCCAGTTCGGCCTGCGCCGCTTTTTGCTCCAGGTTCCGCGTTTCGATCTGCTGGTCGATGGCGGAGCGCACGGCATTCTGCTGCTCGGTGAAGGAGGTGGCTTGGTCTTCCTCCACACGCTGCTTGAGGGCGGCCACGCGGTCGGCCTCGGCCTTGTTTGCCGTGGCGATCTCGGCAAGCCGTGTTTCGAAAGTGGCGATGGCACCCTTCTCCGCCTCGCGCACCTGCGTCTGCAGCGTGGCTTTCTCGGCGGACAGGTGTTCCAGCAGTGACCCGATGCGCTGCGTCTCGGTGCGGCGAGGCTCAAGCTGATCGGCACGGATCGAGCGGGCGCGCGGGCCCTCGCCACGCATGCCGGAACGCTGGCCATTCAGCTCCCGCTCGAATTCCGCCTGCCAGAAGCCGAGCTCGGTCTGGAGCTTCGCATACTGCGGCGTCAGTTCGTCAGCCTGCTGGTTGACCGTGTCGAGACGGTCGCGGAAAGGCTTCGTGGCCTCGTCAGTAGCGGCCTTCAATTCCGCCTGCTGCTCGGCGGTCAGCCCGGGGATCGCCGCGGTGGCATCCTCGCGGTCCTGGATGATGAATTTGGCATTGTAGCTCTCCTTCCGCTCCTGCTGGAGCGCGGCCATCCTTTGCTCGATTCCATTGATCGTCTCGCGGACCTTGTCCTTCGCGACGGTGAATTTCGCGCGCTCCTGGCTCATTTCCACGGAGCGCTCCTCCTCCACCACCGTCTGGATAGTGTCGCGGAAAAGCAGCAGCACCAGCGGGTGCGCAATGGTGAGCCCCATCAGGACCGCCACCAGCATGCGCAGGGAAAACTGCGAGAGCTTCCGCCACCACGAGAGGAAGGGCCGGTAGCCCGCGAGGAGCGCACGGTCGATGGTGAGAATGATGAAGGCCCACACCGCGGCAACCGGGTAGATCACCTTGGCATTGTCCGTCAGGGTGGACAGGGCGTAGGCGCAGGCGATGAAGGCGAAGGCGCAGGGCACCAGCACGGTGGCCCCGAAGGCGACATACTTCCGCTGCTCCCAATTCGGGCACTGCTCGAGGGTCTCGGTGCCGGCACCGGACAACCAGAAAAACAGACGCTTGAAGGGATTTGACCGGTTCATAAAAGACGGATGAAAACGGGAATATTCCCGGAAAGCGAGGCTGCGCTCCCGGCTTGTGGCGAAAACGCTTCATTCCCAAGCGATCTCTCAAAAACGGATGCCGATTCGCACTCGGGAGACTCCCGATTGAAACATCAGAAATTCACCTACAATCGATAACTGATTCCTATGAATTCACACAGTATCAGATGACGAAAAAGCCATCAAAAGGTCTTCGCAAATGTACAAAAAGAAGCCCGACCGCTGTGCCTCAGGAAAAACCCAAAAACCTAAGGCTCAAGCGGTCGGGCCACCTGCCGGGAGTCTCCTCCCTGACAAGACCTTTTATTTCGGAGGAGTCATGCTCTCGCAGCTGCCTCACATGTAATATAACGTCGTGAGCCGGATTTTTGTTTCAGTTTTCTCTGATTTTTTTCCGCAATCTTCGTCACTCGCTCAGGCTCTTCCACTGGCGGGATTTCATCTCGTCGATTTCCCCCTGCAGCTTCTGCTTGGGACCGCTTCCTTGGCCTTGGGTGACCGTCCTCACGGTCTTGTATTCCTCCCGCAGGACCAGCGGATGGACGAGCGAGCACCAAACCTTCCCGGACTGGATGGTCAGTTCGCCGCTCGAGGCATTCCCATCGAGGGTGGTGTCGTTCTTGATCGAGACGTCGCCTTCCACGGCGAAGCGCCCGCACGGATGCCCCTCCATTGCCTCCGTCGCCTCAAAGGTCAGCGTGATCCTGCCACTCGCCCCGCTATCGAAAAGCAGCGCCAGCGAGTCCCCCTCCAGCACCAGCGTGTCCCCGGCCGACCAGCGACGCGACGAGGAAAACCACTGGCGCCGCGGCATCAGCCCGTGCTGCACCAGGATGCCCGGCAGATTTGGCAGGAGGTTTTGCTCCAGCACCTTCAGATTGAAATCCATCGGCCCCTTGCGAGGCGCGAGCTGCCAGCCCTGCCGGGTCTGCTGGAACTCCACCTTCGCCCCGGCGAGGCTGACCGGCCCCGGAGGCGGCGGTGGTCCAGTCGTGGCCTTCGCCTTTGCCTTCTCCATCGCCTCCTTGGGATCGACCACCTTGCCCGCCTTTTCGATCGCGAGCGTGAGCCGGGAGCCCTCCCGGCGGAACATACCGACGATCTCGAACGTACCCTCCAGCACCAGCGTCTCCGTCCCCAGGGCAGAGTTCGAGATCTTGCGTGTGCGGTGAAATGTCGCCCGATCCGTCACGCGGGCCTCCACGCTGGTCGGAAAGGCCAGATCACGACGGAAGCGCACGCCCTCCGCACCGGAGTCCACCTGACCTGCGAACTCCGACCCGACCTCCCCGCCCGGTTGAGAGGGCAGCTCGGGATCTTTCGAGCCCTCGATCTTTTCCCGCGCCGCATGGACGGCCCGCTTGGCCTTGTCACATGACGCCATCCCCAGAATGAGAAGAGGCAGGACAAAAGCTAAGGATTTCATGAATGTCAGGTATCACGGATCGAGACCCGTGACCACTGCTACCTTCGGTGAGGCAGGAGCTTATCGTCCCCGGCAGCCGAGGCGCTGGTCCATTTCCAAGGCAGGCGCATCCTCACGGCTGACTCCCACCACCACGGCAGGCACGCCGGCCACGGTGGAGTGCGGCGAGACATCATTCAGCACGACGCTGCCTGCACCGACCTTCGCGCCCTCGCCGATCTCGACACGGCCCAGGATTTTCGCCCCGGCACCCAGCAGCACGCCGGAGCGCACGATGGGATGGCGGTCACCTGAGTCCTTGCCCGTGCCACCCAGCGTCACCTCGTGGAGAATGGAGACATTGTCCTCAATGATCGCCGTCTCCCCCACCACGAAGCTCGTCGCATGGTCGAGCAGGATGCCGCAGCCGATGCGGGCCGCCGGATGGATGTCCACGCCGAAGACCTCGCTGGCGAGACTCTGGAAATAGAGTGCTAGCTCGCGCCGCCCGCGCTGCCACAGGAAGTGGGAGATGCGGTAGGTGGAGATGGCCATGAAGCCCTTGAAGAAAAGCAGCGGCTCCAGCGGCGAGCGGCAGGCGGGATCGCGCTCGACGATTGCGCGCAGGTCATGCGCCACGCTTTCCACGAGCTGGTCCTCACCGCGCAGGATCCCCGCGAGCAATGGCCCGAGCTCCTCGCGCGTCATGTCCTCACGGGCAAGTTTCCGCGCCAAGCGGACGCCCAGCGAGGCTCCCAGACAGGGCTGGCGGAGGACCACATCCTCCAGCAGCGACCGCAAATGCGGCTCGTCCACGGCCACCCGGGCGGCCTCTTCTCGGATCCAATTCCAGATTCCGGTGGAATCCACCTGCTCCGACTGACAGAGTCGAACAGCCTTAGCGCTTCCGCCCTCATCCTGCCTGTGCTGCTTTGCCTCCATGCGCATTTCCCAAAAGCTCGACTACGCGTGCCGCGCGATGGCCCAACTGGCCAAGCGTCACGACGGGCGAACGATTACACGCCTCGACGAGCTGGCGCAACGCGAAGCCGTGTCCGCCAATTTCCTCGTGCAGATCCTCAATGACTTGCGTCGTGCGGGACTCGTAGAAAGCCGACGCGGAAAGAGCGGCGGCTACCTGCTCGCGCGCAAGCCGGACACGATCAACCTCCGCGAAATCGTCGAAGCGGTGGAGCCTTCGCTGCTCTCCTTCTCCACCCACACCGAGGGTGAAAGCGGTGTGGCGGTGCGAAACGCTTGGGAAAGGGTCGCCAAGGAACTGAAGGA
Organism: Luteolibacter flavescens; assembly: GCF_025950085.1. Lineage (NCBI taxonomy): Bacteria > Pseudomonadati > Verrucomicrobiota > Verrucomicrobiia > Verrucomicrobiales > Verrucomicrobiaceae > Neoluteolibacter > Neoluteolibacter flavescens. The sequence continues at coordinate 292,771 of NZ_JAPDDS010000003.1, forward strand.
TCACCTCGAGCGGATCACTCTGGTCCAACTGGCGGACCGCTCCGAAGCGCCGATGTTCTACATCTGAGCCGCCGGCAGTTCCCGGGTGCGGAAGATCAGCTCGTTTTCCACGTCCTCCCCTGCCGAGTCGACCTGATGCCAAGCGAAGCTGCAGCTCAAGCCGGGCCGAATGACGTAGCCGCGCTTTGCCCAGAAGGCGTCGTTCGACCGGTAGCCATCCGGCTTCAGCGGATGATCCTCCGGCCGGACGACCGCGCAGAAGCAGAATTTCGAGAAGCCCAGCCCGATGGCGTGTTGCTCGCGGTGATCGAAGAAGGCATGGCCGATCCCCTTCCCCCGCCATGCCGGATCGAGCACCGACTCGCCGAAGTAGAACCAGCCTGACGGATCGATGCCCGCCTTTTCAAAAGGTTCACGGAAAGAGGCATCCGCGTCCGACATCGGAAGCCCCGTGGACACCCCGACTATCTGGCCGCCGGCCTCCGCCAGCACGAAGACACTCTGCGGGCACTCCGCGTAACTGCGGAGATAGCCCCGCTCGCTTTCCTCGTCCCCATCGTAGAGGTAGGGGAACTCGCGGAAGACGGAGATGCGCAGTCGAGCGGCATCCGCCAGGTAGGGCAGCACCTCGGCACCGGCGAGTCGGCGAACCACGAATTCCATGCGCCGGATCTGGCAAAAGCCAGCGCGGCGGCCAAGCCTCAATCCACGCGGCGCTCGACCGGAGTGAGCGAGAGCGTCAGCTCCTCGTTCCCGCGCTTCAGCCTCACCGGCGTGGCAACGCCCGGGCGCAGGAAAAAGAAGGCATTCACCGCATCGGCATACTCGGTCAGGGAGCGTGGGCCCACCTGGAGCAGGACGTCGCCGGTCTTCACCCCGGCGAGTGCGGAGGGAGATCCTTCCTGCACGCGGGTCACCTGCGGCGACTTTGCATCCGGGCGCAGGTAGAGCCCGATCCAGCCACGGCTGACATGTCCGCCGCGCTGCACGTCTTCCAGCACGCGCCTCACCACTTCGACCGGGATGGCGTAGCCACTCTTGGCCCCGATCGGCTGGTGAGCCACCGCGACCACATTCCCCGCGGCATTCATCAGCGGCGTGCCGGGCAGCGGAACCTTGGCGGGATAGTCGATCTTCAGGAGCGAAAGCGGGAGGATCTTCCCCTCCACCTGCTTCACCCAGCCGGAGCTCTTTCCCTCGATACCGTCCGCCGACTTCACCGGCGAGCCGGGAGGAAGAATGCTCTCCGACATCATCGGGATGGCGCGACCGGGTGGCCCGCTCAAACGGAAAACGACCAGACGGGATACCGGATCGAGGATTACCTCCGCGGGCAAGAGACGCTCGTCGGAAATCAACTTCCCCGCTTCCGTCTTCGCGCCGGAAAGCGCCACCGTGATCACATGGCGCCCATCGCCCACGACAAAGGCCGACGATTTCGAATCGCCATCACCCGAGGGGAAGACGGCAGACCATGCCACCTCGGCCGAAGCAGGTGAAACGCCGAAACACCAAGCGACGCCGAGTGCCGGAAGGCACCGAGAAGAGAAAAGAGGCATCCGGAAAGATGGCCGTCAGAACTCCTGCTCACCGGTGCTGCCCTGCGTCGAAGGACGCAAGTCCAAGGCGTCCAATTGCTCGAAAGCGGCCGGTGGAACGGACTTCATCTCGTGGCTGACCGGAGTCGGCGCGGGCGAGGAGACTTCCTCAGCACCACGAGGAGCAGTCATCATGACGGCGACGACAGTCGCATACGCCAAGCCACCGCCGTAAGCCCACTTGGAAGCTCCGAGATCGGAGAACCATGCGGACGCCTTGCGCCACCAACCCGCCAAACCTTGCTGGCGGGCTTCTTCCTCCCGCAGCCGCTGGTGAAACTCGCGCACGAATCCGTCGAAATACCCATCCTCAGGGCGCTCATGGCGCTTGAGGGCAAGCAGGTTTCCGATTTCTTCAACTGTCGGCTTCACGGCGTTTGATGGTTAATGTATCTAAAATTTCCAACTCACCCGCAAGGAAATTTTTGCAAATTCCTCACTCCCAGTAATCTTGCAGCTTCGACTGCAAGTGAAGATGAGCATAGTGCAGCCGGGACCGGACCGTTCCTTCGGAGACCTTCAGGATGCGCGCGATCTCGGCATGCGGTATGCCTTGGATGTCGAACATGGTGACCACTGTTCTATGCGCTTCTGACAGGCTAAGCATCGCTTCGTTCAATCTTTTTTGAAGCTCGTGGAGCTTGCTCTGCTTCTCCGGGTTCGCGAGGTGGCTGGCATCGACCAGCGCGGGGTCGTCCTGGAAGGACGCGTCGAGTTCATTGAGGCTCAGGCCACCGCGGCGCTTGCGCTTCTTGAGGAAGTTCAGCGTCATGTTCACCGCGATCTGATAGATCCAGGTGTAGAAGCTGGATTGGCCGCGGAACCGGGGCAGCGAGTGGTAGGCCTTCGCGAAGATGTCCTGAAGGAGGTCGTGGGTGTCCTCCTTGTGAGAGGTCATGTTGTAAACAAGCCCGTACAGCTTTTCGCCATACTTGTGAATCAGGGCGTCAAACGCGCGCGTGTCGCCATTCCTGGCGCGCGCAACGAGATCGACGTCCGGATCCGGCTGGAGGGAGTCATCCGGCATCTTCGGGTGTCTGGGGGGGGAGAGTGGGGTGAGCGGCGGGAGCCTACACTTCGCCGGGACCGTGTAAAGCAAGCACCACGGCGGATCGCGACAACGGCGCAGAGGCATGCCGGGGCAACTTGCCCGGCCCCCGGGGCTAGACGCGGGCGGCTCGGCCACGTATCGACAGGCCCATGATCCGCTGGTTCGCCCGAAACGACCTCGCCGCCAATCTGGTGATGATCGCGATTCTCGTGATCGGCACCTGGGTCGGCTTCAAAAAGGTGCCGCTGGAGGTGCAGCCCACCCTGCGCTTCGACGAGGTACGCGTGAACGTGGAATATCGCGGCGGCAGCCCGGACGACGTCGAGCGGAACGTGATCATCCCCATCGAGCGCGCGCTGGAAGGCCTCTCCGGCATCGACGAGCTCCAGTCGCGCGCTTCCTCCGGCAGCGGCGAAGTGCGCCTGCGCCTCGAAAAGGGCACCGACACCGACAAGATGCGCGACGAGGTGGAGACCCGCGTCGCCGCCATCAGCAGCTTCCCGCAGGAAATCGAGCCGCCACGCATCCAGATCCCGGACACCGGCAAGTGGTTCGACGTCATCAAGGTGGCCATCACCGGCGACATGGACCAGGAGGACCTCGTCCGCGCCACCCGCCGCGTGCGGGACGACCTCGTGGAGCTGCCCGGCATTTCCCAGGTCGCCACCCTCGGCGAGACCCGCCCGGAAATCTCGATCGAGGCGGACCTTGGCCGCCTGCGCGACTTCGGCCTCAGCTTCTCCGACGTCACCGAGGCGGTGCAGCGCTCCTCGGTGGACCTGCCCGCCGGCCAGATCCAGACCGACGAAGGGAACCTGACCATCCGTTCGAAGGGCCAGGCATTCGAAAAGGAACAGTTCGAGAGCATCGTCCTGCGGAATTCATCGGGAGCCGAGGTCCGCCTGCGTGACGTCGCCCGGGTCAGCGACGGCTTCGAGGAGAACCGCAAGCTGCTCCGCTTCAACGGCCGCCCTGCCCTGCTGGTGGAAGCGCTGCGGCTGAACCAGGAAAACGCCCTCGATATCGCCACAAAGGTGAAAGACTACGTGGCTAACCAGCGCCAGCGCTTCCCCGAAGGCATCGAGCTCTTCGTCTGGGACGACAGCTCCGTGGAGCTGGAGGGCAGCCTCGGAAATCTCACGAACAACCTCATTCAGGGCGGCTTCCTCGTCATCCTTGTGCTGGGGATGTTCCTCCGGCCCTCGATCGCCTTCTGGGTGGCGGCCGGCATTCCCATCTCCTTCGCCGGCGGACTCATCCTGATGCCGTGGCTTGGCCTGAGCCTGAACACGATGACGCTCTTCGGCTTCATCATCGCGATGGGCATCAATGTGGACGACGCCATCATCACGTCGGAAAACGTCTATTCAAAGCTGAAGGAGGGCATGGATCCGCTGGAGGCCACCGTGACCGGCACGCAGGAGATCGCCCTGCCCGTCACCTTCGGAGCGCTCACCACCATCGCGGCCTTCATGCCGCTGATGTTCATCGACGGCTTCTACGGGAATTTCTCGCGGATGGTCCCGCCCATCGTCGCCTCGGTGCTGCTCTTCTCCCTCATCGAGTCCAAGATCGTGCTGCCGAGCCACCTGAAGAACATCAAGACCGGCCGCACGAAGTTCAATGTCTTCAGCCGCGCGCAGAAGGGCATCGCGGATGGACTGGAAGTCGCGATCGAGCGCTACTTCCGCCCGGCGCTGATCTACGTCACCCGCCACCGCTACGTGACCATGGCGGTCTTCTTCGCCATCGCGCTGTGCTCCATCGGCGTGATCTCCAGCGGACGCCTCGGCTTCCAGAACATGCCGGCGCTGGATAAGAACCGCATCATCGGCCAGGTGACGATGCCGCGCGACACGCCGCTGGCCATCACCGACGAGCGCGTGCTCTACATGGCCGAGAAGGCGGAGCAGCTCAAAAAGGAATTCGTCGATCCCGCCACCGGCCAATCCCTCATCACCGACGTGCTCACCGCCAGCGGCGGCTGGGCCGGTTGGCCGGGCTACGATGCGCGGCAGGGCTTCGTCACCCTCGCCGTGGTGGACCCCAGCCTGCGCAGCGAGCCGGGTCCGAAGAACAGCGAGATCGCGAAACGCTGGACGGAGCTTGTGGGCGAATTCCCCGACGCGCAGTCCGTCTGGATCGCGGGCGACCGCGGCGATGGCTTCCGCGGCGGCGGCGACGACCTGGAGTCGCTGGAGGTGGAACTGCGCGGCCCGGCCTCCGAGCTCCGCGACAATATCTCGGACGAGATCGAGTCCATCCTGGAATCCTACGCAGGCATCCAGGACGCGGCGGCAGATGCAGGCCGCAGCCAGAATGAGCTGCACCTGACCATCCGCCCCGAGGGCATCGCACTAGGCCTCACCCAGGCGGAAGTGGCCCGCCAGGTGCGCTCCGCCTTCTACGGCGAGCAGGCCCAGCGCATCCAGCGCGGGCGGGATGACGTGCGCGTGATGGTCCGCCTGCCGCTCGACCAGCGCCAGTCGCTCCACACTCTGGAGCAGATGACGCTACGCACGCCCGACGGCGGGAATGCCCCCTTCCACAGCGTGGTCGAGGCGCGCTTCGTCCCCGCCCGGTCCGACATCCGCCGCATCAATGGCGCGCAGGTCGTCTCCATCAATGCCAAGCCCGTGGACGACACCGTGGACGTGGTGGGCATCGCCCGCGACCTCGGGCCGCGGCTCGACGCGCTGATCAAGCAGCACCCTGAGCTTTCCTGGAACTACGACGGCTACGTGGCCGAGCACGAGGAAACGAACAAGCGACTCTGGGAAGTGGGCATCGGCCTCTTCATCGCGATCTATGCGCTGCTCGCGGTCCCCTTCCGCTCCCTCAGCCAGCCCTTCCTGGTGATGCTCGCGGTGCCCTTCGGCATCATCGGCGCGCTGGCCGGGCACATGATCCGGGACATCACGCCGTCCTTCCTCTCGATCTTCGGCATGCTCGCTCTGGCGGGCGTGGTCATCAATGACTCGATCGTGATGGTGGATTTCATCAACCAGCGCCGGGCGCAGGGCGGTGACCTTTTCAATGCGGTGATCGATGCCGGCACGCGGCGCTTCCGCGCGATCATGCTGACCTCGCTGACGAGCTTCGCAGGCCTGCTGCCGGTGATCTTCGACACCTCCCAGCAGTCGCAGATGCTGGTGCCCATGGCGGTCTCGCTCGGCTTCGGCCTGCTTTTCTCCGCGACCATCACCCTCTTCCTGGTGCCATCCGCCTTCCTCGTGATGGAGGAAATACTCGGGAAGGCGAAGGCCTTCGGGATCTGGTATGCCGGGCCCTTCAAGCGGGAAAGCCGGGAGGCTGAAGAGGAAGCGGTTGTTCAGAGATATTGATTATTTTTCTGGCCGGAAATGGCCTCTAATAGTAAAAAAATCGCGCTGTCCCGCATCCCGCCCTCAGGCAATGCCACCCGCCACCGAGCACACCCACCACCTCAAGATCCGCAACCACAGCACCCAGCTTGAAATGAACCCCGGCCCTGCGGCCGGAGCCCGGCAGGGGGAAGATGTGGAAGGAAAGCTCCGCGCCGCACAGGTGCAACTGGAGCAGCTCCAGCATCAGCGCGAGAGCCTCGAGCGCGAGCGTCTCGAAGTCGAGACGCTGAATACCCGCAAGCGCGAGTTCATCTCCGCGCAGACGGAACTCACCGAGCGCCTCGCCTCCACCGTGCAACGCATCGAGCGCGAGATCTACGAGCTGAAGGAACACACCGCCGACCTGGACCAGGCCCGCGCATGTTTCGCAGCACACCTCGCAAAGCTGGAAAAGATCAATCCCGATGGCTGGAGCCGCGAGCACCTTGCCGCCGGTCTGGAGCGCGCGATGGCTATCGCCGACCATGCCGACGATGAATTCGCGCAGGCCGCCGAGCACTACTCGCGCACCCGCAGCAGCAATCTTTTCAATGGATCGAAAGCCCGCCGGATGGTCTCCGGAGACTTCGCCCGACAGTTCCGCAACGGTCTGGCGTATAACCTCCCCGTGATCATCCTCGGCAGCATCGCCCTGATCGTGTATCTCGTGAAATGAGCCTCGCCATGCCCCGGACCTCCGAAGACCTGCCTGACCTCAAATCCCTGGAGGATCAGCAGCGTGCCCTGGAGGCCCAGATCCAGAGCATCCGCGCGGAGCCGGAGAAGATCCTGCGCGAGGCTCAGGAACAGGCAGCCACCATCCCGCCGCCGGACGATCTCGCCGATCGCCGCCGGCAGCGGATGTTCGAGGAAACGGTCTCGCGCCGCCAGATCCGCAACGAACGCCGCACCCAGGGCCGCAGCCTGCTGCTCCTGCTGCTGCTGCTCTGTGCCACCGCCGCCCTCGCGGCGTGGGTGGTGAAATTGTTCGTGGCTTGAGACTTTCCGGCCGCATTCCGGCCTTCGCGAACTTCTGCGTCAGTTGCCGATTTTCGTCTCTGGCAAATTTCCAGAACATCGGTTAGAGGGGGAAATGTCCAAACGCCTCCGACGTAGCCTTGCCGCCCTGCCCCTCTTGACCGCCGCCGCTCTCGCCGGTGATCCGGCATCGTCCTTCGCCGTCACGCCACCGGCTCCGACCGGCACCGGCTTCGAC